>NZ_QVFL01000008.1:1042-174635 GCF_003434225.1 Absiella sp. AM29-15
GCCGGGACGGTTCTCTTAAAAAATACCATATAGATTTTTTGTACGCCGCCGCCCGCCATCGAGCAGAGTTTTACACCTAATTGGGGATAAAACAGCTCATGGCTGGCGGCGGTGTTGCCCTCATCGGCACCACCCTTGTTCCTCTGCTCTCCGGACTGTTCGGTTAATCACAAACAAGGAGGTAATCGCCTTTGGACAGCATACTCCAACAGATCACAGACTGGCTGAAAGAAATGCTCGTTTCAGCCATTATGGGAAATCTGTCGGGGATGTTTGAGTCCGTCAACAACCAGGTTGGCGAGATAGCAACCTCCGTTGGCATGACCCCGGCGAATTTTTCGCCGGGTGTCTTTGCCATGGTACGAAACATCTCCGAGTCAGTGATTATCCCAATAGCAGGCTTGATTCTGACCTTCATTGCCTGTTATGAGTTAATTCAGATGATTATTGACCACAACAATCTGGCAAATTTTGAAACCTGGATCTTCTTCAAATGGGTGTTCAAGACTTTTGTTGCGGTCATGTTAATCACAAACACATTCAATATCACGATGGCTGTGTTCGATGTGGCACAGCACGTTATAAACGCAAGCGCCGGTATCATATCCGGAAATACTGCCATAGATGCTTCGGCATTGGAAACACTGGAAGAAACGCTGATGGCAATGGATTTGGGTCCTTTGCTTGGCTTGTTCCTACAATCCTTTATCGTACAGGTCACGATGTCCGCTTTGGCAATCATCATCTTTGTGATCGTCTACGGTCGAATGATTGAAATTTATCTGATGGTCAGCCTTGCCCCGATTCCGCTTTCCACCTTTGGAAACAGAGAGCAAAGCAATATCGGACAGAATTATCTGCGTTCGCTGTTTGCAATCGGATTTCAGGGATTCCTGATTATGATCTGCGTAGGCATTTATGCGGTGCTGATTCAGTCTATCGCATTCAGTGATGACATCATCGGCTCTATCTGGGGTGTTATGGGCTACACCGTCCTTTTGTGCTTCACCCTGTTTAAGACCGGTTCGCTTGCGAAGGGTGTATTCAGCGCTCACTAAGGGAAGGAGGAAATTGTTTGGCAGCGTATATTCCCGTACCTCGTGACCTGACGAGGGTAAAAACAAAAGTGTTCTTCAATCTGACGAAACGGCAGTTACTTTGCTTTGGTGCGGCGGCACTCATCGGAGTGCCGATTTTCTTTCTGGTGAAAGCAACCGGAAATGTGAGCCTTGCAGCACTGTCCATGATGATCGTCATGTTGCCGTTGTTCTTTCTGGCAATGTATGAAAAGGATGGTCAGCCGTTGGAGGTGGTTGTAGAACACTTCATTCAGACTAAATTCGTTCGTCCCAAGGTTCGCCCTTATCAGACGGACAACTATTATGACGCTTTGATGCGTCAGTACAAATTGGAAAAGGAGGTTGAACGAATTGTTTTTCAAAAAGAAGCCGCAGGCAAGAAACATCAAAATGCCTGCAAATCTGAATCGGAAGCAGCAGCGAGAAATTAAAGCTGTTGTGGAACAGGCAAAGAAGGACAACGGTATTCCGCAGACTGCACAGCAGTCCATTCCCTTTCAGAGAATGTTCCCGGATGGCATCTGCCGTGTCACCGACAGCTATTACACCAAGACCATTCAGTTTCAGGACATCAACTATCAGCTGGCACAGCAGGAAGATAAGACTGCCATCTTCGATGAGTGGTGCAGTTTCCTGAATTTCTTTGACAGCTCCATTCACTTCGAGCTTTCCTTTATGAACCTGAGTACCGATGCTGAGAGCTTTGAAAAGAGTATCCGTATCCCGTTCAAGAAGGACAGCTTCAATCCTGTCCGTGCCGAGTATAGCCAGATGCTGAAAAAGCAGTTGGCGCAGGGCAACAACGGCTTGACCAAAACCAAGTACCTGACATTCGGCATTGAAGCCGAATCCATGCGACAGGCAAAGCCGAGACTCAACCATATCGAAAACGATCTGCTCAATAACTTTCGTCGTTTGGGTGTCATTGCCACTACTATGAACGGCAAAGAGCGGCTGCATCTGATGCACTCCATGTTCCACATGGGCGATAACGATAAGTTCTTCTTCGATTGGAAGTATCTTGTGGAGTCCGGGCTGTCTGTAAAGGACTTCATTGCTCCGACGGCATTTGCCTTTAAGACCAATCGCACCTTCCAGATGGGCAGCATCTTCGGCTCGATGTCCTATCTGGCAATTACGGCATCAGACCTGTCTGACCGTATGCTGGCGGATTTTCTGGATATGGAATCCACGCAGATCGTGACCATGCACATCCAGTCGGTTGACCAGACTGCGGCGATTAAGACCATCAAGAGAACCATCACCGAGCTTGACCGTTCCAAAATCGAGGAACAGAAAAAGGCTGTGCGTTCCGGCTATGACATGGACATTATCCCGTCTGACCTTGCTACCTATGGCAAAGATGCGAAGTCGCTTCTGAAAGAATTGCAGAGCCAGAACGAGCGAATGTTCATGGTGACATTTCTGGTGCTGAACACCGGGCGCACCGAGCAGGAACTGGAGAACAACGTGTTCCAGGCGCAGAGCATCGCCCAGAAGCATAACTGCAATCTGCGTCGTTTGGATTTTCAGCAGGAATCCGGGCTAATGAGCAGCCTGCCTTTGGCACAAAATCTGATCGAGATTCGTCGTGGTCTGACTACCAGTTCCACGGCTATTTTTGTGCCTTTCACCACGCAAGAGCTGTTCCAGAATGGTGAGGAAACGCTCTATTACGGGCTGAATGCCCTGTCGAACAACCTGATCATGGTGGACAGAAAGAAGCTCAAGAACCCCAACGGACTGATTTTGGGTACTCCCGGTTCCGGTAAATCCTTTTCCGCAAAGCGTGAAATCACCAATGCGTTCCTGGTTACGGATGACGATATTATCATCTGCGACCCCGAAGCGGAATATGCGGCTCTGGTTCACAAGTTCAATGGTCAGGTGGTAAAAATCAGCTCCTCCAGTACCAACTATATCAACCCCATGGACATCAACCTGAACTACTCTGAGGATGACAATCCCGTAGCACTGAAAGCCGATTTTATCCTGTCCCTCTGTGAGTTGATTATGGGCAGTAAGGATGGCTTGCAGCCTATCGAAAAGACGGTTATCGACCGTTGTGTGCATCAGATCTATCAGAGATATTTCGACAATCCTGCACCTGAGAATATGCCGATCCTTGAGGATTTGTATAATGCCCTTCTGAAGCAGGACGAAAAGGAAGCTCATCATGTAGCGACCGCCTTGGAAATCTATGTTAAGGGTTCTCTGAAACTGTTTAACAACAGAACCAATGTGGATATTCAGAATCGTCTGGTGTGCTTCGACATTAAGGAGCTTGGCAATCAGCTGAAGAAAATCGGTATGCTGATCGTTCAGGACCAGGTCTGGGGGCGTGTAACTGCCAACCGTTCTGCCGGTAAATCGACCAGATATTATATTGACGAGTTTCATCTGCTTCTGAAGGAAGAACAGACGGCAACCTATTCCGTAGAAATCTGGAAGCGATTCCGTAAATGGGGCGGATTGCCGACCGGTATTACCCAGAATGTCAAAGACCTGCTTCGTTCCCCGGAGATTGCCAACATCCTCGAAAACTCTGATTTCATCTATATGCTGAATCAGGCAAGCGATGACCGAAGTATTCTGGCACAGCGGCTGAACATTTCGCCGCATCAGCTGTCCTATGTAACCAACTCCGGTGAGGGCGAAGGGCTTCTGTTCTATGGCAATGTGATTCTGCCGTTCATTGACCGTTTCCCGACCGATCTGGAACTGTATCGCATTATGACCACGAAGTTAAACGAGGTGGCACAGGAAAAGGAGGCGTAATGTATGGCGAAAAGACCTACACGACTCCGTTTTACCGAAGATGACCTTGCAGATTCTCATGTGAAGAAAGCTGCCGACCGTGCAGATAAGGCGGTTGATAAGGCTGAAAAAGCGGCAGACAAATTGGCTTCCAAAAAGGCAAAGCCGAAGCTAAAGCTGGAAACAGATGCAGCCGGTTCCCGTAAAGCAAAGCTCCGTTTTGAAAAAGCAGAGTTTACGGAAATCGAGCGCCCATCTGTGGCAAAGCACATGGCAAGCCGTGGTGCCGCAGTCACGCTCACATCCAAAGCACATCAGGCGGTGTCAGAATATGAGGATGATAATATCGGCGTTCAGGCTGTGCAGGAAACGACCAAGGCTGTTGAATCCACTGCCTATACCGTCGATCATGCCGTTTACAGCCACAAGCTGAAAGCCTACGACAAGGCAGAAAAGCTGGTGGAGAAATCAGATAAAGCAAATGTAAATGCCCTGTATGAGAAGTTCAAAAAGGACAACCCCGATGCCGGTTCCAACCCGTTCTCCCGTTGGCAACAGAAAAGGGCAATCAAGAAAGAATATGCTGCCGCCAAAGCCGGTAAGAATACCGCTTCGACAACGGCTTCTGCATCCAAGGGTGCAGGCAAGGCAACGGGCAAAGCAGCTCAGGGAGCCAAGAACATCACAGAGAAAGTAACGGAGTTCTGCACCACACACTCTAAAACGATTCTGTTTGTTTTGATTGGCGGACTGCTTTTTATGATCCTCTCAGGGATGTTCTCGTCTTGTTCGGCTATGTTCCAAGGCGGCACACAGATCATTCTGGGAACTTCTTTTACCGCAAAAGAGGAAGATATTATCGGTGCGGACAATGATTACAAGGCTTTGGAAGCTGCGCTCCGCAATGAAATCAATAATATCGAGCGTACTCATAGCGGATATGACGAGTACCGGTATGACCTTGATGAAATCAACCACAATCCTTACGAGCTTGCGGCATATCTGACGGTAAAATTCGAGGACTACACCAGAGATGAGGTGCAGGCCACCCTGCAATGGCTGTTTGAGCAACAATATGAGCTGACCCTCACAGAAGTAGTAGAGATTCGTACACGAACAACATCTTCTACTGATCCCGAAACGGGAGAGACAACAACAGAGGAAGAAGATTACGAATATTATATTCTGAAAGTGAAGCTCAGAAATAAGGGATTGAACAGCGTAATTTCAAATTCCGGATTGTCGGAAGATGATATGGAGCGATATAGAATTTTGCTTCAGACAAGGGGCAACAGACCGGATATTTTCGGAAATGACATTTACGCCACCCCTGGCGGCGAGTACACCGATTATGATATTCCGGGAGAAGCTCTGACGGACACAAGATTTGCCAACATGATTCGGGAAGCAGAGAAATATCTTGGATACCCGTATGTGTGGGGCGGCAGCAGCCCGTCCACCTCCTTTGACTGTTCCGGGTTTGTTTCCTATGTAATCAATCACTGCGGCAACGGTTGGAGTGTTGGACGATTGACCGCAAACGGTTTGATGGGCGTATGCGATATTATCCCCAAAAGCTCTGCCAAGCCGGGAGATTTGATTTTCTTCCAAGGCACTTATGATACCTCCGGCGCATCACACGTTGGTATCTATGTTGGCAATGGTATGATGATCCACTGCGGAAACCCGATTTCTTACGCTTCTATCGAATCGAATTACTGGCAACAGCATTTTTACTGCTTCGGCAGAATCAGAAACTAAAGGAGGGATGGCGATTGAGTGCCAAGTTAGACAGAATAGGTGCAGACCTTGAAAAAGCCCGTAAGAAGCGGGCAGAATGGGATGCTAAGGTGAAAGACCTGGAACGCAGATACCGTGAGGAGGAAAATTCCGAAATTCACGAAATGGTTCATGCTGCGAACCTGAATCCCGAACAGCTTTCCGAGCTGCTCCGTATGTTTGCAGCGGATATGGCTCCGAAGCCTGATACGATCAATACTATGAATGAGGAGGAAACGCAGAATGAGATTTAAGAGATTCAGTGCCATGTTGCTGGCACTTGCGATGTGCATGGGTGTGTTTTCGACAACGGTGTTTGCCTACTCCGATGAGAGTGCAACAACCACTACTACGGAAAAGGCAGAAACCGTGGAAACTGTCCCTGAAAAGACCGAAGATAAGACTTCCGAGGAACTTCCCTACACCGTGACCGTCAATGAGGATGGCACGGTGGTTTTCTCTTTCAATGGTAAGGAATGGACTTACGGTGCAGAGGAATCCGAGGATAATAACATGGGAACTGGCAAGGTGGTAACGAGCGGTTCCCGTTTGAATGTGCGTACCGGTGCAGGCATGAATTATGAAATCATCGACCAGCTCCGACCCGGCGAGGAAGTTGTGGTAGTCGGTGTTGAGGGTGACTGGTATCAGATCACTGTGCCCGAAAAGAACGGTTATGTTCACAGCGACTATCTGGAACTGATTGAAAAAGCCGAGCAGAACAGCGAAATGGATATGGCACTGCTTATGATGTTTATGAGTGCGTTCATGCAGAACACGGACACAAGCGAACCTGCCCTTACTCCTGACGGCAATCTGACTCTGGTTGACGATGTTGGTTCACCTACGAAAAGTGGAAAGCAATTCATTACTGCCGTTACCAAAAACGGAAACTACTTCTATATCATCATTGACCGTGATGATAAGGGCGAGGAAACCGTGCATTTTCTGAATCAGGTGGATGAAGCTGACCTGCTCAAGCTGATGGACGAGAAGGAAGTAGCAGAGTTCACCAAGCCGGTTGAGGAAACAAAGCCAGAAGTGGTTGAAACGGTTCCTGAAACTACAGAACCTACTCCAGAGGAAAAGCCGAAATCCACGAATATGCTTCCGGCGATTCTCACTCTGATTGTGCTCGCCTGTGGCGGCGGATTCTTCGTATTCAAGAAAGTCCAGGAAAAGAAGAAGGAACAGGAAGCGGCAAAGCCTGATCCGGATGCTGATTATGTGGACGATGACGAGGACTATGGGTACGATCCGGAGTTTGAGGACGATGATGCAGATAGCTCCGTCGATGAAGATGATAATGAACCTGTGTAAACAGGATAGGCTTGATGCCTGGGGCAGCCTTCGGGTTGCCTTTACATATAGAAGTAGTTTTTCAAAAACCGATGTGATATAATTTGTAGCATAGACAAAGTGACAAACCGGAATTTGTGAAATCCACATATTTTAAGAAGGAGCCTTCGCTTATGCGAAAGCTCCTTTTCTACACACCTTACTTTTTCAGCTTTAAGCCATCTCGGAATGCTTCGCCCACACGCTCGGTGACTTTATAATAGCCGTGGGTGTAGGGGTCAAATGCGATGGCGTTGACCTTAGACATATCAATTTTTCCATCCACCATAACGCTCTCATCGGCAGTGACATTGACCACCTTGCCGATGACGCCGCATCCGTATTCATTGTTCTGATACTCGATGAACCTGCACTCCAGGCAGATCGGGAACTCGTTGATGACAGGGGCATCTACGGTTTCTGCTTTGCTGGCGGTCAGACCGCTGCGGGCAAATTTATTGGCGACCTTATTGCCGGACTCTACGCCGAAATAGTCTGCTTCCACTATGTGGGCAGCATCGGCAATGCTGACGGTGAATGCTCCCCGTGCCTTGATGTTCTGTACGGTCTTGTGTGTCTCGGTGAGGTTCAGAACAACGGTGTCCCGCTCCTGCATGGTACCCCATGCGGCGTTCATGACATTCACGCTGCCGTCCTCGTTATAAGTCGCAACCATCAGAACCGGCATGGGGAAAATGCCTTCGGTGATTTTCAGTTTTGTTCTCATGATAACTTCTCCTTGTGATCAGATTGACAGGACTGTTCATCCTGCTTATAATTATAACCGAGTAAAACGGAAATTCAAGTACTGACTATTATGATAGGTACTATCTTAGGAGAAAGTGAAATGATAAAGAATTATATCGAGAACGCCAATTTTGAGGACACTGGCTTTGCCTACACGCTGTCACTGATTTCCGGCAAGCACAAGATGGTCATTCTCTACTGCCTGATGGAGTTTGAGACGGTGCGGTTCAATGAGCTGAAACGGTATCTGAAAACCATTTCCGACAAGACCCTCAGCACGAATCTCAAGGAGCTGGAAGCGGACAAATTGATCGTCCGCACCGAGTATCCGCAGATCCCGCCGAAGGTGGAATATACGCTTTCGGAACGAGGAAAATCGCTGATGACTGTGCTGGATCAGCTCTGCGTTTGGGGAGAGGAGAATCGACTGACAGAGTGACAACTTCCAGTTTGTAGAACTAAAACAGAATACAGTTCTTTACATAGCAGTCATGCACTACGGTGTGTGGCTGCTTATTTTTTGCGAAAGGAGCAGATGCAAATGAAATTAGTTTTGGCTGAAAAGCCCTCGGTTGCACAGAGCATTGCCAAAGTGTTAGGTGCTGCCAAGCGTGAGGATGGCTACTTAGAGGGAAACGGATATGTGGTCAGTTGGTGTGTAGGGCATTTGGTGGAGCTTGCACAGCCGGAAGCCTATGATGCGAAGTACAGCAAATGGGCTTATGCAGACCTGCCTATCTTCCCGATGAACTGGCAGTACGAGGTTTCTGTCGGTACGAAAAAACAGTTTGGGATTCTGAAAAAACTTATGGCCAGAGAAGATGTTGCGAGTCTTGTGTGTGCAACAGATGCCGGTCGTGAGGGCGAGCTGATCTTTCGATTGGTGTATCATAAAGCCGGGTGCAGAAAGCCGTTTGAGCGGCTTTGGATTTCTTCGATGGAAGATGTAGCAATCAGGGAGGGCTTTGAAAATCTCAGGTCTGGAGCTGAATATGATGCTTTGTATGAAGCAGCACTGTGTCGAGAGCGAGCCGACTGGATTGTTGGCATTAACGCTACTCGACTTTTTTCGACCCTTTACGGGCAGACCCTGAATGTTGGTCGTGTTATGACTCCTACCCTTGCTATGGCTGTCATGCGGGAAGCCGCCATTTCCGCATTCAAGCCCGAACCGTTCTACACGGTTCAGATTGGACTGGACGGGTTTATTGCATCAAGTGAACGCTACAAGAAAAAGTCCGAAGCTGAAACTATCTGCAACGGTTGTTCTGTAGCAATCGTCACCAAAGCAGAATGTAAGGAGAAAACAGAAAAGCCGCCTGCGCTCTATGACCTGACCAGTTTACAGAGAGAAGCCAACCGTGTGCTGGGTTACACGGCACAGCAGACCTTGGACTACACCCAGAACCTCTACGAAAAGAAACTGGTCACTTATCCCCGTACCGACAGCAGGTTCCTGACGGAAGATATGGCGCACAGCCTGCCCGACCTCGTAAAACTGGCTTTCCACACATTCTCCTCTCCGAGTGTGGATAACATACCTATTCATGCGGAGCAGGTTGTGAATAACAAAAAGGTCACAGACCACCATGCCATTATTCCGACCAGAGAATTGCAAAAATGCAATTTGAATGAACTTCCCAAAGGAGAACTTGCAATTTTGCAACTGATCTCGAATCGGTTGTGCGTAGCTATTGGCGATCCGCACCGATACGCAGAGACAGTTATTGAGCTGGACTGTGGCGGTACCGTGTTTTCAGCCAAAGGCAAAACTGTTGTGCAGGATGGATGGAAAGCTCTGGTTCAGAAAAATGATTCGACAAAATCCGACGAAAACGTGCAGACACTTCCTTCTGTTTCCGTTGGTGACGAAATGACCGTCAGCGGCACGGAAATCAAGGAAGGAAAAACTTCTCCCCCGAAACACTTTACCGAGGATACGCTGCTTTCTGCGATGGAAACTGCCGGTGCGGACGAAATGCCTGATGAGGTGGAGCGCAAAGGTTTGGGAACTCCTGCGACCCGTGCAGGTATCATTGAGAAGCTGGTTCGCATCGGTTTTTTGGAGCGTAAAGGCGATAAGAAAACCAAACACCTGATTCCGACTCACAAGGGTACGGCTCTGGTAACAGTCATGCCGGAACAGATTCAGTCCCCATCCATGACGGCGGATTGGGAGGAAAAATTGTTGCTCATTGAAAAAGGCGAATATGCCAGCGAGGACTTTATGGACGAGATCAAAGATGTGATTGCCGGTCTGATTCAGAACTATGAAGTGATCCGTGATTCTGAGGTTCTGATGTCGAAAGAAGCCAATTCTATCGGCAAATGCCCGCTCTGCGGCAGTGCTGTAGAGGACAAAGCCAAGGCGTTTTTCTGTTCCAACAGAGCTTGCAAATTTGCCCTCTGGAAAAACAATCGCTACTTTGCGAGCATCGGCAAGAGCATGACTTCTGCCACGGCACAGAAACTGCTTGGTTCCGGCAAGGTAAATCTCAAGAATTGCAAGTCCGAAAGGACGGGCAACACCTTTGATGCCACCGTGTTTATGGAGGTATCGGAAGATGGCAAAACGAAGTTCAGCATGGAATTTGATAATGGAGGAAAGCGCAAATGACGAATGAGTACAACCCGAATGGTAAGGAAATCCGATTTATCGACAGCCATTATAAGGATTTGTTTCATATCCCCGATGGTAGCTGTGTGCAAATTCACTACCCAGATGAAACGATTGTAAAGCCCTGCACGTTCATTGACGAGTATCATACGCAGATCGGATACAATGTGTTTCATATCTGCCAGTTTGCAGAGATTATGGAGCGCAACGGTGCAAGCTATATGGCGGAGCCTGAAATTATGGGCGATGAAGCCGCATGGAAGGTCGGAAAGGATAGAATCCTTGCGGTGCAGACCTGCGAAGATGGTTATGACTACACCCTGTTAGATGAAAACTATAACGAGATTGATGGCGGTCAGGTCGATAACCATGAACTGTCCATGATCGAAGTCCGCCGGGATATTCTGGAATCCTTTGGACTGGAGCGCCGGGAGCTGCGGGTGATGTTCTATGAAGATGTCATGGAGCAGGCTTTTGAAGTCGGCAGACAGGCGGTGGTGGTCAATGACCCTATCGCAGAGCTTGCTTTTAAGCTCGACCGTTTTGCAGAGAACTTCGACCCCTATGAATATATGGATCAGGTCGATGATGTGCAGGCGCATATCCAAGAAATCAAGGCAGATCTTGCTGCCGGTAATACGGCTCCGTATCGTGAGTTTCTGAATACAGCCATTGCAGAAGCCCGTGAGGAAACTGCGACTGAGGTTGCCAAAGTGCTGAAAAGTCAGCTGGATAAGATCGACTCTCCGAAGCGTGAGTCGGTCATGGAAAAACTGGCACAGGCCGCAGAGAAAACTGCGCCTGCCAGTCCCTCTCCCAAACGTAAAGAGCCTGAACGATAAGGAGGACACCGATATGAAAAACGAAAAATGGGATGATGTTCACGGAAATACCACCCCGGATGACAAAATGGTTGCTTTTCTGGAAAGCCCCACGGATTCTTATGCGATTCTTCAGCTGCGGGAAGATGTAGACGATAATATCCCGCTCATGTTTGCAAATTACAGCTACCTTCAAAAGAAAGAAATGGAGCCGGAGATTGACCGTTACGAGGTGGTCTATCATGGCTCCATTTCTATGTCCGAGGATGTGAATCGGCAGCTGGAAGATCTGTATGTGAAGTTCAATATTGACCACCCGAATGATTTCCGTGGTCACAGTATGTCGGTCAGCGACATCGTAGCCTTAAAGGTAGCCGGTGAGGTATCCTTTCACTATGTAGATTCTGTCGGGTTTCAGAAGCTGGAAAACTTTATGAAGTCCGAAAACTACCTGAAAAACGCAGAGATGGCAATGGAAGATGATTATGGGATGCTTGACGGTATCATCAATAACGGAAAAGCGCCTGGATTAGAGGAACGTCCTTCGGTGTTGGAGCAGTTAAAGGAAAAGTCCGTGCCGGATGTTTCCCATAAACCTCCCAAGAGCCACCCGGAAAGGGAGATTGAATGATGGATTTCACACAAGATGAGCGGAACATGATGATGCTTTACAGCCCTGGCACAAGGTCAGGGCTACGTGAAGCACTGACACTGATGAAGGAACAGCTTTCGGAGGACGAGTCAGAGCTTTTTGCTTTGGCAGACTCGGTTCTCCGTAAAGTTTCAGCCATGGACGATGCCGCCTTTGAGAAGCTGAACCTTTATCCGGATTGATAGGATTGGAGGGATACAATGAACGCAAAAGAGCGATTTTATTCCGGGTTAGCAAAAGAAACGATTGGGAAAATCACCTCGAACACAGATAACTGGACTTCGTTTTTGAGAACGATGTCCCGCAACTATGAGTTCACCTATCCGGAACAGGTGATGATCTATGCTCAGCGCCCCAATGCGACCTTTTGCAAGCCTTATGAGGACTGGAACGCTGAAAACTACCGCAGATATGTAAAGCGTGGTTCTACCGGTATTGCCCTGTTTGTGATGAACAGGGATAAACCGTATCTGCGCTATGTGTTTGATGTGGCGGATACCGGCGTTCGCCGTTCTTCCCCGGAACTGAAACCGTGGGAGGTGACGCCTGAAAACCGCTCCTATATCATGGAAGCGATGGAGCGTACCTTCGGTGTTGCCGCTGACGGGGTGCTGGAAGCACAGCTTGAAGATATTGCATCTGCACTGGCGGCTGAGTATTGGGACGATTACAAAAAGCAGTTTCTCGACATCGTTGCCAACAGCTTCCTTGAGGAGTATGATGAACTCAACATCGAAGTAGCTTTCAAAAATGCGGTGGCAAACAGCGTATCCTATACGATGTATTGCCGGTTCGTGGAAAGTCCCGATAACTACTTCGAGCATGAGGATTTCCAGAAGGTGTTTGATTTTAACACCAGACAGACGGTAAATGCCCTTGGCACTGCGGTGAATGCCATCAGTACAAGGATGTTTCAGGAAATCGAAAAAGCGATTGGAGAACATGAGCAGATTAAAGCTACCGAAAGGAGTGCAGATTATGAGCGAGATGACTTACAGACAGGTCGGAGATTATCAGATTCCGAACCTTCAGTTGGAGAACGAGGGAGAGAAAACTCTGGGCAAGTACGGCAGGATGCGTCGAGCATTTTTGGAGCAGAACAATCCGATGCTCCTGAACGACATGATTCTGACGGAGAGCCTGTTCCCGCACCTGTGGGAGATCGAGGAAACGGCGAAAGCCAGAGTAGAGTTTCTGATGGAGCAGTACCTGAAGGACAGCCCCGCACCGGACAAAGAAACGCAGCAGATGGCGTGGGTGCAGCACATGAACAGCCTGAAAGCACAGGCGGAGGAAGTCGTGATGACGGAGCTTATCAACAGCTGAGTCTGAACCTTTTTCTCTCCGAAAATGAACAAATCAGTTTTATCGACCGAGCAGAGAGCTTTACGCCCTCTGCTTTTTCTTTTGCCCAGGAAGAAATCGACCATTTCCTTCTGCTTGGCAGCAATACCGATGAAGCCCGAAAAGTCGTAGCACTGGAATATATGAAGCAGAAGCCGCTGGAAGAAATCGTTCAGACCTTAAAGCAGGTCTATCACGGCGGTTATGGTCTGAAAGAAGATAGTGGGAATATCTGTGCGTGGTATGCCGAGGACGGTATCCACCTTGCCAAGGGTTCCTCTGCCATTGACAGCCCCAGAGCGCAGATCGTTTCTTGGGAAACGGTTGCCGAGCGTATTGGAGAACTTCTTGAAAATGGTCAGTTCGCAACCAATGTGGAACTGGTAGAAGCACCCGGATATGAGCGTCAGAAGCTGTCAGAATCCCTGTGGCATCTTTATCACGATTTGAGTGAAGAAGCCCGTGCCGGCAACTATCTGGCAATTCTCCGTCAGGAACCGTTTCGTGGTTTCCCTGATGAAACCGCAGACTTGGCTGAAAAGTTGGACGACCCCCGTTTCCACGCAACCTTGGTGCAGCAATATTCGGAATTTAGAAAAGCCCTTGCGGATAACCCGGATCTGCTTCGTTTTCACTATCACAAGCTGAATCTCATCCAGAAACAGCTGTATGAGCTGAATCTGCCTTTGCGTGAGTATCAGACCGATATGATGCAGATGCCCCTTGTCCGCCAGTTCATTACGGATGATGAAGTCAATGCAGACTTGACCCGTGGAAGCGGCTTTTCCGGTGGTAAAGCCCGTATTTATAACTACTGGCAGGAGAATCATTCTGCCAAGGAAAAGATGGACTTCCTGAAGCATGAATACGGAACCGGTGGTCATTCCCATGCCTGCTCCGGTGCAACGCACAGCGGTCAGGATCACGATGCCAAGGGTATTGCTTACACCAAGAGCGGCTGCGATAAATTGCAGATGTCCTGGGCGCAGGTGGTGCAGAGAATTGACGGTCTGATGCGAAAGGGACGCTACCTTAGCCCGGAGGAAGAAGCGGAACGACAGGCTATCGAAGAAGCTAAAACTGATCCGTTGGGAGATGTTTATGACCGTTTTGCAGTGATTGATACCGAGGATGGCGAGTATGCAATCTGGGATAATCAGACCGATGACTACTATGTAGACCCGGAAGGTGTTACGGAATATTTCACGGATGAATGGCTTGCCAACGACTATCTGGAAGAAGTTCGGCAGTCCGTAGCAGCGATAGATTCGGTTCAGCCTGAAACACCTGCTACCGAGCCTGACGAAGTTGTGGAAGCCCCTGTTTCCGAAGAACCAACATGGAACTATCAGGTCGGTGACACGGTATATTTGGACGATACAGCTTTCCGTGTGGAGCAGATTACGGACAGAGAGGTTCAGCTGCGTGACCCTACCCTTGCCTATCCGATCTTCCGTGCCGAGAATCGTGAAAACTTCGAGCGTATGCTCTCTCAGGACGAGAGAAACCATGCGGTAAGGGTTGATGCCCAAACCGAAGAAAAGCCCGTTACAGAAGAATTTCTGGGCGAAGCCGAACCGAGGGACTACACCCCTGAGTATCAGCTGTTAGACCGTCTGCGTATGGATTGCGAATACTTCCTTGGTGCAGGACAGCACAGCGAAAAGCATCTGTGGGCAGGCAACCCCCATGCACAGATTGCCAAGATGCGTGAGCTGTATGAAATGATTCCCGACAAACCGGAATGGCTGACACCTGAGATGATTAACAGCTACGAGGAGCGCATGGCTCCCCGCTATCTGGTTGCCGCCTACCATCACTTTGAAAACGGCTTCGATGATAAGCTGGACTACTACACTTTGGAGGAAGCGGAAAAAGCTGCCCAGGGCTATGTGGACGGAACCATGGAGGATGACGGATTCAAGTACGATGGTGCTGCCGTTTACGATCAGCAGGAGCATAAGTGCATCCGTATCTATGGGTACTACCCTGACGAAAAGGCACACGCACAGGTCAGAGCCAGTGCGGAACCCGAACAGCGGGAGCCGGAACACTTCATCGACCATTTTTATGTTGCCGAGGACATTCAGAAGCGTGGTGCGCTGGACATCAAGGAATACAGTTCTTTTGATGATGCCCTGCGAGCCTACTATGCACTTCCTGACACGCAGAGAAAAGCCCTGGGTGCAATGAATACCAGAGATCTGCCGGGGAGTCTGGACTTCGTACAGTGCGTGGATGGCAGGGATACTATTATTCAGGACTATGCCAAGGTGGACGGATGGCAGAATGCCGAAGTCATGGACATTATCGCTCAGCTTGAGCAGTCCATCACCACCAGAGAAATTCCCCCCGTTCCTGCGGTGAACTTCCACATCACAGATGACAACATCGGTGAAGGTGGACCGAAGCAGAAATTCGCAAGAAACATCGCAGCCATTGAAACCCTGTTCAAACTGGAAAGCGAGAACAGGAACGCCACTACCGAAGAACAGGAGATTTTGTCGAATTATGTCGGTTGGGGCGGTCTGGCAGATGTCTTTGACCCGGACAAGGGAAATTGGGCGCAGGAGTATCAGACACTGAAAAACCTGCTTTCCGAGGATGAATATGCTGCGGCAAGAGCTTCCACCCTGAATGCACATTACACCAGTCCTACGGTCATTCGCTCCATCTATGATGCGGTCGGACAAATGGGCTTTGAAACGGGAAATATTCTGGAGCCTGCTATGGGTGTCGGCAACTTCTTTGGTATGCTTCCACCTGAAATGCAGAGCAGTCGCTTGTATGGTGTGGAACTGGATTCCATCACCGGCAGAATTGCTCAGAAGCTCTATCCCAATGCAGAAATCAAAGTGGCCGGTTTTGAAACGACAGACCGCAGAGACTTCTACGATCTGGCTGTGGGCAATGTCCCTTTCGGTAACTACAAAGTATCCGACAAGCCGTATGACAAGCTGGGATTCTCCATCCACAACTATTTCTTTGCCAAGGCTTTGGATCAGATTCGTCCCGGTGGTGTGGTCGCTTTTGTGACAAGCCGTTACACCATGGATTCCAAGAACTCTGACGCAAGGCGATATGTGGCGCAGAGGGCGGAACTGCTTGGTGCAATCCGTCTGCCAAATGATGCCTTTAAGAAAAACGCAGGCACGGAAGTTGTGTCCGACATTCTGTTCCTGCAAAAGCGTGACCATCCGATTGACATCGTTCCGGAATGGGTAAACCTTGACCGCACCGAAGAAGGACACACCATGAACAGCTACTTTGTCGCTCATCCTGAAATGGTTCTGGGCGATACGGTGGAAGAAAGTACCGCCTACGGTATGGACATTACGGTGCGTCCGATTGAGGGCATGGAACTGTCCGAACTTCTGAAAGAAGCAGTTTCCCACATCCAAGGAACCTATCAGGCTGTGGAGCTTCCCGAAGCTGACAAGGGTAAGGAAATCGAAACCATTCCTGCAACCCCGGATGTAAAGAATTTCTCTTATACCGTGGTGGATGGCAATGTGTACTTCCGTGAAAACTCCCTGATGCGCCGTGTAGACCTGAATGAGAAAGCAAAAGACCGTGTGATGGGCATGGTGGAACTTCGTGGTATCGTCAACGAGCTGATCGAATATCAGCTTGAGGATTACCCGGATGAAATGATTACTCAGAAACAGGCAGAACTGAATGATGCCTACGATGCGTTTGCCGCAAAGAACGGGCTTATCAATAATCGAGCCAATGGTCAGGCATTTGCTGACGATTCCTCCTACTATCTCCTGTGTTCTCTGGAAAATGTGGATGAGGACGGCAATCTGAAAAGCAAGGCGGATATGTTCACCAAGCGAACCATCAAGCCGGAACGCAGAGTGACGAGCGTGGATACGCCGTCCGAAGCTCTGGCAATCTCCATCGGTGAGCGTGGCAAGGTGGATTTGCCGTTTATGGCACAGCTGCTTGGAACACCCGGAGAATACGATGCGATTCAGGCAGAGCTTCGAGGGGTGATCTTCAAAGACCCGATGGCTCCCGATGAGGTGGAAGTTGGATGGCAGACTGCCGATGATTACCTTTCCGGTGATGTAAGAAGCAAGCTGCGTGTCGCACAGATGGCGGCAGACAGGGATTCTTCCTTCCGCATCAATGTAGAAGCCTTGCAGAAAGCACAGCCGAAGGACTTGGATGCGTCCGAGATTGATGTGCGTTTGGGTGCAACATGGATTGATGCTGATTATATTCAGCAGTTCATGGAGGACACCTTTGAAACCCCGTATTACCTGCGCCGTTCCATTGAGGTCAAGTTCTCCGAGCTGACCGCAGAGTGGCGCATCAACGGTAAGAGTTCTCCAAACTACAACGATGTGGCGGCGTATGTCACTTACGGTACAGAGCGAGCCAACGCATATCGGATTCTGGAGGAAACGCTGAATCTGAAAGATATTCGTATCTATGATACGATTGAAGATGCAGATGGTAAGCAGAAGCGTGTCCTCAATAAAAAAGAAACTACCCTGGCACAGCAGAAACAGCAGGCAATCAAGGATGCGTTCCGAGATTGGATTTGGAGAGATCCCCACAGACGAGAAACCCTTTCCACCAAGTACAACGAACTTTTTAACTCCACCAGACCTCGTGAGTATGATGGCTCTCATATCCGTTTCGGCGGCATGAACCCGGATATTACCCTCCGTGAACACCAGAGAAATGCTATCGCTCATGTGCTTTATGGTGGAAATACGCTGCTTGCACACGAAGTTGGTGCGGGCAAGACCTTCGAGATGGCTGCATCGGCTATGGAGAGTAAGCGGCTTGGATTGAGCCAGAAATCCCTGTTCGTTGTGCCGAATCATCTGACTTTACAGTGGGCAAATGAGTTTCTGCACCTCTATCCGAGTGCCAAGCTCCTTGTTGCTACCAAGAAGGATTTTGAAACAGCAAACCGCAAGAAGTTCTGCGCTCGTATCGCAACGGGTGACTATGATGCAGTCATCATCGGTCACAGCCAGTTTGAAAAAATCCCGCTTTCTGCTGAACGACAGGAACGGCAGCTGCGGGAGCAGATTGATGAGATTGAGGGTGCGATTGCGGAGCTGAAATGGCAGCGTGGCGAAAACTTCACGATCAAGCAGATGGAGAAAACACGAAAATCACTGGAAGCCAGACTGGACAAGCTCCTTGCCGCCGACAAGAAGGATGATGTTATTACCTTTGAGCAGTTGGGTGTAGACCGGCTGTTTGTGGACGAGAGCCATGCGTTCAAGAATTTGTTCCTCTACACAAAAATGCGAAATGTGGCAGGTCTGTCCACCTCCGAAGCCCAGAAATCTTCGGATATGTTTATGAAGTGCCGCTATATGGATGAGCTGACCGGCGGGCGTGGTGTGATCTTTGCGACCGGTACTCCCGTAAGTAACTCGATGACCGAGCTTTATACGGTCATGCGCTATCTCCAGTACAGTACGCTCCAGCAAAAGAACCTGACCCATTTTGATTCCTGGGCATCGACCTTCGGAGA
This sequence comes from Absiella sp. AM29-15, assembly GCF_003434225.1. Taxonomy (NCBI): domain Bacteria; kingdom Bacillati; phylum Bacillota; class Erysipelotrichia; order Erysipelotrichales; family Erysipelotrichaceae; genus Amedibacterium; species Absiella sp. AM29-15. The sequence continues at coordinate 19,683 of NZ_QVFL01000008.1, forward strand.
AACGACGACAGCGATTGAGCTTGCACCGGAAGGAACCGGTTATCGTGCCAGAACCCGATTCGCAAAGTTCTTCAACCTGCCTGAGCTGATGAATATGTTCAAGGAGGTTGCCGACATCAAGACCTCTGACCAGTTGCATCTCCCTGTTCCCGAAGCAAAGTTTGAAACGGTTGTGGTTCAGCCCTCTGCGTACCAGAAGGATATGGTGGCTTCCCTTTCAGAGAGCGCGGCGGATGTTCATGCCGGTATCGTTGACCCGTCCGTCGATAATATGCTCAAAATTACCAGCGATGGGCGAAAATTGGGATTGGATCAGCGGCTGATGAACCCTCTGTTACCCGATGACCCTGACAGCAAGCTCAATGCCTGCGTAGGAAATATCCTGCGCATTTGGCAGGACGGTCAGGCTGATAAATTGACCCAGTTGGTGTTCTGCGACCTCAGCACACCGAAAAATGACGGAACCTTTAATGTCTATGATGATGTCAAAACCAAGCTAATTGCTAACGGTGTGCCAGCGGAAGAAGTTGCCTTTATCCATGATGCAGATACCGAAGCGAAGAAAAAAGACCTCTTTGCCAAGGTTCGTACCGGGCAGGTGCGAGTGCTACTTGGAAGTACGCAAAAGATGGGCGCAGGAACCAACGTCCAGGACAAACTGGTGGCAGTTCACCACCTGGATGTGGGCTGGCGTCCGTCTGATATGACACAGAGAAACGGTCGTATCATCCGTCAGGGCAACCGGAACAAAGAGGTTCAGGTGTACCAGTATGTGACCGAGGGAACCTTCGATGCTTACCTGTATCAGACCTTGGAAAACAAGCAGAAGTTTATTTCTCAGATTATGACCTCCAAATCGCCGGTTCGCTCCTGTGACGATGTGGACGAGCAGGCGCTGTCCTATGCGGAGATCAAGGCACTGTGTGCCGGCAATCCGCTTATCAAGGAAAAGATGGACTTGGACATTGATGTGGCAAGGCTGAAGGTGCTGAAAGCTGACCACCAGAGCCAGCAGTACCGCATGGAAGATAAGCTCCTGAAATACTTCCCGGCTGAGATTGAAAAGCAGACAGGCTATATTCATGGCTTTGAAGCTGATATTAAAACCGTGGAAGCACACCCGCAGATTGCCGATAGTTTTTGCAGCATGGAAATTAGGGGCAAAGCCTACACCGAAAAGGCTGATGCCGGTGAAATCCTCCTTGCGGCTTGCAAGGATACGAAAAGCGCCGATCCGGTTCCACTTGGCAGTTACCGTGGCTTTCAGATGGAGCTTTCGTTTGACAGCTTCCGGAACGAGTTTGATGTGACTCTAAAGGGCGCTGTGAGCCACAAAGTAGCCCTTGGCACGGATGCACGAGGAAATATCACCCGATTGGACAATGCCCTTGCAGGCATTCCTGAGCGCTTAGAACGAGCCAATGAACAGCTGAATAATCTCTACAATCAGCAGGAAGCAGCCAAGGCGGAGGTTGGAAAACCGTTCCCGCAGGAAGCAGAACTGACAGCAAAAAGTCAGCGACTGGCAGAATTGGATGCAGCCCTGAATATGGAGGACTCTGCGGAAAAATGTGACGAAAGAAGCGAGTCAGAGCGTCCTTCTGTGTTGGCTGATCTGAAATCCAAGGCGGAACATATCCCGCCTGCAAAATACTCTGAAACCCGTGAGGAGGTGTTGTAATGGCAAAGCGAGACCAGGATGTTCATTTCCTTGCATCCAAGGAGGAAGTCGAGCGAATCCATGAGAAGATGGATGAGCTTGGCATCCGCAGCATGGGAGCCTATCTGCGGAAAATGGCTCTGGATGGGTATTGCATCAGACTGGATTTGCAGGATGTGAAAGCCCTGGTTTCGCTCCTGCGAATCTGCTCCAACAACCTGAACCAGTACGCCAAACGAGCGAACGAAACAGGCAGCATCTATCATGCCGACATTGAGGATTTGCAAAAACGGCTGGAGGAAATCTGGACGGACATGAGAGAAGTTCTTGTTCGCCTGTCCTCGATCCAATAATCCGACAACTTGTCGGGAAGTCGCAGCTGCGGTTGCGGCTTTTACATAAGGGAATGTTCTTTCGTTGGTTGAAATATTCACATTGATACACTACAATGTTATTGAAGAAATACATTGGAAAACAGATTAACAAATCGGGATTTGAAAGGATGATGATATGATGGATAAATTAAAAAAGAACCTGGTTTTCTACCTACTGTTGCTGATAGATTTTTATATCGTTCCTTGGTTTATAAAAGACACAGGAAGTGCAATGATTGTTATGTTAGTAATTATTCCTCTAATATGTTTAATAACCTCTGTTTTTTATGGGATTAGGAATGGTTTTAACTTCTGGTATATTTTGATTGTAGCAATAATGTTTGCGCCATCTATATTTATATTTTATAACTCAAGTGCATGGGTTTATGTAGTTGGATATGCTGTTATTGCATTATTGGGAAATTTAATAGCATTGCCATTAAGAAAAAGATAACTTCAAGTTTGTTTGTGAGAGAATAGAAAATCGGATTTTTTTAGGAGGATATAAAGATGATTGGAAGAATTTATCATGTAGGACTAACGGTTTCTGATTTGGATCGCTCTATTGCGTTCTATAGAGATATTCTTGGACTTGAGTTTCAAGGCGAAATCTTTATGAAGGGCGAAGAAACAGATAAAATGTTCCGCAAGGAAAATTGTAAAGCAAGGGTTGCTTATTTGAATGGCTCCAAGGCTATTGAAGCACCACCGGTCGAACTGATTCAGTTTGTAGACAGCGAAATCCATAAAGAACAATCCGACTTGTTTACGACATCTATCTCAGAAGTGTGCTTCTACACGGATGACATAGATTCGGTCTACAAAACCCTTGTTGAAAATCATGTGGAGTGCTTGTCTGAACCGCAGTATTTCGATTTCAGGGCAGATGGATTTGGGGAAAGCAGAGCGTTTTATTTCAGAGATCCGGATGGAATCATTCTTGAGATGATGCAGCCTCTTTAATAAGAGATCATAGGCTTTCTTCTTACATAAGGGTTGACATCGTTGCGTCATGGCAGATACCCTTGTAAAATATAGTTAGACGAAAGGGGTTGAGCCTATGAAGCTGGTATTGAAGATATTGGCACTGCCGGTGCTGTTCGTTGTAAAAGTGATTTGTATTCTTGGAAATCTGCTTACAAACATTGTGTCCTATGTGATTGGCATATTGCTTTTGGTTATTGGCGGCTCTGCGATTTACTGCATTGTAAAGGCTTTGTGGCAGTCCCTGCTTATCCTTGTGGTTCTTGGAATTGCGACAATAGCAGCGGTGTTCTTGCTCGTCTGGGCTGTTATGAAAGCCGAGAATATTGGAAAAAGTTTGGGAGCATTTATCAGGTCGTGAGATATTATTTAGAGGAAAGTCACCTTCGGGTGGCTTTTTCTTTTTGGGAAGGAAGTGATGGGAATGGCAGCAACAAGATTGATTGCACTCCATGTGAATAAGGGAAAGACGGTCGCTCAATGTTTGGCAGACAGAACCGACTACTCACAAAACGCCGCAAAAACCAATGATGGCGAATTTATCAGTTCCTATGAGTGTGATCCAAAGACAGCAGACGAGGAATTTCTGCTTTCCAAACGGCAGTATCAGCACATTACCGGCAGGCAACAGAAGAACAATATCATCGCATACCAGATCCGCCAGTCCTTTAAGCCGGGAGAAATCACTCCGGAAGAAGCGAACCAGGTCGGCTATGAAACAGCGATGCGATGGACAAAGGGCAAACACGCTTTCATTGTTGCGACCCATATCGACAAATCCCACATTCATAACCATATCATTTATAATTCCACCTCGCTGGATGCCACACGGAAATTCAAAAACTTCTTTCTTTCCGGTCTGGCGGTGCAAAGACTCAGCGATATGGTTTGCCTGGAACACGGGCTGTCCATTATTACACCGAAGCCATATCGAGAGCGTCAGAAAAGAACTGTTTATCCCAAGAAGCGTACCCAGCGTGACGAATTATGTGATGCAATTGATGCGGTGCTGAAACAGAAACCAAAGAGCTTTGATAGCTTTGTTCAGGCTCTGGCTGACATGGGATTTGAGTTCAAGGATGGAAAGCAACCTGCGTTCAAGGGCGAGAATCAGAAGCGTTTCATTCGGCTGCGTTCCTTAGGCGAAGGATATAGCAAAGAGGAAATTCAAGCTGTTATCTCCGGTAAGAACCTGCATAAATCAAAAGGCAGCTCTGCCAAGGCTCCTGCCCCGAAGCAGTTCCAGATGCTGATTGATATTCAGGCAAAGATGGCCGAGGGCAAGACGGTTGGTTATGAAAAGTGGGCGAAGAAGTTCAACCGAAAAGAAGCTGCCCGTACCGTCATTCTTCTGAAAGAAAAAGGCTTGGGAAACTACGACGATCTGACTGCTCATATTGAAAATTTGTCTGCCCGGTTCGATGCGCTTTCTGATTCTATCAAGGCCGCAGAGAAACGTATGGTTGAGGTTCAGGCGTTGCAGCAGCACATCAAAAATTATCGCAACACAAGGCAAATCTATATTGAGTACCGTAAGTCTGGATATAGCAAAAAATTCTTTGAAGGACACCGTCAGGAAATCACAATTCATAAAGCGGCGAAGCAAGCCTTTGACGAATTGCAGATTACAAAGCTCCCATCCATGCAATCGCTGTATGAGGAGTTTCATCAGCTGGCAGTCCAGAAGAAACAAGATTATGTTGAGTATCGTCAGATCAGAAAAGAGAAAGAAGAATTGCTGATTGCCAAACGGACGGTCGAAACAATTCTGAATATTGACAGACAGAAAGAGCAGGAAAAAGAACAAGAGAAAGAGGAAAAGAAGAACTTCCGTTAAAGCAAAAAGCCACGGTCTGCACTCCCCCAAAGGGTGCGGATCGTGGCTACTTTTTTATTTTTCGACCTCAGCGCTTTCAGCCATTTTAATAATTTCAGAGTCGTCAATTTTGCTTGGCTCATATTCCAGAACATAGGTGATTTCGGGAGAATATGTCCAGCAGAGGAACGCCTTGTCATCTTTTTTGTAGAGGGCGCCATGCCAATCCTTAATCATCATTTCTTCGCAGCTGTCCATGCTATCGACTGGGAAAAGCACCCCAAGAGCTTCTGTGTGCAGGCCGGTGATCTCAGCTGGATCGCCATCATAAAATGTCGTTTTCAAAATGCGGTAGTAGATGGTTCGGTCTTTATCGGTCTGATCTCCGTAAGTAAGCGTTGCTGCGAGTTCTGTTTTGGTGACCTTCGTTACATCTTCTCCAAGAACTTCTTCAGCGCTTTTTTCAAAACGGTCTGCAAATTCATCGAAGTCCATTTCCTTTTTCTGATGTGAAGTCACCGCAATTATGATTCCAACCGCCACAACAAGAATGACGGCAAAAATAATAGCTATTCGTTTCTTTTTATTCATGTTCTTCCTTTCCGAGAAAAATAAAGCGAAGTCAACGAGGTACATCTGTCAGATTCATGATCTTTGTATCTGCCTTTTTTGCATATTGCATGGTCTGATAAGCTCCGCCAGAATTGTGTTCTATGCAGAAAATAACTAAATCCGACCGGTCAACCATGGATCGATTTCTGACTTGATGGGCGGACTTGAAGTGCTTTTCTGCGGATTCGAGACAGATTTCAATTTCATCATAATACTCATGAAAAGACTCCTCGTTGTTCCGGTATTCCGCCGTCATATATGGCAGTACAAGAACGAGAGAACTGTTGTCATCACGGATGGTTCGCTTGCATCTGCGAATCGTTGACGAAACAAGCTGATCAAATTCTCCGTCTCGCCCAACAAGGAATTCGATATATTCTTTGGTAAGAAGCAGCTCACGGATGATTGATTCCAACTGTCGCTCAATCAAAAACGGATCATCAACTTGTCTGTGTCCAAAGAAACTGACAGCGAATAAATTCATAGAAATCTCTCCTTTGGAGATGCTTAGTACAGGTATCACCAATCAAGCCAAGATATTGATAATTATATCACCAATATAAGAAAGGATAAATAGAAAATTCATTTTCTCGTTACCAACGTCGCCTTCCGATTCATACTACAATAGTTGAGGAAGGAGGGACAGGAATGGCCAACACGCAGTATGATGAATTTATTCGTATCAGGATTACAGAATTAAGAATAGCAAAGAATATTTCCGAACACAAAATGAGCTTGGATTTGGATAAGAGTGGCTCATACATTCGTGGAATAACCAGCGGAGCAGCCTTGCCGTCTCTCAGGGAACTGTTCAATATCATCTCGTATTTTGATATGACACCGGCAGAATTTTTCGCCCCGCTGGACGATGCGAATACCCCGTATCGTGAATTGTGCGAGAAGCTAAGAACCATGAATGAGGAAGAACTCGAAAAGGTCAGCACCTTTATTGGCTGGATTGAGAAGAAAGAATAATCAAATGGAATTAAGATTTTAACCTGGATGCCAAATGGCAGTCCAGGTTTTTTTCTTTCTCAGGAAAGCGTTCAGAATGAACGAGCAGCCGGTATCGTAGATACCGATCAAAGGGGATTGGGGATGCTTCCCCAACAAGCAAATTTGCGAAGATTGCACCGAAGGGAAAATCGAGAAAATGAGTGAACCTGTACAGGTTTACACTGCTTGCCAATTTGTAAAACCCCAAAATTCCGCTTCTCTAAGCTCTAAAAGTCCTTCCGCTTCAAAAAATCGGATAATTCTTTGAAATAAGAAAATAAAATGTAGTGATAGCTCACTTTCTTGTTGAGTTTACCTATTTGCGTGCTATAATTATAAGTACAGGTACTTTTTGAACGAAATATCTGGAAGAAAGGAATGGTGAAATGATGGCTGTCAGCTATAAGAGACTATGGAAGCTATTGATTGACCGAGATATGAAGAAAAAAGATTTGGCTGAACAGGCAAATCTGAGTAACTATACCATCAACAAAATGCATCGAGGTGAGAATGTAACTACGGATACGCTCGTAAAAATCTGTTCTGTCCTGGGCTGCACCTTTGACGATATTATGGAAATAGTTCCGGACGAAAAGTAATATGTCCGTTTTATGGGATAGCCTCTTTGGTAGAATATAAGCTGAAGAAGCATAACTACAATAAACTGTTAGAGTGGAGGAATCGGCAATGGCTGAAAAGAACAATGCCAACATTGGCTTTGAAAAGCAAATTTGGGATGCTGCCTGCGTGTTATGGGGACATATCCCTGCCGCTGAATATAGAAAGGTAATCATCGGACTGATTTTCCTTCGCTATATTTCCAGCGCATTTGAAAGAAAATATAACGAGCTTGTCGCAGAGGGCGAAGGCTTTGAAGAAGATCGTGACGAGTATTTGGGCGAGAATATTTTCTTCGTTCCGGAGAAAGCAAGATGGTCTACCGTTGCAGCTGCGGCTCACACTCCGGAAATCGGCACCGTTCTCGATGAAGCAATGCGAGAGATTGAAGCAGAAAACAAATCTCTAAAAAATGTGCTTCCGAAGAATTACGCAAGTCCGGATTTGGACAAGCGAGTTCTGGGCGATGTCGTCGATCTGTTCACCAATATGGATATGTCTGATACAGAGGAAGGCAAAGACCTTCTGGGCAGAACCTACGAGTATTGCATCGCACAGTTTGCTGCCTACGAAGGTGTGAAGGGCGGCGAGTTCTATACACCGTCCAGCATCGTTAAGACAATCGTTGCAATCCTGAAGCCGTTCAATAACTGCCGTGTGTATGACCCTTGCTGCGGTTCTGGCGGTATGTTTGTGCAGAGCGTGAAGTTCATCCAGGCTCACAGCGGTAATCGTCAGAGTATTTCTGTTTATGGTCAGGAATCCAATGCGGATACCTGGAAGATGGCAAAGATGAATATGGCGATTCGTGGCATTGATGCGGACTTCGGCCCGTATCAGGCTGACACATTCTTTAATGACCTTCATGCCAACCTTCGTGCAGATTTTATTATGGCAAACCCGCCTTTCAATCTGTCCAACTGGGGGCAGGATAAACTGCTGGACGATGTTCGCTGGAAGTACGGAACGCCGCCTGCCGGTAATGCCAACTACGCATGGATTCAGCACATGATCCACCACCTTGCGCCGAACGGCAAGATTGGTCTGGTGCTTGCAAATGGCGCACTGTCTACACAGTCCTCCGGTGAGGGTGAGATCAGAAAGAATATCATCAATGCCGATCTGGTGGAAGGTATCGTTGCTCTGCCTACGCAGCTGTTTTACAGCGTGACGATTCCGGTTACACTCTGGTTCATTAGCAAGAACAAAAAGCAGAAAGGCAAAACGCTGTTTATTGATGCCCGCAAGATGGGCTACATGGTTGACCGCAAACACAGAGACTTCACGGATGAAGATATTCAGAAACTGGCGGACACCTTTGAAGCATTCCAGAATGGAACCTTGGAAGATGTGAAGGGATTTTGTGCGGTAGCCGATTTGCAGACTATCGAAAAGCAGGACTACATTCTGACTCCTGGGCGCTATGTTGGCATTGAAGAACAGGAAGAAGATGGCGAACCGTTTGAAGAAAAAATGGCTCGTCTGACTTCGGAACTTTCTGATATGTTTGCCAAGTCCCATCAACTCGAAGCCGAAATCCGTAAGAAGCTGGGGGCAATTGGTTATGAAATATAAGTTGTCAGAAATCATGGATTTAATCGGTGGTGGTACACCTAAAACGACAAAGCCAGAATATTGGGATGGAGATATTCCTTGGCTGTCGGTAAAAGATTTTAATAACGACTTTCGTTTCGTGTATGAAACAGAGAAGCACATTACAGAGCTTGGCTTGAATAATTCGTCAACCAAACTTCTGCAAGCAGGAGATATTATTATTTCAGCCAGAGGAACAGTAGGAGAAATTGCAACCATACCGTTCCCTATGGCGTTTAATCAATCATGTTATGGATTGAGAGCAAAAAAGGAAATTGTGACAGCAGATTTCTTGTATTACTTAATCAAGCATAATATTCATGTATTAAAAAAGAATACACATGGGTCTGTATTCGACACAATTACTCGTGATACTTTTGCTGGAATTGAAGTTGATATACCGGATATGGACTCCCAATCAAAGATTGCAGAAATTCTATCTAATATTGATGAAAAGATAGAAGTAAATGTCCGCATAAACGAAAATTTAGAGCAGCAAGCCAAAGCACTTTATCAGCAAATGTTTATCGAAAATACGTGTCCGGATTGGATTGAAGGCTCTCTAAGCGACATCGCTGATATTACTATGGGTCAATCCCCAAGCGGCAGTAGCTATAATGAGGACGGCATAGGCGCAATCTTTTTTCAAGGTCGTGCAGAATTCAGCTTTAGATTTCCAACTATCCGCCTTTATACCACCGAGCCAAAGCGAATGGCCTGTGCAAATGACATCCTGATGAGTGTCCGAGCACCGGTCGGAGATCTTAATATTGCTCATACAGACTGTTGCATCGGTCGGGGGCTTGCAGCTATTCATTCTAAAACGAACCATCAGTCTTTTGTACTTTACACGATGTTCTCGCTCAGAAAACAGTTGGATGTATTCAATGGCGAAGGTACAGTTTTTGGCTCCATCAATCGCAATTCACTGAATGATATGCCAATTCTTATCCCCTCCGATGAGACAATCGAGGAATTTGAAAGGATAGTTGCTCCTATGGATGCAGCAATCCGCAATAATTATGATGAAATATGCCGTTTGCAGGCTATCCGTGACACTTTACTTCCTCGTCTTATGTCCGGTGAGCTTGATATATCCGAGCTTGATATCTAAGCCGCTAAATTTTCGTTTACGACCTAACCCATAACTTCTGCGAGTGGCAGGAGTTTATACTGAGGATTGCCACTCCGTAGTCATTCTCTAATTACAAAAGGAGAACAGACTATGAATGATGAATTTGTAAATGATGTGCTACGAGATATGCTGGCATATCTTGATAATGGACAGGCAGAGCAGCTGCGACGAGTGCTGAAGCATAATCTTTCCGGATATGAGATTCAGCGGAGAACAGATAGTACAGCTGAGGATGCAAGTGCAGAAAACACACGGTTGACCGTTGCGTTTCTTTCGGCAAAGCGAATTGAGGGATGCTCCGAAAAGTCGCTTTCCTACTACCGAAAGACAATCGAAACCATGTCTGAGAAAATTGGAAAAGGGATCACGCACATTACAACCAACGATCTGCGTTCCTATTTGACCGACTATCAGACAGAGCGAAAATCCAGTAAGGTGACGATTGACAACATCCGCAGAATCTTATCCAGCTTCTTTTCCTGGCTTGAAGATGAAGATTACATCTTGAAAAGCCCAGTACGCAGGATTCATAAGGTGAAAACGGCTGTGACCATCAAAGAAACCTATACAGACGAAGCACTGGAAACCATGCGTGACCATTGCGATTCTCTGCGTGATCTGGCTTTGATTGATATGCTGGCATCAACCGGAATGCGTGTTGGTGAATTGGTGCTTCTCAATCGAGATGACATTAACTTTGAGGAGCGAGAGTGTGTGGTGTTTGGTAAAGGCAGCAAGGAGAGAATGGTCTACTTTGATGCCAGAACCAAAATCCACCTTCAGAACTACCTTGCACAAAGAACGGATAGCAACAACGCCCTGTTTGTGTCGCTGAAAGCGCCATATGAAAGATTGCAGATTGGCGGTGTGGAATCAAGGCTGCGTGAACTTGGTAAGCGGCTTTCGCTTCCGAGAGTACATCCGCACAAATTCAGACGAACCCTCGCTACAATGGCGATTGACAAAGGAATGCCCGTGGAGCAGCTTCAACGGCTCTTGGGGCATCAACGAATAGACACGACCTTGCAGTATGCAATGGTCAAACAGAGCAATGTAAAGATTGCTCACCGCAAATACATAGGTTAGGAGTGTGAACTATCGTGGTAAAATTTAAGGATATATGCACTAAAATAGGTAGCGGTGCTACGCCGAAAGGTGGAAAGGAAGCATACTGTGAGGATGGCATCTCTCTAATCCGAAGCCAAAATGTGTTGGATTTTGCTTTCTCAGCTGATGGGTTAGCTTTCATAAATGATTTGCAGGCAGAAAAACTAAAAAATGTAATTGTTGAAAAAGGTGATGTTCTACTCAATATTACGGGGGACTCTGTTGCAAGAGCGTGTATGGTAGATAAAAAGTATTTACCAGCAAGAGTTAATCAGCACGTCTGCATAGTACGAGCCGATCTGCAAAAGGCTGTGCCAAGCTATCTGTTGTATTTCTTGCAGTTAAACAAAGAATACTTATTACAATTAGCGGCTGGTGGTGCAACAAGAAACGCTCTTACCAAAGAAATGATTAATAATCTGGAATTGGAATTGCCGTCGATTGAAGATCAACAGAAAATCACTGCAATTTTAGATGACATACAAGCAAGAATGGATTGCAATAATGCGATAAACGAAAATTTAGCGGCTTAGATCTGGATGTTGGAGACATCAAGCTCGCCGGACATCAATCGAGGAAGTAAGCTATCCCTTGTTTTTGCTAACGATTGATTCTCCACAATGTTGGAAGCAATTAAATCGTACATAGGAGTAACAATCTGGCAGAAATCCTCGATAATGGAATCAGGCGGCAGGCACAAAGTAAAGTCTAAAGTGCTTTTTGGTGTTGCTCGTTGACGGCTATTGGTTGATCCAGTTGTATGAGAGCAAAGATGATTAAGGAACGGAGTGCTATCAAGAATCGAGTAAATATAATCTCGCTGGTCTTGTTTCTTTGCCTCATAAACAATGAATTCCGTAGAGCAAACGGAATGAGCCGAAAGACACAACGGTCTCCATATACGCTTGGTATCAGGATTCAGTTTGGAAATCATCACTGAATTTGAATTGAGAATGTACTTGTTACTCTTGATTCCAGCTGCGATCTCAAATACCGGGTAGTGTTGCTCATCAAATGCAGGGATACTGTAATGCTCAACCATGACATCAGGATTTTTGGCTGGTGACCAGCTATCAGTTTTCAGTTCTGCTATTTGTCCCAATGTGGATGGACGCCAATCTGAAGGAGCCGCACCACCGAACGGCTCATAATCAATGAACCATGCCTGAAATACGGCACGGGCTTGCTGCTCTAAATTTTCGTTTGAAATTTGTAGAAGGGAGGAACCTCTATGCTTAGAGATTGGAATTTTTGGTGTACCGTGATGACATCCGTTGCAGCTGTCGTTGCGATAGGTGTATCAGTCCACCAAATACGACTAAGTAATAAACAGCAACTGTTTGAACGCCGATTGAAAGCATATATGATGGCAAATAGCATTATTTCCCTTTGCAAAGAAAACTACGTTTTCCTTTCAGAGAAAAGAAAAGCAGAACCTCAGTTTGCTAATGACCTTGTTTTTGTATGGCTTACAAACAATACATATATGGAGGGGCAAGCAGAAGCCATCGAGCATCCCTTAGAACAGCCATTTCACAAGGAGCTTTTGAAAAAACGAGAAGAACTTAGAAATATGGCAATGGAATTTGAATTTATTTTCAAAGGCAATGTTGCGTCGCTTTATGGCAATTTCCTGAGAGATTACGAAAATGCATTGGCTGTAATGTATCAGTATGAGATTATTATTAGAAAAATGAAGGAAGAAAATGAAAAATATCCTCATACTTCAGAAGTGTTATCGAAAATGTTTTCAGAAGAAGAATATCGGGACAGACTGTATGATGCATTAGGTAAACTCAAGGTGTCGTATGACACAGTGTCACAAGAAAAGAATGATAAGCAACTGAGAAAACAGCTTGCATTGATATAGGGGGCGAAAGCATATGGCAAGATTATATACCGAAGCGGACTATGAAAACTCCGTGATCGAATTATTCCGGAATATGGGGTACAGTTACCTGTATGGCCCCGACATAGAGAGGGATTTCCGCAATCCTCTGTATGAGGAAGAACTTGTTGCTTCCCTCTATCGTTTGAACCGTTCCCTGCCGGAGGACGCTATTAGTGATGCGCTTTTTAAGCTGAAGAACTTTGAAAACGGCGAATTGGTGCAGAAAAACGCTGTCTTTATGGACTACCTGCAAAACGGTATTCCTGTTCGCTATTTTGAGAAAGGCGAGGAACGCTCCTCCATCGTCTATCTTGTTGACTACAAGAATCCTGACAACAACTCCTTTATCGTAGCAAATCAATGGACTTTCATTGAAAACAGCAACAAACGCCCGGATATTCTGCTTTTCCTGAATGGTATCCCGGTTGTTATTGTGGAACTGAAATCTCCGTCCAGAGAAGAAACCGATGCTTCTGCTGCATATCGGCAGCTCCGCAATTACATGAAGGAAATCCCCTCTATGTTCATCTATAACGCCATCTGCGTTATGAGTGACCAAATGACCTCCAAAGCCGGTACAATTACTTCCGGCGAAGATCGTTTCATGGAATGGAAAACGGTGGACGGAAGCTACGAGAACACGCAGTACGCACAGTTTGATACCTTCTTTGAGGGAATGTTCCAAAAGGAACGCCTGCTTGACCTGATAAAGAACTTCATCTGTTTTTCCAACGAAGGTGTGAACTCCTTCAAAATACTGGCGGGTTATCATCAGTATTTTGCCGTAAGAAAAGCAATCGAATCAACCAAACGAGCTACCGTTACCGATGGTAAGGGTGGTGTGTTCTGGCATACGCAAGGCAGCGGTAAGTCACTGTCGATGGTGTTCTATGCCCACTTGCTCCAGGAAGCATTGGATAGCCCAACGATTGTTGTGCTGACCGATAGAAACGATCTGGACGATCAGCTTTTCGGACAGTTTGCAAAGTGCAAGGATTTCTTGCGCCAAGACCCGATGCACGCTCAGAGCCGTGAAAATCTGCGTGACCTCCTTGCCGGTCGTCAGGCAAACGGTATTATCTTTACGACCATGCAGAAGTTCGAGGAATCTCACGAAGCCCTTTCTGAACGCAGAAATATCATTGTTATGGCAGACGAAGCCCACCGTGGACAGTATGGTTTAACCGAAAAGATTAAGATGACCAAGAATGAGGACGGTGAAGAAATCGCCAAGCGTGTTGTTGGTACTGCCCGCATTATCCGAAACAGCTTGCCGAATGCTACATACATTGGCTTCACCGGAACTCCGATTTCCTCGAAAGACCGCAGCACCCGTGAGGTGTTCGGTGATTACATCGACATTTATGATATGACGCAGGCTGTCGAAGATGGCGCAACCCGCCCGGTCTATTACGAAAGCCGTGTCATTAAGCTCAATCTGGATGAAGCTACGCTGCACATGATTGATACAGAGTATGAAATCATGGCACATAATGCTGATCCGGAAGTTATTGAAAAGAGCAAGAAAACTCTCGGACAGATGGAAGCCGTATTGGGCAACGATAATACTATCAATTCTCTGGTCTGTGATATTCTTGACCATTACGAGAATTACCGGGAAGGTCTGCTTACAGGCAAAGCGATGATCGTGGCATATTCCCGCCCGATTGCAATGAAGATCTATAAGCGGATTCTGGAGTTGCGCCCTGACTGGACGGAAAAAGTCGGTATTGTTATGACCGGCGGAAACAACGACCCTGAAGAATGGCATGATATTATCGGCAATAAGCGGCACAAGGACGAGCTGGCGAAAAAATTCAAGGACAATAACAGTCCGATGAAGATTGCCATTGTCGTTGATATGTGGTTGACCGGATTTGATGTTCCGTCCCTGGCTACTATGTATGTGTATAAGCCGATGAGCGGATACAATCTGATGCAGGCAATCGCCCGTGTCAATCGTGTGTTCCGTGACAAGGAAGGCGGTCTGGTCGTTGACTATGTAGGCATTGCTACCGCATTAAAACAGGCAATGAATGACTACACCACCCGTGATAAGAAAAACTATGGTGATACGGATGTTGCCAAAGTCGCTTATCCGAAGTTTATCGAAAAGCTCGGTGTCTGCCGTGATATGTTCCATGGATTTGATTACACCAAGTTCACTACCGGAACCGATCTGGAAAGAGCAAAGACCATCAGCGGTGCGGTAAACTATATCATCGCCCGTGAAAAGGAAGAAGAAAAAGACACCTTTATCAAGGAAGCCCTCATGCTTCATCAGGCTCTTTCTCTTTGTTCTTCTCTGGTGTGTGAAGCTGATCGCTTTGAAGCGGCGTTCTTTGAGTCGGTGCGTGTCCTGGTGCTGCGGCTGACCAATGCGGGAACCGGCAAGAAGATCTCTCTGCCTGAAATGAACGCTCGTATCAATGAGCTTTTGAAGCAGAGCATCAAGAGCGAGGGTGTTATTAACCTGTTCTCTGATATGCAAGAGGAATTCTCTTTGTTTGATCCGAAGTTCCTTGAGGAAATCAGCAAAATGAAAGAGAAGAACCTGGCAATCGAGCTGCTGAAAAAACTGATAGCGGAACAGGTATCTATTTACCGTAGAACGAATGTGGTTAAGTCCGAAAAGTTCAGTGAGATCATGCAGCGAGCGATCAACGCATATCTGAATGGTATGCTCACCAATGAAGAAGTCATTGCAGAAATGCTGAAACTCGCAAAACAGCTGGCAGATGCCCACAAAGAGGGCGAACAGCTTGGTCTTACAGCTGATGAGTTGGCATTCTACGATGCACTTACGAAACCGCAAGCAATCAAGGATTTTTACGAAAATGAAGAACTGATTGCGATTACAAAAGAATTGGCAGATACACTTCGTAAGAATAAAACGATTGACTGGCAGCGCAAAGAGTCTGCCCGTGCCAAAATGCGTACTCTCATTAAACGACTGTTGAAGAAACACAAATACCCACCGGAGGGTATGGATGATGCTGTTCAGACCGTAATGACACAGTGCGAGCTTTGGACAGATAACGTGATGGAAGCCTAATCTATGGTGTATCGCCTTATCATATAGGGATGGAAACAATGGAACGAAAAGAACTATTTGAATGGGCAAAAGAAATCTATGGAGCAGAACCGGATTACCCGTGGAATGACTGGAATTGTGTTTTGCGCCATAAGAACAATAAAAAGTGGTTTGCGTTGGTGGTTGAAGTCAATGCAAAAAAGCTGGGATTGCAAGAAGATAAAACGGTTGATGTCCTGAACATCAAGTGCGATCCGATGATGATAGGTTCACTGCGTATGAAAGAGGGATTCTTCCCCGCCTACCACATGAACAAAGAGAATTGGATCAGCATTCTTCTCGATGGTACAGTCTCGGCAGATGAAATCAAGCCCTTGCTGGAATTGAGTTATCAACTGACCCGGTAACGCAGACGAAACGGTAGATGGGTTTTAGGAGGTGCGATATGCAGATACATTATTTTCAGAGATACCACTCCAAAGAGAATGTGGATACCTCAAACACCATGCTGATGCTCTCTCGCTTGTATAACTATAACGCTGATAAGTTTTTTTCTATGCTGAATAGTCTTATTCTTGGAGAGGACGAAAGCCCGGAAATCACCTTTGATTTGCAGGTCGTTGGTGACGATAGCGTTCCGGATGCGGTTATCAGCCAAAAGAGCTTCAAAATAGTGGTGGAAACAAAGCTCTACAATCAGTTTTATAAACAGCAGCTTGTAAATCATCTGGAGCAGTTTGGCGCTGAGGATATAAAGGTTTTGCTCACACTTGACCCCAAGCCGATGAAACCGCAACTGTTTGATGAACTGGCGGTTGAACTAAAAAAGTATAACAGTGAAAATGCAACCCGGCTTATCCACCCGATCAAGCACGTCAATTTGACCTTCGAGCAGCTTGTGGACGCTATGGAGGATATTGTTGACGACAGAGATACGGAAATCATTGCCGTTTTAGACGATTTCAAGAAGTATTGTTTTGATGAAAAGCTGATACCGGATGGCTATAAATGGATGAGAGCAATCGTAGCCGGTACAACTTTTCAGGATAATATGGATTTGGATTTGTTCTATGACCAGGAATCCCGCAACTTCTCAGAACATGGATATATCGGCTTGTATAAGGACAAGAGTATCCGTGCCATTGGTAAGCTGAAAAAGACCATCATCGCAGTTGAAAATAACGGCAGTATGACTTATCGTGCCGAAAGCGGAGCTGAACCTACCGCAGATGAGATTGAACGCATCAACGAGGCAATCCGTCGTGCAGATAATTATGGCTATAACCTTCGGACGATTAGCCATAGATATTTCATCGTTGAAAAGTTCTACCCGATGGACTTTAGAAAAAGCAGTAAGAACCCGATTCAAAAAAGCAAGTTCTTCAATCTTGCTGATATGTTCGGATATAAAACAATGCCTAACACCGATGTAATCGCAAATGATCTGAACGGTCGGACTTGGGAGGAGTTTTAATTCGATTCGGAAGGAGGTCGCAATGGAGTATTTAGAGCAAGTACACTTATTCGCCACAAAGTGGATTGAGAAATTTAAGGATCAGAAAATCAGCTACATAGAGCTGGTTGACCATTACCTGGCTGATGATTGTCAGGCATTGGGATTCCAGATGGATTGCGGCCATGCCTTTTCAGAAGAATATGGCAATGCAGCAAGCAGCTGTGATGCGCTAAATCGTATCATTGACGAGGTCACAGACATCAAACTGCTTGGATCGGCAATCTATTCCCAATGGCGATATTTTAATCATTGGGCATACGATGCCGCAGACATCTTGAAGCCCGAAAATCGTTCGTGGTTTATTCTGGCATTGAGCCGCCTTGCCCTGCTTTCTGGCGAGAATCCCTTCCTGTTCAAAGGAGAACTTAGAAAGATTCACATTGTTTCAAACCGGCTTGGTTATGGCCCTTGCCCGGAACCGGATGAAGAAGTTGAGCAACACATAACCCTTAATTCAAAAGGACAGGTGTGGTTTTCTTCGTATATTTTCGGACAGCGCAGAGATGGTCGATACGAAAAAGCCCACAGTCAGAATCTGAAAATTGATAAAGCGGCTTCCGACAAAATCTTTTCTGCGTTTGCAGAGTATTTCAGCAATGGGTACGATGAAGTTTTTGCAACTGATATTGGAAACTGGAATATGGAGCTGACCAATACCGCAGGAAAGGTCTATAAGTTCAGCGGTTCGTTATGCTCGTCTTTTGAAGTGGACGGAATTGACCTGTCAGATCTGCTGCGTGACAGCTTGAAATTGCCTGATTTGTATGCCTTTGATGGGAATAATAAGCCTGATATGGTGAATCGAATCGAAGTAAACTATCATCGTATCACAAAGATCAAGCCAAAAGTTCCTACTTCAGAACACGCAGAATACGCTGTCTGGGATTATACAGAGTCTTTAATTGTGGATAGAGAGAGCGAAAGTATTGAACACATTCAGAATATCGGTTCTGGGTGTTCTGTAAGCAGAAAATACAAAGTTGAGGGCGGGGTTGAAAGCCTTCTTGAAGATATGGATGTAGAAAGCATCTTTGACCATATAGAAGGAAACCCGGAGAATGTAGTGGTTGACCCGCTTGAAACCATAGACTACACCATTAAGGTTATTTCTCAAAAGGGCAATGAAAAGCTCATTCAAGGAACCTACGATAAAAAGGGGCTTCCGGACGATTGGGCGGAGTTTATGGAGTCCGTCTTTGAATTTATGTCTTTCTATGGGTGGGGTGAAATTATGAACCCATCTGTGTATGGGAAGGTACGGCGCTGTGACGATGATATTATCTATTGCAGCGTAGAGTTTGAAGATGGGTGCAAGAGCTACTATTATATTTCGGATGACGATTCTATTCAGGTGGGCGATTTCGTGATCGTTCCTGCTGGCAAAGATAATCACGAAGCAGTAGTCGAAGTCGTAAAGAAAGAATACTTTACGGAGGAAGATGTGCCTTTGCCGATGGACAAAACAAAACACATTATCAGAAAATGTACGGATGCTGATTTTGACCTTCCGGATGATGAATCTATTTGACTAAACGCTAAAAGAGTCCACGGACGATACGAAAGTGTCGTCTTGTGGGCTCTTTTTGGACTTTGGTAGCACTGGGAACGTACAGCCAGTTGAAATCATTGAATTTAGCGATGCGCATTTTCATATGCTTTTCGGATTTCCTCCGGCAAGCGGTCAGGAATCAGTGACTTTAGTCTGTCCTCACTGCCGTCTTTGATTGCCTGCTCATAGTACCAGCATTTGAATTTCAGCATATCCAGCGTCCGGTTCATCTGCTCAAGCTCTGCTTCCATGTGCACCCGTTGCGCCTCAAACATTGCCTTTCGCTGCGGGTAGGTGGCCGGTCCTTCTACGCACCAATCCATGAACTGCCGAATATCCTTGATCTCCATGCCAGCCTTTTTCAGACATTCAATGACCCGGAGCGCTTCAATCTCCGCCTCACTAAACTTGCGGATGCCGGATACCCGTTCCATGTTCGGAAAAAGTCCCTGTTTATCATAATAGCGCAGCGTAGAGATGGGCAATCCGAACATCTCTGCCACCTGTCCAATTGAATACATAAATTTCCCTCCAAAAATTTTCAAAAAATATCTTGACCTAAAGTTAGGTTTAGGTGCTACTATGAGAATAACACAAAGAATATAAAAATGCAAGGAGTGTTCTACGATGAATAAAAAGGTACTAATCATTTCCTCAAGTCCCCGTAAGGGCGGCAACTCCGAAACGCTGGCGGCAGCGTTTGCCAAGGGCGCACGGGAGGCGGGCCATCAGGTAGAAACTGTGTATCTGCGAGAAAAGCAGGTTGGCTTCTGCAAGGGCTGTCTTGCCTGCCTGAAGTTGGGGCACTGCGTCATCCAAGACGATGCCGTAGAAATTGCCGCCAAAATGCATGATGCCAATGTGCTGGTGTTCGCAACACCCGTCTACTATTACTGCGTCAGCGGTCAGCTCAAGACTATGCTGGACCGTGCCAACCCACTGTTCGATACGGACTACGCCTTTACGAAAGCCTATCTGCTTGCAGCGGCGGCAGAGGACGCACCGGAAACCTTTGCGGGTACAGAGAAAGCCGTGCAGGGCTGGGTAGACTGCTTCCCCCGCTGTGCGCTGGCTGGCACAGTGTTTGCAGGCGGCGTAAACGGCGTGGGAGAAATCGCAGGTCATGCTGTACTGGAGCAAGCCTATCAGATGGGCAAGGAGGTGTGAGCTATGGCAGAAAAACAAACCGCAGGAAGAAATGAATTGGGAACATTCGCTCCCAAGTTTGCCGAACTGAACGATGATGTATTATTTGGCGATATTTGGAGCAGAGAAAATCAACTTTCTCTGCGTGACCGTTCTCTTGTGACCATCACTACTCTGATGGCACAAGGGCTAACCGATTCGGCTTTCCGGTTCCATCTGGAAAATGCAAAGAAAAACGGGATTACCCGGAAAGAAATTGCAGAGATTTTGACCCATGCCGCTTTTTATGCAGGCTGGTCGAAAGCATGGGCGGCGTTCCGTATGGCAAAGGAAGTGTGGAGTGAAGGAATCGACAATGACGCAATGGCAAAACACGCTGCTTCTATGGTATTCCCTATTGGAAATCCCAACGATGGTTTTGCCCAGTATTTTAACGGCAAGAGCTTCCTTGCACCTGTTTCCAAAGAACAGGTCGGCATTTACAATGTGACCTTTGAACCCGGCTGCCGTAACAACTGGCACATTCATCATGCCAGAAATGGTGGCGGTCAGATTCTTGTTTGCGTGGCCGGACGAGGTTACTATCAGGAATGGGGCAAACCGGCACAGGAACTGCGCCCCGGCAGTGTGGTAAATATTCCTGTTGGCGTAAAGCACTGGCACGGTGCAGCGCCGGATAGCTGGTTCTCTCATCTGGCGGTAGAAGTTCCCGGAGAGGAAGCCTCTAATGAGTGGCTGGAAGAAGTCAATGATACTGACTACATTCAAGCAACGAAAGGAGAAACATTATGAAAAAAGTTATGCTATTAGTCGGTGCTGGACAGATCGGAATGGCGATTGCCCGCCGTGTCGGCACCGGAATGAAGATTATTGTAGGCGACAAAAAGACGGAGAATGCAGAAAACATTGCGGCTATTCTGAACAACGCTGGATTTGACGCTTTTCCTGTGGAAACCGACCTTTCCGATAGGGCTTCCATACAGTCCATGATTGCCAGAGGGCAGGAATATGGGGAGATCACCATGCTTGTAAATGCGGCAGGTGTTTCGCCCAGCCAAGCACCCATTGAAGCTATTTTGAAGGTCGATTTATATGGAACGGCTGTCTTGTTGGAAGAAGTGGGCAAAGTGATTGCAAGCGGTGGTGTTGGTGTGACGATTTCCAGTCAGTCCGGTTGGAGAATGCCTGCATTGACCGCACAGCAAGATGAACAGCTTGCTACGACCCCAACGGAAGAACTTTTGTCACTGGATATCTTGCAGCCGGGAAATATTCGTGACACGCTCCATGCTTATCAGATGGCAAAGCGTTGTAATGAAAAGCGTGTCATGGCTCAATCTGTAGAATGGGGCAAGCGTGGAGCGAGGCTCAATGCCATTGCCCCCGGTATCATTGTGACGCCCCTTGCGATTGATGAGTTTAACGGCATTCGAGGAGACTTTTATAAAAATATGTTTGCAAAATGTCCTGCCGGTCGCCCCGGTACAGCCGATGAGGTGGCAAATGTGGCAGAACTTTTGATGAGCGATAAGGGAGCATTCATTACCGGCTCTACTTTTCTGATTGATGGCGGTGCAACGGCAAGCTATTACTATGGTTCTCTGAAACCACAATAACCTTGAAAGGATAACATGGATTATGAAAAAAGCTTTATCGTTGTTACTCATACTTTTCATGTGTTTTGCGTTATTCGCCTGCAATAGCAGTCAGAATGCCGAAACAACAGAAACTACCGGGTATACCGTTTCAGAAGAAAGTAGCAGCACACAACAAGATGAGAATGGAGATACAGAGAATATGAAAGTTTTAGTAGCATACTTTTCCCGTACTGGTGAGAATTATGGTGTCGGGCATATTGAAAAAGGAAACACGCACATAATAGCAGATATGATTGAAGAACAGGTCGATGCTGACCTATTCGAAATCAGCACCGTTGTGCCATATCCCGATGAATACGAAGCTTGTACAGAAACCGCAAAGCAGGAGCAGGAAGAAGATGCCCGTCCTGAACTGTCAGCTACCGTGGAAAACATGGAAGATTATGATGTTGTCTTTCTCGGTTACCCGATTTGGTGGAGCGACATGCCGATGGCAGTCTACACATTCCTTGAGAGTTATGATTTTTCGGGAAAGACAATCATTCCGTTCTGTACCCACGAAGGCAGTGGTCTTTCTTCCACCGACAGCAGCATTGCTGAAATCTGCACAGGTGCAGATGTTTTGGATGGATTAGAAATGAGAGGTTCTGTGGCACAAAATTCGCAGAAAGAAGCATTAACAGCAGTTACAGACTGGCTTGATAAAATTGAAATTTTAGATGAGAACTAAGGAGATATTACCATCATGGAAAAATTAAGTTTAACACAAGAATGGGACAAGGTGTTCCCGAAAAGCGACAAGGTTGATCACAAAAAAGTGACTTTCCATAACCGCTACGGCATCACACTGGCGGCGGATATGTACACGCCAAAGAGTGTGGTAGGCAAGCTTCCCGCTATTGCCGTCAGCGGTCCGTTCGGTGCGGTAAAGGAGCAGTCCTCCGGTCTGTATGCGCAGAAAATGGCGGAGCTTGGCTTCTTGACGATTGCCTTCGACCCGTCTTACACCGGAGAGAGCGGCGGTATGCCCCGCTATGTCGCATCGCCGGACATCAACACCGAGGACTTCTGTGCGGCAGTGGACTTCCTCTCCGTACAGGAGAATGTGGACTCCGAGCGTATCGGTATCATCGGTATCTGCGGTTGGGGCGGCATGGCAATCAACGCTGCTGCCATTGATACCCGCATCAAAGCGACCGCTGCTATGACCATGTACGACATGACCCGTGTGAATGCCAACGGCTACTTTGACAGTGAGGATTCTGAGCAGGCACGTTTTGAAAAGCGAAAAGCGCTGAACACGCAGCGCACCGAGGACTATAAAAACGGTGCCTATGCGCTGGCGGGTGGCGTAATTGATCCGCTGCCGGAGGATGCGCCGCAGTTTGTAAAGGACTATTACGCCTACTACAAAACGCCACGTGGCTATCATCCCCGCAGCCTAAACTCCAACGGCGGTTGGAATGTGACATCCTCGCTTCCCTTCCTGAATATGCCTATCTTGCAATACAGTAGCGAGATTTGCTCCGCCGTGCTGCTGGTACACGGAGAAAAAGCGCACTCCCGCTATTTCAGTGAGACGGCGTACAGCAAGCTGACCGGCGACAACAAGGAATTGCTCATTATCCCCGGTGCAAACCACACCGACCTTTACGATAAGATGAACATCATTCCGTTTGAAAAGCTGAAAGCGTTCTTTGAGGAATACCTGAAATAAGCACCTTATGCTTCTGCCTGTTGGCGGACATGATATTTTTGCTTAATCCGAACAATTTCCTGATGACAACTAAAAAGTCCACCAGTTATGATGCACTGCACATCATACTGGTGGACTTTTTCTGTAAGAAAATAAAAAACTGATATTCATATATCGCCATAACCAATGTCGTTATCGTAGGCATGAAGATCTTCTTTTAGGAAATCTGCTTTACGAATATACATCGAATTTACCAGATCTCCTTTTTCGTGGAGCAGGCTGAATTTGTAGTCTAATAATGCTGCCGGTACATAGAGCATTTTAGCCGTTTCAAAAAATGTGTGTTCCGAAAGGCATTCCAGAACTTCCCCATCTTCTAACAGAAGCTCCGCCGCAAAGAAGTTTGCTTCATTTTCTTCGATTGATCTATCATCAAAAACTTCCATTTCTTGAAAGCCGTGCATCATGGCAATTTTCGTGTGCAGGACAGCGTGTCCTAATTCATGTGCGACTAAGATACGTTCCAGGATACCGTTCACATTGTGATCTATCACGATATTCTTCTGTCTGGACTGGTAATAGAAGAAGCCCTTCAATTTCTTCTGTAAATCGTAATAATGGATTTTGATACCTAACAGCTGACACAACTCGTAAGGGTCTCTGGTATGATATTTTCGCACAAGCTTATCGACAGTTTCGATGATATGCTCTGCCGTTTTCATTTGCTTCACCTCCGAATCGCACACAGAAAACATATTCTGTGCTTGAGGATTTTACTCTTTATCTTTATGCTTTCTGTATTTCTTCGGAGTGTACTTTTCCCGTGCTGTTTTCTTAGAGTCCATATAAACTGACATAATCGCCTGGAAGAATACATCTTTTGCGTCCTCGTCCAATTCTCCACCGGCAAACAGAGAATTTACACGACCCAACACTTCCTGAGCTTCTTTTGCTCCCTTTGAACCGAAGTTTTCCTTTGCCTCTAAAATAAACATATCCTGATCTATATGGCTCTGGCTATCCGTTTCAGATTCGTCCAAAAGATAGGACACAGAGATATGCAGCGCTTCAGCAAGTTTTCTGATGTTGCTTTTTCTGGGGAGTGTTCCGAGCTGCTCATAGGTGTAAAGGGATCTTTCGGAAATGCCGGTCATCTGGGCAAGCTCCGTTTGAGATAGGTTCATAGCCAAACGAGCTTCTTTAATTTTTTCTCCAAATGTCATGGTACTGTCCTTCCTTTCAAAAAATATTTATTCGTAACTTCCGATTATTTGTTGACAAACTTCTGGAAAATGCTATAATGAGAATCAAAGCAGAAGTATTAGTTCCACTTAATTATATATCGGAACTTTTATAAAGTCAAGAACTTCCGATTTCACTTCTGTTATTTTAATCAAATATCGGAAGTTATAGTCATTCTTGTCCCATGGTATTTGTTTCCCTTTAGCCAAGTGACAGGAGTTAGAAAGGAATTCTTATTTTATGGATTAGGCTGAAAGGAGATTCTGAATGAGCAGATATAATACACAGGTATTAAGCAATATTCGAATGCTTTGCCGGATGCAGAACATTGACGAGAAGGTTCTGTATGAAAGAGCAAAGCTGATTTTATCCATATATCGAGAGGTGTGCTGGTCTACCATTGATCGTGCGAATGATGTATGTGATACCCTTATTTGTACTTACGGTGACAGCTTAGATGGTGCATTGATTTATCTGGAGAACTTTGCTCCGGATGAAGCGAGAGAACGATTTGAAGAACGCATTCGCAGCTTGTTCGAGACAAAGTGGATCATTGAACTGGTAGATATGGCAATGTTGAAAATCAGAGAATATCCGGATAAAGGCGCTCTGTACTGTGAGATTATCTCAAAGGCATATCTCAACCGCTTCAAGTACAGGGAATCAGAAATGCTGGAAGTTCTGAATATGGAACGCAGCACCTACTATGACCGAAAGAAAGAAGCGATACTGTTATTTGGTCTGTCACTTTGGGGAACAGCCATTCCTAAATTGAAAGATTTTCTGGAAAGTGCCAGGGAGGAAGAAGCATTGTGTTATTGTGAGTGCTAAGACGGGATTTTAGTCCGACTAAAATCCGATGAAAATACGACGGTTTCCCTACTGAAAGTCCGACTTGTCCAGTGTTAGAATGGCTATGCTGGGAGATAGCGGCATAAAATTGAATAGAGAGAGTTACGCCTCGTGCCTGTAATGGGTACGGGGCTTTTTTTATACCTGCCTATCTTCCTTCATTTTAACACAAAGGCATGAACGAGAGCTTGGAGCAATTTACTCCGGCTCTTTTTTTATGCCTGCAAGGAGGACAGGCAGATGGCAAAGGGCATTGAGAACCGGGCACGATCTCCTCCCGCTGTTTTTGATTTTGCAACTTCACAAATTCAAAAACACGGAGGAACGAAAATGTATTACGACTTGGTTGAAAGCGGAAAAAGAATTAAAGCATTGAGAAAGAAACATGGACTTACACAGGAACAGCTTGCGGAGCAGTTAGGTGTTGCCGCAAACACCATTGCACGAATTGAAACCGGCAACAGAGGTATCTCTATTGATTTGGCAATCGAACTGGTTGTGTGCTTTGAAACAACCCTTGATTACATATTTTTAGGACGTGAATAACCTCAAAACTATACCTACGAGGCAATAAAAACTCACATGAGGAACAGGTACAATTTAGATACAGCCAAAGAAAATCGGCTGCTTGATCCTTGAAAACTGAATACACAGTCATCGAATACGTTCCTGTTGCCGGTGCGAGAGCATCAGCCACATCAGCAGTACGCCGTGACGTATCGGACAGAGAAACAGAACGACTTTCTTCTATAAATTAAGCAGTTGTCTCTCTCCCGATGCCAGCGATCAATACTGGCTTGTAAATATTGGGTTGCTCCCAATACGGCCATGAAAGCAACAGGATTAAAGATACTTCTCTACGGAGCTGGCGGAGAACCCGGCAGAGGTTAGATTCCTATGGAACTGATTCGCAATCAGTCGTTCGGTGATTCCCTGAGGGCGTAAGCCCTCTTTCCCAGGGGTGCGTGGCAAATATGGGACACATAGACTTTTGGACTGACTGCCTGATTCCTTTCGGGCAGTCAGTTATTACATACCCAACGAAAGGAGGTCATGGCACATGATGAAAGAAAATTGGGTATATTGCCGTGGTGATATTTATTGCGCCAATCTGGACCCGGTAGTTGGGTCAGAACAAGGCGGCATCCGTCCGGTTATCGTCATTCAGAACGCTACCGGTAATAAACACGCTCCCACATTGATTGTGGCAACGGTCACCACCAGAATCCATAAGAAAGCGAATATGCCGACGCACTTTGTTATTTACGACAATCCTGCATTCAAAGAAGCGTCTGTTGTTCAGCTGGAACAGATTCGTACCATTGATAAAAGCAGGATTGATAATTACTTAGGTAAGGTAACGCCCCGTGAAATGGTAGCGATTGAGAAAGCCTTATCCGTCAGCCTGGCAATGGAACAGCTGAAAAAGCGTTCCCCAAAACATAAAGCAAAGAGAGCGAAGGAGTGAACATAAATGTTTGAAGAAAGAATCGCTGCCATGAATCAGCGCACCGAAGAAGCGATGGCTACTAACGCAGTTCAGTTTGATAAGAGAACCTATACGGTTGATGAGATTCAGGATATTCTGGGCATCAGCAGAACCAGCGCATACAACCTTGTGAAAAAGAAAGTTTTCCATAGCGTCCGCATCGGTGGCAGTATCAGAGTCTCCAAAAAGAGTTTTGATGAGTGGTTGGATCATCAAATGTAAGATTTGTCAAGGGTGTCGTACAACCCGGCGACAAACTTCAAAACATATTGAGAGTTCGATAAAATGTAGCCATGACAAGAAACACATGGCTACATTTTTTACATAGGAGGTTGTACGATGACGGAAATGAGAAAACGCACGAGTATGTCTGTTCCGGAAATGGGCAGGATGCTCGGTCTTGGTAAAACGGAGTCATACTGGCTCATTAAGAAGAATTACTTCAAAACCATTCTTGTCGGCAACACCATGAGGGTGATGATCGACAGCTTTGAAGAATGGTATGCCAATCAGTTCAAATACCAGAAGGTCGATGGAACCCCTCCCGGCGAGGAACTGAAGAAAACTACATATTCAATGGAGGAGCTTGGACAGCGCCTTGGGCTGAAAGAAGCGACTGCTTACGAACTGGTTGCCAAAGGGCATTTTGATGTGGTCGATGTCCTGGGCAAGCGCAGAGTGACAAAGGAGAGCTTTGAAAGATGGTATGATTCTCAAACCGATTACCGCACGGTAGAGGATCAGGAACTGGATGCAGATATTATGGCATCCACCTACGGTCTGCCGGAAATGGCAAGAATGCTTGGGGTACATCGTCAGACCATTTACTATATCGTTGCCAATGAAGATTTTGAGCTTATCAAGGTTGGCAGGTATAAGCGAGCTACCAAAGAGAGCTTTGAAAAATGGTATCACAATCAGACCCGCTACCAGTTAGCGGAAGATAGACAGGAAAGGAGCTGATTACATGGCATCTATCGTTAAGAGAAAAAAGAAGTATTCTGTGGTTTATACATACACCGATGAGAACGGCAACAAGCGTCAGAAGTGGGAAACCTTTGAAACGAATGCCGAAGCAAAGAAAAGGAAGTTGCAGGTTGAATATGAGCAGGAGTCCGGAACCTTTATTCCCCCTTCTGCTAAAACCATCAATGATCTTTTGGATGAGTATATGTCAATCTATGGTGTGAACACCTGGGCGATGTCTACCTATGAAAGCAGAAAGAGCCTGATTGCAAACTATATTCGTCCCCTCATCGGTGATATGAAGCTGGAGGATGTCACGCCGAGAATCATGGACAAGTATTACCGAGATTTGCTTTCTGTCAAAGCGGTTTCTTCTAAGTATGTAAAAGCCCGTACAGAATATCTGACTCCGCATACTGTCCGAGAGGTTCACAAGACATTGCGAAATGCTTTCAATCAGGCGGTCAAGTGGGAATTGATGACCAGAAACCCTGTGGAGCACGCTACGCTGCCGAAAGAAGAACACAAGACCAGGGACATCTGGACAGCAGAAGTGCTCCAGAAGGCTTTGGAAGCCTGTGACGATGATATTCTTCGTCTGGCTATTAACCTTGCCTTCTCCTGTTCCCTGCGAATGGGCGAGCTTCTGGGGCTTACCTGGGACTGTATTGACATTTCCCCTACCAGTATTGAACTTGGTCAGGCAAGCATCTTCGTTGAAAAGGAGTTGCAGAGAGTAAATCGTGAAGCGATGGCAGATCTGGACGGTAAGGACATCATGTTCAAGTTCCCGCCGACCTTCGCCAGTACGCATACCGCATTGGTTCTCAAAACTCCTAAGACCAAAACAAGTGTCCGCAAGGTGTTCTTACCGAAAACCGTAGCGGAAATGTTGGTACAGCGAAAGGCTGACATCGAAGAACTGAAAGACCTTTTCGGTGACGAGTTCGTAGACTTCAATCTGGTTTTCTGTTCTTCCAATGGCAAGCCGATTGAGGGGCAGGTTATCAACCGTGCTTTCAATAAGCTGATTGAGGAGAAGGGACTGCCGAAAGTGGTTTTCCATAGTCTCCGACATTCCAGTATCACTTACAAGCTGAAGCTGAACGGCGGCGATATGAAATCCGTTCAAGGCGATTCCGGTCATGCACAGGTCAAGATGGTAGCGGATGTTTACTCCCATATCATCGACGATGACCGCAGACTGAACGCTGAAAGAATGGAAGCTGCGTTCTACTCAGGCAGACAGGCAACGCCTGAGCCGGTTCAACCAGCCGCAACGGAAAGCTCCGCTGATGATAAAGAACTTCTTCTGAAGCTTCTGCAAAATCCGGAAATGGCAGCACTCCTGAAGTCGCTGGCAAAAACATTATAGTAACTGCAAGGGCAGATCCTTTTACATAGCTACAATAGCTGTAAAAGGGTCTGCCCTTATTTTTTTGTTATGGAGGTCAA
The DNA here is from genome assembly GCF_003434225.1 of Absiella sp. AM29-15. Taxonomy (NCBI): domain Bacteria; kingdom Bacillati; phylum Bacillota; class Erysipelotrichia; order Erysipelotrichales; family Erysipelotrichaceae; genus Amedibacterium; species Absiella sp. AM29-15. The sequence continues at coordinate 49,012 of NZ_QVFL01000008.1, forward strand.
CGAGTATGGATAGAATCTTTATGGACGAGTATTACGAGCATCTGAGAGCTGACAATATCGAGGCATTTTCCAAGGAAAGGAACGACGAATATGTTGGCAGAGCTGAGGAATACAAAGCAGCAAAGTCGGCATTGCTTGAAGGATTGGGACTTGAGCATTTGTTTGACCATAGCCATGAACTGACTCCGAAAGAGAAAGAAATATGGATGCTGTTCGATAGGGTTGATGTAGCAGAGCTTCTGGCAAGGGATGCTTTTGCCAAAGGTGCTTATATGCTCGGCGCTGAGGATAGAGAGATTATGCTGAAATAAAAAAAGACCTGCTTCGGCGGGTCTAAATTACATAGAATCATTGAGTCTGAAAAAACCTTTGAAATTCTTGATAATTCTGGTTGAAAAATTCGTTTTGAAATGATATATTAAACAGACTTAAATAGGTATCCAAAACACCATCACCCCTGCACGGGAATGAATAGGATTTCCTATCATTTCGTATAACGAGAGGTTACATAGAGGAATTTGCTTGCACTTGCAACGTCCACCAAAAATCGAAAGCCTTGCTAATTTCGAGCCAATCGGACGGTGTAAAATCCCTATGAAAATGCTTATGAAGCGTGATACCAGATAGGATTTGAAACAGTGAAAAACCTTGTATTTCCAAGGATTTTCTTGCACTGTGTTGCACCTGGTTTCATCGTATCGGGTCTACTCCTAAGCAGTAGAGTGATGGTTCGAGTCCATTCGAGGACGCCAATTTTGTCGATAAATAGGGCGTTTTCTTGAGTTTTCAAAAAATAGATTTTGAAGTGATAAACTCATACCTTTTAAGGCTTTGCTCTATCTATTTTATAGTCAATCAGTTTTATCGCTGATTGCTTTTTTAATGTGAGTCGAACTTTTTCGCCCTTATTTTTGCTAATGAAAATAGGTGTTTTGCTAATTTGATTTTAAGTGCTCATTTTTCATAAAAGAAAACACTCATTTTATTTGAGAAAACGATCTCTTTAAAATAAGTGTTTTTTTTATTTACTGGCGTACCCGACAGGACTTGAACCTGCAACCTTTTGAATCGGAATCAAATACTCTATCCAATTGAGCTACGGGCACTTACATATTCAGTAAATAGTATATAACATAATTGAAAATATTAAATGACGAAACTGTTATAATTGTAAACTATTTCAATGCATCAATCAGTTGCGACATAAGGTCTGGATTTGACTTCAATGCATTGACAAGCGAATCAACATCAACTTCTTGAGGTTTTACTGTTTGTTGATCAACTCCAACTCCTGAATTTTTATAAAATGTTTCATCGAATTTTTGAGCATTTACCTTACGATCTTCATCTAGGATATGACTATATACTTCTGTTATCATATCTGCTTGAGAATGACCTGTATCACCTTGTGTGGCTTTTATATCACCATGATTGAGTTTTAACTTATAAGTGGTACTAGAATGTCGAAAAGAGTGAAATACAACGCTAGGAAGTCCTGCTGCTTTTGTAACTTCTTTTAGTTGACTTCGTATTACACTATGTGAACATTGTCTACCGTCCTCAAAACAAACTACAAGATCATAATCGGTATATTCACAACCAAAGTATTCTTTGTATTTTTCTTGTTCTTCTTTCCAATCACGAAGCATAAGTGCTAATGTTTTTGGTAGCCATATTTTACGAATGCTGCTTTCTGTCTTTGGTTTCTTTAAAACAGTGGCTGTTTGATATGATCTATGAGGTGAACGTGGTGGAAATGTAAAGATAACATCTTTATCATTTAAAACTTTTAATGCGTTTGTAGATACTTGTTCTAATTCACAAGTAACAAAGATATGTGCATCGTCATTGGCAATATCATTATCACTGATGGCTACATCTTTCCATCTTAATCCTAATACTTCTCCTAAACGCAAAGAACAGGCAAACGATAAATGAATTGCAATCGCTAGCTTAGGATCTGTACAATGCTCTAATGCTTGAATAATCATATCTGAAGTCCATATTTCTCGTTTCTTATAAACATGCTTAGGCGGTTCTACGGATAAGAATGGATTTTTTGCGATTAGATCCCATTTTACTGCCATTCCAAAAGCACATTTTAAATGCTTATTGATAGTTTTGATTGTGCCTGTTGTAACTTTTCGTTTTGTCTTATGAATTTTATTTACTGCACTATCCATGTTTTGTAAATCACGATAATACTTTTCAATCACTAAAGGTGTGATGTCTTGTAGTGCCATGTTTCCTAAAATTGGACGAACATAATTGTCAAAATCTCTCACTGTTTTTTCATAGGTACTCATTGACCATTTCTTTACACCATATAAATCAATAAATAAATCTAAAAATTCATTCATTGTCTGAGAACTAGGTGGTATAAAGATGTTTTTATCTTTTTGGCTTTCTACTTCTGATTTTCTCATTCTTGCTTCATTATAAGAATCAAATGCTTCCCATTTCTGTTTTCTATTACCTTGACTATCTTCATAAGTGTAAACAACTGCATATTTTTTATTTCTCTTTTGTATTGATGCCATAATTTTCTCTCCTTTCCTTGTTTACAGGACAATTCTAAGCAAAATTAAAAATAAAAGCGAATGTGCGATTTTCTAAAAACGCAAAAAGCGAAACACTAAAGTTCCGCTTTGAGTTTAGCAATCAATTTCATTTTTAATTCAGGATTATCCTTGATTTGTTGTATTAGCAAATTCATATCTTCATTTTTTTGTTGTGGCAAGACTGCTTGAATCTTACTATTGATACTTTTTTGATTTAATTGAATGACATGAGTTGTTGATATTTTTGGTTTTGGAAGTGATAATTCATGTTTTAATGTTGCATAGAAATAATCTGCATTACTCATGCCTTGATTTTGACTTTCCTTTTTAGAAAAAGACTTAAACTTTGTGAGTGTAAGTTCTTTAAGGTTTGCCTCTGCACAAGTCTTGTGATACAGCTTTGTCATATTACGATCATCACAAGGTTTTCCGTTAATCAGTGTAATTAACAATGCATAAGGATTTTCTTCAACCATGAATTCTTTTTGTCTTTCTTTCCATATTCTTAACAATAACGCAACTTGTTTATGAATATGTACGGTCTTTTGAGGAACATCTTTATAAAACAAGATTAAACTTGTATTGGTTTGTGTAAATCCAGCACATTCAAATTGTTTGATAATTCTTTGAGGATTCATCATTTGAACTGTGTTTTTATTTAAACGGTCTAATATTTTATTGGAACAAAGGTAACATTGATCTTGAGCAATCAACTCATCGCTAATATGAATATCATGCCACGATAATCCACCGATTTCTCTTATATCTAAACCGGTAGAAAACATAATATGCAAGAAAATAAATAATCGCATATCATCAACCGATTCAAATAAATGTTGAACAAATTCTAAATTCCATTCTTTATATGGTTTATTTTTATGATATTTAGGTGCAACTTGCTCATGAAATGGATTGTTTTCAATCAACTGTTCTGATACTAGATAATCAAATGATGTTTTTAATAGCATATAGCAGGAACGTAACATACTGTTAGGGATATATTCCGTTTTTATTTGATTCCTTTTTCCGATTGCAGGAGTTTTCTCTAATTGATTCATTGTTTTGATAGCAAAATTAGGTTTTATATCTTTGATTTTCTTACTTCCAACAACTTGAGATATATAATTGTTGATCACTCCCATATTGCTTTCATACCTTGAACTGCTCCATTGATTGCGTCCAATCTTAGTCGCATATTGAACTAAAAAGTTAAGTATTGTCGTGTTAGGTTTGATATTCATCTTTATATGAATACCTTCGTTTTCAATTTCTCTTTTTCTAACAAGTGCTGATGAATAGTCATAATAAGTTTCCCATATTTGCTTTGTTACGCCATTCTCATCAACTTTTTGATAAACCACAGAATATGCTTTTCTTCGTTTTGTAATAATCGCCATTGAATTATCCTCCTAATATTAAAGATTTTCATTGAGCCACTTATCAAATGACTCTTTTGAGATTCTAATAGATGAGCCAATTCTTACGGATTTGAATTTGTTTTCTGCTACTAATTGATAAGCGGCATTTTTTCCAACACCTAAGATTTTCATAATTTCTTGAACGGTGTAGGTTTTCTTTTCATATAAAATAGGTTTCATCTTTATTATCTCCTCTCCATCTTATCTTTAATAAATGAGTAAAACAAATGTGCGATTTTCAATTCAATAGCGATTTTACATACTTGACATTAGTTGTTTTTATGATAGTTATGCTTCATACCTAAACTAATTAAAATTCGGTTATCTAATAATTTCATAAATCTGGGCGTTACACTTCCTATATATTTGATAATTCTGCTTTTATCAATGACTTTGATCTGTTCCATCATTACAATAGACGGATACTTTAATCCAACCGTCGTAGGAATACTATAATGAGTAGGTAAGTGATGCTTTTCATACACTTTGCTTGTCAAACAAGCAACAATAATCGTAGGACTATATTTATTTCCTTTATTGTTTTGTACAACAAGAACCGGTCTTACACCACCTTGTTCAGAGCCAAAGCCATTACTTAAATCAACTAGATAGATTTGTCCTCTTTTGATCTTCATTCAAATTACCTCCTATGTAAAACCAGACTCAAAATAGAATCTGGTTATTTATCATATGAATCGTTGTTTTCCATTTTTCCCTGAATACCTGAAAACATTAAGGATACTATTAGACAAGCAGTAGCATTGCTTTCACTGGAATTTCACCATCGTGTGGTATCTCACACAACTGCAGTACAGGAGTATCATTATACCTAATAAATTTCATTGCCGAACATTTGCTAGATGTTTTTACAGTTCAATTTTATTCGCTCGCATATCACTGGTCATGGCGTATTGACTGAAAGGCTCATTTACTAGGAACGTATCTAATAGCTGTTATTTTGTTTTCAAGGATCAGTGAATCCTACTTTTTAAGTGGGTTCACTATATATGCCACGAAAACGTCTTTTTTTCTCACATTTTTAAAAGTTCTTTTATTTTTTTTATTTTTCGATAGATAGAACTCATAGAAAGACCTAAAATTTGAGAAATTTCCCGAACATTATATCCATGCTGCTTTAAGATAATAATATCTAATACAATTGAATCTGTGTATTTTAAATACTCAAATAATGTTTCATTTTCAATTTGATCCAATAAATCTTCTATCGAATAAGATTCTTTTTTGTCATGCACTGGTTGCATATAAAAGAAAATATCTTTTGTAACATTTTGATTTCGTCTAAATCTTCGCTCGGCATTAAACTGTTCTAAGTCAAATTCATGTAATTCTTCTATTTTTTGTTCATTGAAATGATGTTGTCTTAAAATTTTTTCTTCTCTATCTTTCCATTCTTTCCATCGTATATATTCTTTTTTATAATCATAACCCATATGATAATCCTCCATTTACTAAAAAGGTAAAACAATTTGGAGTAGGGAGGGCTACGACACCTAATTTCCGGTTTCATATCATAAATAATGAAACAAGTACATCATGAACATGACAATACATTTCAAATTCATCATAAGTAGCTGGAAACATTGAAATTCTACTAGAATAATTTACAAAAATAACAGTGATTTCTTTTTTTACTAGAGAAATTATCAATCTTCTCATTTCAAATGAATTTAACCATTTTTCAGTAGAGATTTTTTTTATTACACCAATAATATCCATATGATTTTGAATTACAGAAACTTTTAGTTGATCTACTAAATAATCTAATAAGTTTCTCGATAATTGTTCTCCTATTCTACAATAAATCAAGATTTTAATTTTCTTTTGCATAATCATTGCCTCCCGAAAAGTTCTTTTCACCCATATATGTGAAAGTTACTTATCAAGTGGTAGAAACTTTTTTATCTTTTTTTGAATTATTTGTTGAATTTGCTTTTTATGATAAATAATAGTTGAGTTTTTTACTCCTAGTACCTTTGCAACATTTCTTATTGACATATTTTCAATAAAAATAAGATTTGCTATTGTTTTATTTGGTTCATTTAACATTGATATTTCATGTAATATTTTCACATACAAGTCGTGTATAATAATTTTGTCTAGGAGTTCGATTTCCTTCTTATATACAAAAAAAGTAGCTAAATCAATATCTTCAAAATACAAGACTGATTTAGCTACTTCCATATGATGCATATGTCGAATTTGATCATAACTACTTCTAATAGTTTTAAACACCTCCTCACTTACTTCAACATACTCTTTATTCACTTTTATGTAATACTGTCTATGTTCCTTATTGCCATAAGTTTTAAAACTATTTTTATTGTAATCATATTTATAATTTTTCATCGCTATTTCCTCCTCATATTTAAAAAATAAAAATAAGAAATAGGAGGATCACGATTATGTTTCATAACTTTTCTCTCCCTTATAGTTATGAATTCGTTATTTAAGGCTAAAATATTTTAGCTCTTAAATAATTAGAAATAGATTTATGGGATATACTATGTCTAATCATGGTATATCTTTAAACATTTTTCTATACTTCATCTATTATCAAAAAATTTCTTTATAAAATATCTCCATATATTTCAGTTTTTCATATATAAAAAGGGTAATGCTATTATTTAAAGCAACTACCCTTAATTAAAACTATTGAGTTATTTTCTTTGTTTTCTTGTAACACTTAATAAAGCTAATCCTGAAACTAATAACAATACTATCCATAGTATTACATTTGTGTTATCCCCTGTTTCTACTGAACTATCAGGAATAGTAGGGGAGGTAGGGATTTCATTTTCATCTTTTTCAATAAATTTTGGCTTAGAATAGACATTAAATATTTCATTACTATCTTCAATCATAGGTATAGAGATTAAAAAAGGTTCCGAGTAATATTTAATATCATCTCTTTCTTTTTGAGATACTAAATATAAACCTAAATCTAGATCAAAAAATTGAACAATTCCATTTTTGTTAGTATTTTTTTCATCAGTAAATGAAATATTTTTACCTTTCATATACGCTTGTAATGCATAACTCATTTCTTTCATTTGTGATGCATTCATATTTGTAGAAATATTCTTGAAGTCTTTAAAATCTCCCACATTTACAAATTGTCCATTAACAATATCTGCGACTTTAACAATTTGAAATGGCATATCAACAAATTCGACGATTTTACCATCGTCAAGATAATGAGCATACAGAGAAATTGATCCTGTATTTTCTTTCGCTAAAACTGTTTTGGTAGGCAAAAAGATAAATAGCATACAAATGATTATGATTTTTAAATGATTCTTATTTGCTAACCACTTCATGATTTTTCCTCCTTACCTTCAATAACAAAAATATTAACATTAAAACTGTAAATCCAATTAAAAGAATTTGAATTTCAAAAGGTACATGAATTCCATTATCAACTTCATTGGCTTGTTCTTCAATTGCTTTTTGATAATCAATCCTTATTCCTCTTACAAGCAATCGATGCGTGTTTACTGAATAAGGTGTACAAGTAATCAATGTGACATAATCTTTACCATCTACAATTTCAAGATCTTTTGTTTCAGTTGGTAAGACTATCTTGATTTGATCAATTTTATAAGCACTCGTATTTCCTAACACTTCCATATAGAAAATATCTCCAATTTCTAACAAATCTAAATCAGTAAATAGATTGGAACTAGGCAAACCCCTATGCCCTGACAAAGCAGCATGCGTGCTCTTTCCACCTATTGGTAATGATGTTCCTTGAAGATGCCCTACACCCTTTTGTAAAACTTTCTCTGAAGTAGTGTGGTAGATTGGTAATTTAACGTCAATTCTAGGAATTTGAATATATCCCATAACTCCATCACCATTAGAATTTAATAAACTCATGTAATATTTATCTACTTTTTCAATACTCATAAATGGATCATACAATTCCTCTTTTCCTATCAAAGAGGAATTGTATGTTTGTGCATCTTTAAGCATTGTATCTTTTGTTTCTTGGTCTAAACCAATCACTGATTTTTCATATGACTGAATCACTTGAGAACTATGAATTCTTGATAAATAATCACTAATTGTTGGATAAAGTAAAACCCCAATGAAAAACAATAATACTACAATTCTTATTCCATCAAAAATTCTTTTTTTTATGTTCATAGAGATTAACTATTTATTTTCATTTAATTTATTCTTTTTATTTGATTTCATAAATGAATATAACACTGCTAAGATTCCAGCAGTACCTACTACTGTAAATAACACTGTACCCATACCACCAGTTTCAGGTAATAAAGAACCTTTGTTGTTTTTTACTGTTACATCGTTACCAGTTACTGTAACATCAGTTCCATCATTATTAGAAGATGCTCCAATTGTGATAGTTGTAGGATCTTTTAAGATGTTATATCCATCTGGTGCTTTTGTTTCCACTAATGTATATTTTCCATCATCTAATCCCTTAACAATAATTTTACCGTTAGTTGGTGATACTAATGTAGATGTTTTAGTTAATTGATTATCTGCTTTATCTGTATCAGTAGCAACTCTATATTCACCATTTCCTAAATCAACAAATTCAATTGGATCACCATTTGTATCAGTTCCTCTATATAATTTGAATTCTGCTCCTGCTAATGTTTCAGTTCCATCTCCATTTTTCTTTGTAATAGTCAAATTATGTGTTCTTACAATTACTTTATCTGGAGTTCCCTGAGTTAAATGATCAGGATCATTCCCATATTCAACATTTGCTGTATTGGTTTCTTTACCGGCAGTAACTGCGTTTTCATTTAACACTGCATCATATTCAAATACGATAGCTTCATTTGCTTGATCTTTATATTTAATAAAGTCATTAATTTCGATAGTAATTTCTTGTCCTTTAACTGTTACTGTATACTCAGTGTCTGTAAGTTGTTTATTACCGATTGTAACTTTTTCATTTAATGTTTCTTTTGTTACTGTTAATCCTGAACTCATAGTATCTGTTAATTTAAAAGTATATTTATCAAATCCTGTCATGTTTGGAACCATAGACTCAACTTTGAATCGAATAGTATCTCCGACTTGTGCAGAAGTCCAATTATTTCCATCAATAGTTTTATCTACACCAGGTTCTTTTCCTTTTAAATATACATCTTGGCTTGCTTTTGAAACTGTAGTGAACATTGGCGTAAATGCTTCATTACTTGGGATAATAACATAATATCCTGCATCTAAATCTTTTGTAGTATATTCTTTCTTACTAGCTTCACCAGTTAAAGTTTCAGCTGGTGTTAAACTTTTAGTTTTAACATATTCTTTTACTTTGTTTTGAAATTCTTCACTTTTTACATTATTTTTAATGTAGTTATATGCTTCATCATCAGTAGCAGGTGTACTTTGAGTAGCATTTGCATTAAAGAAATCTTTAAAATCATCTGCAATTGTATAAGCTGCTGATTTTTCATCTGCTGTTACAGTCGCATTCATCATCTTATAAATATCAAATGTTACGCTAGTAACATCGTGTTTCCCTGTGTGAATCGTAATTTTTCCTGTGCTTGCTGCAAATACACTTGTTACCATAGAAAACATTACCATAAGTGTAAGTGCAAATGTTCCTAATTTTTTAAACATGTTTCTCATTTCTCTTTTTTCCTTTCTTCATACTGTAAATCGTTGCTAATATACCTATCATTCCAATAAAGGTAAATACATAGGTTCCTATTCCTCCTACATCAGGTAAGAATGGAATATGTGAATTGGTTATCGTAATAGTAAATCCATCTTCTGAACTTTCTATTGTTGTCGAATAACCATCAACCTCTTTTTCGGCTACATGATATGTATAATAAGCATGTGTACCATCATCTAATACTATATATGCATCCAATCCCTTGACAATTGTTTGCCATACATTTTTCATATCATCTGATGGTTTCACTTTAATCGTCTGTGCAAATTGATCATCTTTAACAATATCACCATTACTATTTGTATATGTTCTTGTTAAATAAAGTTCAATTTCATCTGGACGAATACCTTCAAAATTGCCAAAATCTTTCCATACCTTGTTGATCGTTAAATTTATTAACTCATCACAAGGGTCTTGCATATCAGATGGAGGTGGGGTTAAATTTTCCTCATTATCTGATGTTTTGGTATATTTCATCAATACTGCTTTTGCTGATGAAATATACACATCTGCATCTTTATTTATATCAACGCTAGAAAGTTTAGCTTTTTTGAACTTATCAAATGTCTCAACATCTTTGATATGTGAGATCACAAACTCATTCCAATCACTATTAGATAATTCTGCTTGAATTGTTTTATCTTGAACAATAAGAGAAGTTAACTCATCATGATCACGATAAACACGATATATATTTTTGTTTCCTTCAATATTTTCAACTGTATTAAAATCATATACCGAATCTAAAGAGGTAACTCCTGCAAAAGGACCAACTTTATCTTTCGTACCTCGAATGGTATCCGCATAATACATTTGATTATTCTCAAACAATCCTTCATCGTTAAATCCTACAAATCCACCGGCATAACCATTTTTATCAGTGCCATCTTTGTCATCATTAGCACCGCCACCAAATACATCATAACCAATAGAAATTCCGGTAATTGAAGAATTTTTAATACTTGTACGATTGGATTTAATCAATCCGATATTGATGTTTTTAACATCATCTTTATTAATATGATCTCCTGTTGTATCTGTACAAGGCACTTCAATATAACTATCTCCAATATGGATTTGAGCTACATCGCTTGTTCCATTTCCATTGTTTTTTTCTAATGCAACAGAAATCGGTAATCCTAGAAGTGTTACAGAAAGTGTTTTTCCATCACTTAACAATTTAACCTCTAAAAGTTTTCCTAGACCAATGTCAATGGCACCCAGATCTTGTAAATCACCGATATATAAAATATCTAGTAATGCATTTACAATTCCCAAAATAGGATCTAATAATGTAGTTGATCCTGCATCAATATCTGCTAAGTAGGAGAATGTTGTTCTTCCAACAAATCCACCAGCAATTTGATCACTGTTTACTTTTTTAATATTAGTAACATGACTATTATCTATTTTCGCAAGGTCAGCAAATCCTGCAAATCCACCTGAAATCGGTTCTTTTCCATTTTGTGAATTTACAATAAAGCCTTCTTTGATACCATCAACGTTACAGTTATCACAATGTGAACCAAAGTTATCTAAAACACCTGCAGTGGCATTTAATAAACCATCAAGTGCTCCTCCAGTTTCTGCTTTATCTAAATCAACAACACCACTTTTTCCAAGATGACCAATAAATCCACCTGCATAATTTAAGGCATTGACTTGATTTAATTTCGTTACTTTTGAATTCTTTACAGAACCATTTAATAAGCTTCCACCAAATCCACCTGCATTTCCTGTCTGAACTTTGTTTTCAAATGCACCTGATTCATTTTGTGTATTAGCACTAACGATTAGTCCTTGATCATTTGAACCATTCACTAATCCATGATAAATATATGATCTAAATGCATCTAGTACATCTAATTCTCCTATTTTTATAAGACCTAATATTCCATTGGACTCATTATCACCAACTTCAGCAACCGCAGCCACATCAGCTAGTCCAAAGAATCCACCAACGTGTTCTCCACCAATGACTTTTCTTATGTTGTTGACAATTAACGAATCGCTATTGCTATCTTTATCTCCTAGAACTGCACCACTCATACTTCCTACAAATCCACCCGTTGCATAAGCATATTGAATATTGGGACTGTTATCAATTTGATATCTTCCATCAATTGTAATACCCCAATTATTCCATGCATCTACTTTGGCGTATTTAACAGTAGATACAGTAGCATTTAATAAAGAAGCTAACTTATCTGGATTACCTAAAATAGGTTTTAACAATATTGGAAGTAATCCACTATTGGAACCAACATTCACTTCAGCGGCACTTCCTGAAATAATACTTCCTGCAAAGCCACCAACGGTATTCGTTCCTTTAATCGTTTTTAACTTCTCAATCGAACAGAATTCATTTTCATTTCCTTCGATTTGTCCACCAATAATAATACCAGCAAATCCTCCGGCATTTCCTTGTTGATTTTTCAAATCAGTACCACTTGCGATAACACTCGCTCCTGATTGATAACCACGAGCAGATGATGTTTTAATGACTGGTACAAATGTTTGTAATACTGGTAAAGATCCTACAACATCAAGATCTCCTATTGTAATACCTCCAACATTGGCAACACCAGCACTTGTCATTTCTCCGACAAATCCGCCGCTACTTCGATATGCTGTTACTAACTTTATGTCATAAGCATGAGCAGAAGTAACAACTCCTCCATCCATTCTACCAACATAACCACCAGCTGCACTACCTTGTGTTGCTAATGTACCAACTTCTTCTCTAGCAGCTTTAACATCATATCCATAAGCATATTTCTCAATAATTTCATTCAGTTGTTCTTGTGTTTCTACTTTTCCTAATTCTTGTAGTTGTTGACCATAAGCACCATTGATACCAACTGCGCCAACCCAAGAATTCCATACATCAACTGTTAATTTTCTTAATGGTCCATATACTGCTGTATTCGTTTCTGTTGAATAAACAGCTCCAAGAGCAGATAATGGATTACTTATCGTAATGACATCAAATAAGATATTTAAGTTTCCTGTATCTGCAACATTTGCATTTTCTGTTCTACCACTAAATCCACCTGCAAATTCATATCCATAAACATTTCGAATACGCACTGCTGCATTTTCTTTTAAAACAGTAGGGGGCTCGTTATTCCATTCTCTTTCTGATTTTCCTTCTATTCTTCCACCAATGTTATGACCTACATAACCACCAGCTAATCCTCTTTCTCTTGTTGCATCACTTGCTGCATCAGCACGAACTGCACCACCACAAGGAACAGATGTCGTTTCTGAATTATATATCATTGGGATAAATGATTGAAGAACAGATAACAAGTTTCCTTCAACATTCAATAATCCGCCTAATACATCAGCATTTCCTACAACACTTGCAACATTACCAGGTTGCATTCTACCAACATATCCACCAGCACTTTCTTGTCCAATAATGTACTCAAAATTGTAAGCATTACAGTTTTGAAGTGCTGAACCATCAATCGTTCCTGCATATCCACCTGCATGACCTTGTAAATCACTACCATCTTTGTAATTAGCAAGTACAGAATATCCACCTACTGCACCAGTAACATCTGAATTTTCAATTTCTGAAGCAACGACATCTAATGCTTGTGTTACATCATTTAATCCAATAATATCTCCTAAAACACCTAAACCTGAACCTAATGAAGCAGAACTTCCAATATCCAACTTACCAACATATCCCCCAGCATATCGTAATCCTTTTACAGCATAATTAGATTCATTTCCAAAATAAGAAGAACCATCATTACTGCTTAAATCACTTGGTGCTTTGACTGTTGTATGCCTTAATTTATCAACATGTGAATTGCTGATTTTTAATCCACTACCATATCCGACATATCCTCCAGCACTACCAGAATTACTATCATCCTTATTTGTTGAAGTAACTTCAACAATAAGTCCTTTTGAAGAAACCCCTGCTGAATTAATAACTGGGATATAGACATTTAAAACACTTAATAAATCACTTGCACTAATATTTAATAGTCCATTTAAAATGGATAAATCACCAGCAGTTGCTAAACCACCAGAATAAATCTTACCTGCAAAACCACCGGCATAATACGATCCTTTTACATTTAATATATTAGATACTGCATATGGATTATCTAATTCCTTATTATTAATATATCCACTTTGCATTTCTCCAATGAAACCACCTGCATATGCTGCACTAACTTGAGAAACATCGGCAGATTCTGGTTGATAATCAACTGTCGTATTTTTAAAGTCAGAAACTAAATACGGAACAGCATTCAACAATCCATTAATTCCTAAAAGTTCTAATGCATCTGTATCTCCATTCGCTGCATCGGCTAAACCACCAGTTTCAGTTGCACCTGCAAATCCACCTGCATAGCCACTTGTTTCATCGGCTGTAACATCTTTTATTCTTTTTACTTGAGAATTACGAATGTGTACGCTTGTTGATTTTCCAATAAACCCACCAGCATAATATTTTGTTACATCAACATCAGTCGATTGTGTTCCGAATGCTTTTACTGTAAATCCACTTGTTGTTCCTTGTACATCACATTCACTCATATCCAAGACAAGTCCTTGTGCTAGGTTAAGCAAGTTTGATATTTTAACTAAATTTAATCCAAGTATATCTAGTGCTTCGGTTTCAGCTAAACTTCCAGTTCCACCATAACCTACGAAACCACCTGCATAATTGTTTGCGTCTACTTTTTGAAGTTCACTAATATGTACATTTGAAACAGTACCACCCATTGCCTTACCAGCAAAACCTCCGGCATAATCTTGGGTTGCGTGAATAATTCCCGGTGTATCAATACTTGATACTGATGTATTTGCAATTTCAAACCCTAAGAAATTTCCAATTCCTAAAGTTTTATTCAATATTCCAGCAGCACTTGCTGTTTTAACTTCTCCAATCACACCTCCAATGTGAGATTGACCGGAAATTTCTTTTAAATTAGAGATTGTATTTTTTCTTCCTAATATTGCATAATTTAGTTTTCCAATTACATTTTTCCAAACATAAGATTTTGATTCTAAATCAGATGAAGAAATTATTTTGACTCCATCTCCTTGACCTATCATACCTCCGGCATACTTATCCTTAACTGTAACAGTTAAGGAACCTGTTATTTCATTTCCGGCAAGGACACTTGGACTAATACCAGTTAAAGATAGTAAGACATTTTCTTGGTCTTGCGATAAAACTCCACTTAATAAACTTCCTAATAATCCTGTTAAGTCTTTTCTACCATCATAAAAATCTTTTAAAGAGATAGATTGCCCTAAGGCTGCAATTCCACTCATTCCACCAGCATAAGAATCAGCTGTAATATTTGTTGTACCAGATATACTAGAATCAACGATAAAACTGTTTGCAAGTGCACCGCTCATTCCACCACTATATTTTTCTATTGCTTGAACGTTTAAACTTGTTGTTTCTACTTCACAATTCAATAAAAATGTATTAAGTTGAAATGCATTAAACAATTCAATACCTAAACCACTTAACACACCAACTAACTCAGCATTCGCACTATATCCTGTAAATCCACCTGCCATATTTTTAGCAGTTACATTCAAGTTATTTGCTTTTACTGTACTGTTTTTTATCAGTGTTCCCACTGCTTTTCCAGCAAATCCACCTTGAAAATTATGTGTTTCATTTTCAATAGATAAATCAGATCCTGTATTGTCTACAAGACTATTAGAAATTGTTGGACTTTTATAGCCGGTTGGAATAAGTTTATTTAAATCGATAATATTCCCGTCTAAAAGCACTTCTATTAATGTTCCTAAATCTACAAAAGGAATAATATTTAAAACATTTTCCAAGATGGTTGTAAGATTACCTAACGCATCTTGTAGACCACCATATTCAGTTACACCTTCTACATGACCAACAAAACCACCAGTTAAATCATTTACATTACTAATTTTTGTTACATTTTCAACAACACAATCCTCAACAGTAACATCTCCACTAATTCTTCCAGCAAATGCTCCTGTCGCGAAGACACTTGGATCTCCTTCACCATTAGGATTCAATAAATCTCCCAATACCTCTCCAAGATTTCCTAATAAGCCCCCTAAAATTGGTTTTAAAAGATCTAATAGACCTTGAATCAATCCAGTATTATCTTTAATTTCACTAGTTGAATTCGTTACTGAAACATTTTGAAGTTTTATGTTCTTTACAGCAACTTGTTGGTCTACAGTTCCTAAATTCTTAGTAGATTTTGACATAATACTTCCAAAGAATCCTACTCCGGATTGTTCTTTGGTATCGATTGGAGCGGTTTGATTAACTGTAACATTAGAAATAACAGGTCGAGTAGTGTTATTATCAATTCCATTATCATTCCATAAACTATTTCCTTCATTAGAAACAGCTCCCAACATTGTTCCACTAAACATCAGTGGTTTCCAATCAACATTACTTAAATCAATATCTCTAAAAATAATATAATTCGCATCACTTGAATATTTTAAATTTGAATATTCGGTTTTTAAATCAGATTCTGAAATATAAGTTCCACTTTGACTATCATATCCTAAAATCTCATAATTTCCTGTTAATAAGCTACCTAATATATTTCCTAAAATATCATTAACACTTCCTAGTAAACCTTTTGAAAAATTTACATTCATCAATTCAGTTGTACTTTGTTCGAAATATTTAAAATTTTTACTGTCAGATTTATCTAAAGTTAATGCTATATCCGTTTTGAAATCTGCATCTCCTGGATAAAGAGGTGTATATTTGTTCGTAGGATTTAAAAGCCCTGGTTTTTTGTGGAGAACTAATGTTGGTGTCACCTGCATTAGATTACCATCTTTATCTTTACGACCAATAGCAGCCAACTGTTGTTTGTTCCCTATTAAAATATATTTAACACCATCTAATTCTTTATAAACTTGTCCTATGTAGTCTCTACCAGATAACTCTGCATTTTCCCATTTAGAATCTGCTAAAGCTTCTATTTCTTGTTTCTTTGCTTCTTGTACTTTTTGTACTTTTATTGCTTCTGTCACTGGACGCTCTGCTGTAAAACTTTTAGATAGTACATAATGATGTTCATTACTATAAGTTAAATAGTCTTGTGATTCATTTGGGTAGATAAGTTGTCCTTGTCCAAATTGAGTGACATCATAATCTAGTGTTAATACAGGCTCTAGTGAAGATTTATCACTTTGCATTAAATCTAACTGATATGAATTATAAACATAAATCGTATCTGTATCTTTATCATACAATGGAGAAGACTCACTTTCTTGCTTGTTAATAAACGAACCTGTAAATCTTTCTGGTAAATTCCATTTTTCTCCATTTAATGCAATATCGTTTTCTAAAACATAATTAGCATCTAAAGAATAAGTAATAGTTTCATCATCTACTACAACATCTTTTCCTAAACCAAAACTTTCTTTTGTTTCGTCTAAATCTTTAACTTTTTGATTAGTACCAATTGCTTTTAATTGTTCAAGATTATAAATGTGAATTGTTTCTTCCTTATATATATGGGAATAGTTCTCTGATATTTCAACCGGAATTACATAGTTTTCATTTTCATTTACTTCAGCATATATTTTTTTATCTGAAATTCCATATACAGTAAATGAAGAGAAAGTTACTACTAAACTTAGCACCACCAATAATAATCTCGTCGCTCTTGTCTTTTTCATTTTTTAATACTCCTTATAATGCACTATTGATCCAATATTTCTTTAACAGTAATTGAAGATAATCTTTCTTCCATCATTCTTTGTAGAAAACAATAAGTCTTTCTAACAGGACAATAATCTGTTGCGCGTTGACTACAATATTTATCCGGCTCTAAACACCGATTAATTTTAGTAGTAGGTTCCATCGTACCTATAATATCCAATAAACTAATTTCAGATTTATCCTTAGCAATAGAAAAACCTCCATTTTTTCCATTATATGTATGAATTAATTGAGCATTTTCTAATTTCTTTGTTATTTTTAATATATAGTGTTGAGGGATACATAGATTTTCTGATAATTCTTTTGATGTAATCTTTTTTTGTTTTGTAGATAGATATAAAATAATTCTAATTGCATAGTCTGTTGTAATGTTTAATTGCATTGACTTCCCCCTTTATATAACCTGATAAGGTAAGGTGTGTTTAAATTTAAAAATAAAAAGATTTCTCAACCTTTTATTTAATGGTTCATAATGTACACATTTTTTACCAGTATCTTCTAAGCTTAAATATATGGCTTATTAAGTCATTTAATATGATAATACATAATTTTCCAAAAAACAATAATTTGGTAAAAATTGTGTACTTTTATTTACAAAAAATGTTATAATTTATAATTTTTTTCATGTTTTTTTATCCACTTAGTTAAAGTATTATGATTTGTATGTAACAGTCTTGCACCTTCACGTTTACTGATTTTATTATTTTTCCATAACTGATAAATTTCATCAAATTCTTTTGGAATAGGAAGCGGTGGTCGACCAAGCTGAACGCCTTTTTCTTTTGCTATTCGTATTCCTTCTGCTTGTCGTTGTTTTATATTTTCACGCTCTACTTGTGCTACATAAGAGAGAATTTGCAACACTAAATCCGCAATAAATTTACCCGTTATTCCATTCACTTGATTTCTCGTATCTAACAATGGTAAATCTAAAACAATGATATCGATATTTTTTACTTTTGTAAGGTATCGCCATTGTTCCTGTATCTCATCATAATCTCTTCCTAATCGGTCTATCGATTTAATATACAGTTCATCATTTGAATTTAATTTTTTTAATAACGATTGATATTTCTTGCGATTAAAATTTTTACCTGATTGTCTATCAATATACATGTTTTTCTCTAAAATCCCTATATTACGCATTGCTTCTACTTGTCTATCAATATTTTGATCCTTACTTGAAACTCGAATATATGCATATTTATTTGTCATAACAATTCCTCCTAAATGTTAATTTTATAGGAGAAATTATAAATTCACTTGTACTATATAAGACTACAAATATCATAAAACGAAAATATTTCTACACAATAGAGTAGACACTTTACAATTTGATGTTAAATCCTCTTTTTATACATACTATTTTAAAGAAAACTTTCGACAGGCTTTACTATTTACTGTTTTGTTCTTTCAAACTTTATAATACCAAACCTGATACTATGTAATAATTCTAGGCACATTCCTAGAACTATTTTTTTATGGTTCCATAGCCCATAATGACATTGCTATTAACTGAATAAGTGTTTCTTCTTACTTCATCATTAGAGTTGCCTTCCACAGTATAAACAATACCATTTTCTGCTTTTTCGACCATACCTACATGATCACAATGATTATCATTGTTCCAATCAAAGAAAATAATCATTCCTTCATTTGGTACAGTTCCTCGTGGTAACCATTGATTTCTTTCTTTAAACCAGTTCATACCAACAGTAACATTTTCAAACTTAGGCATCGAACCATCTTGAAGCATTCCACATTGTTCAGAACACCAACTCACAAAGATCGCACACCATTCTACTCGTGATGAATAACCCCACCAAGACCAATAAGGAATACCACCTTTATTACCTAACTGTGTTAAAGCAATATTGACTAACTGACTATTTCCCGTTCCAAGTTGTGCGAACTGATAATAACGCATGACATGAGGAACATATTCAGGATCACCATAACTGCTCCAACCATGTTTTGCGGCTTGTTCTTCAGAGAATACTTGTGCGTTGGCTTGCGAATACCCACCAAAGTTTTTAACTGCCCATTCGATATAGCCATTGCCATAATTATATCCCTGCCATGCTAAAGAAAGATTTTCTATATCAAATGGATCTTTACACTTTGCTCGTTTTATACAGTCCGCAAAATTTTCGATTCCAACCTTGATTGAATATTCCGGATCAGTAATTCCGTTTGGTGTATTTGGATATTTTTTATTAAATGCACATTCCGATGACTGCATAGGATCATTTCCTTTACCACCAGATTCTTGCATCATGATAGCTTGAATGGCATTGACATATAAAGGAATTTCAAATTCATCTGCATACTTTTGAATAAGAGGTGTATAGGCAATGACTTCTTGTGATAATTGAGCATTACCAGAAGATGAATTTCCTCTACTCATAAAAATCCCACCGATAAGTGCAATCACTAAGATAAACAAACAGGCAACGCTGCCAATAGCCGATAAAAATAGATATACTTCTTTAGCACTTTCTATCATCTTCTTTAATGCTGAAGTTGTTGCTTTGCTTATCTTCTTTGCATAATTTGATGATTTCATGGCAACCTGTTTCATAGCAGAAGCAGATTCTTTTGATTTCTTCATAGACTGTATTGCATATTGTTTGGCTACATTTTTATTTTGAGAGGGTATCTTTACCGATACTTTTCTATCTTTTTTTGGTGCTTTGATAAATTGCTTAATTCCTTTGCTATCTGTTGTCTTAATATCTTTTTTATTTATTCGTCTAGTTTTGATAATACGATTCTTTGTAAAAACAGATTGTGTTTTATGTGCTTTGTTTTTGATTTGCTTATCTTGTTGCATAACAGGTGAAACACTGTTTTGATATTCTTTTTGTAGTGCTTTTATCGTATTCTTTTCTTTTTTGTGATTTCGATAGCATTTTTCATTAACCCTCGCATTGATAACGATATTTTTTGTATATCGTGGCACTTTTTCACTCGTTTTATTCACTGCATAATCGTGCGGTGTATGTTCTTTTTGCGAAGTATGTTCTTCATACTGTTCTTTTGATTTTATTGTTGCATGATGAATATGTTCAGATGCTATTTTTGCTTTATCGATCGTTTTGACATCTTTAAAAACTGTTCTTGTCTTGATATCTTTTGACATAATTATCGTTCTTCTCTTAATTGATTTTGATGTTCACGACAATACTCAGGATACCTTACTTTGACTGCCTCAAAATAAAAAGTACAATCCTCTGATTGAAACAAATCATAAGGTGTACTTTCTACCGTATTTTCTAATGTAAAACCATTCCAAAGATTAAAAGCAAGCAGTGTGGTACGCATAGAACCTGATGTTTGCCAATCTTGATGAAGTCCATCAAGTACAATCTTATCATTATGAACATCATATAAATCTTGTATATGTTTTCGACAATCTTGACTAATACCCAGTGTATAGAATAAAGAACGATGATAAGAATCGTTTTTTGAACATTGCTTCATCATGTTTTCATAAAACATTTTATGTTCTTTTGATTTAAACTGTATTTTCATGTTGTATTCCTCCTAAAAAATAGGGGAGAGCATAAGCTCTACCCTCGTTCATGATTGATTTCTTTGTATGATGATTTGGCAGATGTCATATTTTTCTTGATTTCATGCAAGGATTGTTTCACTGAATATTTTTCTTTGAACTCTGTTTCTCGTTTTTCTATCTTTTCAATTCCATGTTGTGTTTTTTGAGATAGGGTTGTCATTTTATCCATGACATGAAACAAAGCATTTTGAACATGACTGATCATACCTTTGTTGCTATCTCTAGGATTTACACTAGGAACTTGTTTTCCCATAATCACATGACCAATATTTTTAAAATGATGATTGACCGCATGAATTTCATCACCCAACTTTGTAAGATGATCGATTTCTTTATCTGCCTGTTGATTGATATGATCAAAACTGTTTTTCATCGTTTGCAGCATACCTTTGATATTTAACTTTTTCATTGTTGAAGTGAGAGCGTCTTTGCCTTTTTCTTTAAATTCTTTTAGTCCTTTATCAATGGTATTTTTAATTTGGTGTTTCATATCAAGCAATGTATTTTTAGCCGACTTAACTTTATCGGTTATATTGTCCACTGCTCGTATTGCAGTTGCCTTGATCGTTTTACTTTGAATCGTATTGAGTTCATTTCTAACATCTTTTAATTCTTGTAAAACTTCATTGAATTGTCTTTCAGCACTGTCCACATATTCAATAATAAATTCTAACTGCTTCTTTTCATTGTTCATGCCATGATAATCAAGAAGTTCTAAGAACTCCTTGATATTTTCATATTCGGCTAATGATTTATTTTCCATAGATTATTTCACTCCTTTGTTTTGATGATGGGTATCTGTTGGCTTGGTTGTCATTAACTGATAGAGTAGCGTATCTTTAGGGAAACGATTGATAAATGGGACTAATGAGCTTCCGTACTTAATCAGTCCACAACCTGCATCGGCATTGGTAATATACGACATCTGCTCATCAGATATATTTAACAGTTTCGCAAGTTTTTGACGGTCTTGTGGTGCTTGATTTAACATCACAACAAATTCACTGTTCGATAACATCGTACTTGCTAATACGGAATCTAATAAATACTCAACATTTTGTGTAATGGCTGTTGGATATGCATTTCGTTTTCTAAATCTTCGCCATGCACTATTGAAGAATGCACCTGAATATTCATTTTCAAAAACAACATGAAATTCATCAATAAACAAGTGAGTACGAATCCCTTTACGCCAGTTATCTGTTACACGATTGATCATCGCATCAGTAATGACCAATAATCCCATTGTCTTTAACTGTTTACCTAAGTCCATGATGTCATATACGATGATACGATTGTTCGTATCAACATTCGTTTTATGAGCAAACGCATTTAATGATCCGTTCGTAAATAATTCTAAAGATAAAGCTAGACTTTCTGCTTCCTTTTCCGGTTGTTCTAACAATTTTTCTCTTAAAACACATAAAGTTGGAAGTTTTCCACCATTTTGATAATCTTCGTAGACATAAGCTACACAACGGTCGATGATTGATTTTTCTTTTGATCCAAGTCCTTTTTTATCTAACTGCTCAAATAAAGATAAAACAAATTCAGACTTATCGACGATTGGATTTCCTCCATCACCATAGCCTTCTACCATATCCAAAGCATTGATATGATCATCACTTCCAGCGGCAATATGAATTACTTCTCCACCTAATGCTTTTATTAAAGAACTATACTCATTTTCGGGATCGCAGACTAAGATGTCATCATTGGTCGCAAGGGCTAAAAAGACGATCAGTTCTTTTGCACTGAATGATTTTCCGGCACCGGGAACACCAAGTAAAAAGGCCGATTGATTTAATAAATTTTCTTTATTAACCATAATCAAATTATGAGAAATGGCATTTTCACCGTAATAAATTCCATTCTTATCCATAATTTCCTGTACCCTAAAAGGGCATAGCACCGCTAAACTTTCTGTTGTTAAAGTACGAAGGGCATGAATTTTTCTCACTCCGATTGGTAATACCGTATTCAAACCGTCCATTTGTTGAAAATGCAACGGTACGATTTGGCAAAGATGTTTTCGTGCAATCGTTTGTAGAGTTTCGGTATCAGTATCAAGTTGTTTCTTTGTATCCGCAGTTAATACAAAGGTTAAAACTGCAAACATCATTCTTTGATCTCTTGTGGTTAAATCGTCTAAAAATTCTTTCGTTTCTTTTCTTTGTTGTTCTAAATCATAAGGAAGCACAGCACTGAAGTTATTATTTGCATTTTGTCGTCTTTGCCAATTTGTCGCATTTGTTTCTACACCTAATATACGATTTTCAACTTCTCGTACTGCTTCATCGGTAGGAATTGGAATCACATCAATGGACATCATCATATTGTGATTCATATCCGTTAGTTCCGCAATCATATTATCTTTGATATAACTAGCATAATCTTTTAAAAATAAAACTCGTCCATAACGATTTCCCATTTTAAAATGATCTTTTTTAAATTCAAAACTATCAGGACAGATATAATCTTTAAAATCATGTCCTCGTTTCATGAGCCTTGCTAAATCCATTGTATAATTGACTTCTTCACCTAAACGGTAAAAATCATGTAAGATACGAAGTCGTTCAGTGGTATCTAGTGGGGTACATCTGGCACCCAATCGTGCAAAATGAGAAGTTAAATCTGTTGTTACTCGACGAAAGTAAGTTCTTGCATCTTCATAACTCTTTTTAAATACAGATATAGTTACATACATTTCACGCACCATACCATTTGTTCCCATCGCTTTATCTAGTAACATTTGATTATACTCTTTGCGATAAATATCAAAACGATCCTCTTTTAAAGGCAGTAAGATTTCTTTTTCAAAATCTATCTGATTTAATCGTCTAAGGGCAATCGTAATCTTAGTTGTAGCGCCACTATCAAACGAATTTAACAATTCTGAATATTCCAAAAACATGGCTTCCTTGTCCTCACGAGAAGCGGTCGCATAGTTAATATCCGTAAATTTATAAGTCATAGAAAACTTGTTTTTGCCTACTTTGAATATGCCATCTTTCCATATGGTTTCAATAGGGATAATATGTTGTACCTTTTTCGGTATTTTAAATTTTTCTTTTTCTTGTTTGTTAATTGAAGAAAGCGTCTTAATCATGTTTCAACTCCTCCTTGCGTTTTTCTTCTAAAAATGGTTGGATACATTCCCAATAATAATTATTGCTTTCAAATTTGATTTGTTTAGGGATCAGGACTTCTGACTTTAACCATACCCATATAAATTTTTCGGCAGTCATACCGTTATAGCTAATAAATCCAAGTGCCGCAAAAGGAGCAGCACTTAGAATACATAACCATGACAATGTTTCCAAACCAAAATAAGGTTTAAAGATAAAATAAAAACCTACGGCACATACGCAGGCTAATATTGAAAAAATAAATTGTCTTAAGGAAAGTCCAAAATACATGGACTCTGTATAATTTCGTATTTCTTTATTTACTTTTACTTCCATAAACTCCTCCATAATAAGAAAAAGAACTACCCTAGAGTAATTCCTTGATAAGTTTGTTGTTGATTTTTAATGAATCATTCCTAACTAGAAAATTAAATCTTACGCACATTGCATACTGTTATATAAAGAATCTTATCTTTTGGAATAGAGGCAAAACCATCTATTCCTACAACAATATTAAGAAAGCAATTTTTTGTATTTCTAAATTCATGAAATATCGTTTTGTTTTCTGGTAGATCTTCATTTTCCAAAGTTGTTAATATTTCGCCATTTACAAGATGAATATGAACATCATGGTAAAATTCACCATATTTTATAAAACCAAAATCTTCTATATTGATTTCATTTTTATTATTCTTCATGATATAAACTCCTTTTCTAAATTATATTCCCATCATTTCTCTAACAACTCGATCGCTCATCTTCACTGCACCAACAAGCACAAGCATATTAAACGCAATTTCACCTATATAACTCCATACTTGCGTAATAGCTGCTGCACTTGTATCTACTACTGGTGGTGAGGTTGCAAATAAAGAAAAGATGATACACGCTAATACAACGATCGCACCTTCTAAACATACAGCAGTGTATGATTTTAAAAATGATTTTCCAACATTTTGCGTTGGCTCTCCAGCAAAGCTGGAAAGAGGAATCGGTGCGATTGCTGTATAAAGATACAAACGAAAAAAGCGTCCGTAAACGCTCATGATCATGACAAAACTTAATACTGTAATAAATAATCCACCAATGAGCGTTACTGCCCATAACGGAATACTATCAAAAAATCCTACATCTTCAATCGCACTTACCATTTCCTGTGGTAGCACTGTTTGTGTAGCACCACCAAAACCGGCAGCATTCATAATCGTTGATACAACGCCTTGCACAATATTGAATACTGCCATCATCAGTTCTAGTCCATAGGTTACGACTGCTTTAGCCAACACAAAACGAATGAATATTTTAAGGGCGTGTTCAGGCTTCTTTACTTCCGCAAAAGAGCCACAGGTTTTCATAACACCAATCACAAAAAATAAAACAAGCAGTGCAAGTCCGATTGCCATCAATGCACCATTGATCTGTACGATAACGTCCCATATGCCACCACCTTTAAAATTTTCAGGGGATTGCGTAATGATCTGCCATATTTCTGCTAGTTTTTCGTTCCATGTATCTAGTGCATTTTGCAGGTTTTGTACAATCCAATTATCCGATTCCAATTTCATCATCTCCATTCTCTTTGTCAAATGCAATATCACTTTGTACTTCATTTCCCCATGCGTCCCAACCTTCATATGTCTGACGAGCAAACAATTCAATGCGTGGCACATCACCGGTCAATTCAACAATTCGGTTTCTCACTTCATTTGGTTTTTTGCTGTGTTCTTCGATATGAGATATGACAACTTGATGTACTCTTTTGGATACTCGCTTAGGGTGTCCTTTGGTTGCAAGCAAGCATATTTCTGCATTTGCTCTTGTCCAATAGCCCATACCCCAAAATAAACCATCACTTTTTTTGTTTTGTTTGATCCAAACAAAAGCAACTGTTTTATATTGAAATCCCCAAGCACGAATGACTTCAAAAGATTCTAAAAGAGTAGGGAAAGTTACCCATAAAAAAAGCATACAGTCTTTCTCTGCAATCTCTTGAATGGGCAACTTTTTAATTTCATCAATCGACATCGTAGGGTAATGATGTTCTGCACTTCTTCCTAGTCCTTTTTTGGAATAGACATAATATTTCCAAGGTGGATCAGCATAAATGACTTGATATTTCTTTTGTTTTTCCACTTTCTTATCCGCCTGTGATGATATTTAAGATTTCTTTTGCAAAGGTAATAATTACACCTCCTGCAAGTGTTAAAAACCCATTCGCCCTTTGACTGGCATCGTGGCTCTTTAAAGAAAGACCAATTTGTACGATTCCAAAACCTAATAAAATCATGCCCACTGCACGAATCAATCCAAAGATAAAATCACTTAGATTATTGACTACGGTAAGTGGATCATCTGCTGCATAGACAGGTAATGCACCAAATGTCATGCAACAAACCAAAACTGCATAAACAGTAAAAAGACATTTCATCTTTTTTGACATTTTTAAATGTTTCATTTTCATTAGTTCCTCCATATTTCTATTGTTTTCATAAATAAAAAGTGGAGTTATCTTGTATATCTATACTTGCCAACTCCACCTGATAAAGCAATTTTTTATAAAGAAGTTAATTGCTGTTTGATTGTCTATTTTGTATTTCTTCAATTTCTTCATCACTCAAAAGAATGTACGTTTCTTCTGTTTCTATTTCTTTTGCAGATGAGAGATCTTTTGTAAAAGTTATTGCTGCGACTGCTTCACTTACAACACCATGATGATATTCCTTTCCATGTCCATCTGGAGTCATATCAATATGAGGGTGTTTCATAATGTCATATTTTTTATCTATGATCGGTCGTTCGCCACGAATAAATAAAATTGCCAGTTCATTATCCAACATACGCACTTCATCAGGCGTTAATAGTTCACGTCCTGTATTTTGATAATTGGTTGAATAATTGCCACTATGTCCTGTACTTTTCCCATAGGTATTCGTATCAATCGTAGATTTTCCTAACAACTCAGATACATATTTATGGGTGCTTTGCTCATTTCCCCCTAAATATAAAAACTCATCACAATTGCCTGCTATGCTTTCCCATTGTTTTTCAAATAAAGCCTTTAACTGTGCCATATTTTGAAGAATGATGGATACGGATACTTCTCTTGAACGCATGACAGAAAGTATCTTATCAAAGTCATCAGGTAAACTCACATTGGCAAATTCGTCCATAAGCAGATGAACATGAACAGGCAATGTCCCTTGATAAACGGTATCTGCTAACCAAAACAACTGTTGAAACAGTTGGGTATATAGCATACTGATAAGAAAATTAAAGGAAGTATCGTTATCTGGGATAATCGCAAACAATGCAACTTTTCGTTCTCCTAAGGAAGTAAAGTCAAGTTCATCGGTTGCGGTCAGTTTAGCGACTGCTTCAAGATTGAATTTTTCTAATCGAGCCGCAAGTGTGATTTGAATACTTTTTAAAGTTTTCGCTGAACCGGAATGATAGTCTTTATAATACTTCACTGCGATATGATCAGGCTCTCGCATTTCCAAACGATAAAACAACTGATCTAGTGGAGATTGATAATAGTCATCATCTTCGTGGACTTCGCCAGCACGAAGCATTTCCATAACCATCGGAAAATTTTGTTCATCTTCAGGTGCTTCATATTTAAGATAAAAGATCAACGATAACAGTAACATACTAGCAGCTGTATCCCAAAACGGATCTTGGCTTTGCGAACCTTTGGGAGTTGTTGCCTTAAAGAGATTTGTTACTAATTTCTGTACATCATTATCTGTTCTAAGATAAGCAAAGGGATTGTAACAGTATGACTTATCCATGTTGATTAAATCAAGAACACGAATTTCATATCCTAGATTTTCCAACATATAAGCAGTATCACGAGTGAGTTCTCCTTTTGGATCTAGTACGACAAAAGAAGTGTTAGCTTGCAGTAAATTAGGCTTGGCATAAAATCTTGTCTTACCAGCACCAGAACCACCCACTACCATAGAAAGCAAATTTCTTCGATGTTTTCTGCTGTTGTAACTGACACGAACATTTTGGGTAAAAATTTTATCATCACTTGTTTTTGAACTGGCATATTTTTGATTGACCTTTTTCACCGATCCCCATTTTGCAGATCCATGTTCTTCTCCACGTCGGTAATTTTTCTTAGTGGAGTAGTATATGGCAATCCCCATTGCATAAATTCCCAAAAAGAAAAGGATAGTGCGGGGACTATCCTTAACCCATTGAATTTGAAAAGGGTGATTAAGTGCAAATGTGAGTTGTGAAAAGTTATTAGATAAACCACCATAAAGATAAGGTGCAAATAACAATGCTAACCAAACAACAGGAATCACTCCGGCAAGAAAAAGAACAAGATATGTTTCATTCTTATCTTCCTTCACTGCGATCACGACCTTTGCATCGTTCTTTGGCTTCAATAACTTTCAATAATGCGTTATCAACAAGTTCTGTATCTTGTTCATTAGCAATAAGTTCATTTCGTTTATCATTCAGTGAATTGAATATAGCACCATATTCAAACCGATTTAATCGAAGTGTATAGATAGGCTCTTTCATAACAAATACCTATCTTGCTTCATGTGATTTTTCAATCGGTGCTTTTTGACGCTTTAAATCTTTATCTAATTTTTGAACAAGATCATTGGCAGTTCTTTTAATCGTATAAAGTTCTTGCTTGATTTCATTGGGTTCCATATCCGGAAAAATAGAATTCATTTCACTAAGATGATAGGCTTTGGTATCAACACCATATTTTTTACAAAGCATATAAGATGATGCAAAAGCAGTAAGTGCATTGACATTTCTGTCATAGTCAGGATTTCCTTGTGCAAGTAATGCATGGGATAGTTCCATCGTAACAACTTGAAAAATTGCAGTCCCATTTTCCATTCCTTGTCTTAAGTTGATCACGCCAATTTGTGGATCGTAGAGAGCGCCTTTGCCTTCTGGTAATTCAGCTGCACCAACTTGGTTAAATGGAATAGGGGAGTTTTTCGCAATCGCTGTAATCAGTTCATTGATGTCATAAGAACGATCTTGACGATTGATATATTTAGCGGTTGTTTGCGTAATATCATAATTCTTTTTCGCATTATAATACGTTCCTACACTGTTATCTTCTCTTGTATATTTTTCCCCCGGTTCCATAATGAGAATAGGATTTCCTAGTTCTTCTTTTTTTACAAAAAGATGTTTTTCTTTCCAATATTTCGAATCACCGATTTGGATTGCATCTGGTCGTTGTTGCATGATCAGTAAGACATTGTTAGGTGTGTGCATAGGAAATTTTACCTGAGTATCTAAATAGGCTTGTAACTGTGTACCGCTTGTCGCAATTTCTTTGGCTTTATCATCTGCCATTTGATAGCATTTCTCACGATTTTCCTTGCTTTCTTTAATAAAATTCTCTTTTTCTTCTTCACGCTGTTTTGCAGCAGCCATAAAAATATCATCAAAATTACTCATATGTTATCTCTCCTTTGTTCTTTTCTTTTTGATTTTGGGTTGTTGATGTTTCGGGAGCATTTGTTTCTTGTTCACTTTCACATTGTCTTTGTCTTTGAGTGTCGTTTCTTTTTCTAATTCCTTTTTGATTTGTTTTAACTCAGCACGTACACTGGGCTTTTCTTGTTTGTCATTAGTACCCTCCACGACAGGATTGAAGATAGGCTCGGACGGACGGGATTTTGTCGTCTTTGCCACTTTGGGGTTTACACTGTTTTCCTCTTTTTGCAGTGATGACAGTTCTTGTTCTTCCTTTTGAATCGTTTGTGGTGATTTGGTTGGACGGACAATTTCCTGTTCTGCTTTTTGTTTTTTCGTAGCTCTTGTTTTTTCAATATCTGTCTTAACTTGAGCCGTTTGACTGACATCAGATAATTTAAAGCGTTCAACAATACGATTGATACGTGATGAATCTTCGGTTTTTACCATAATATCCACCATGCCATCAAAGTTGGAACGTTGATTACGCACTGCATAATACAAGATTCCATACTTCTTGGCTTCTTTTTGAAAACTAGCAAGATCACTAGATTTTAAAGTAAACACTGATAAAGGTTTTCCTGTACTAATCAGGTTTTCTAATCTTGTCTTGCCTTTGGTTTTCTTTTGATCTTTCATTACTGCATAGAGCATATTGGCAATTTCAAGTGCTGCTTTTCCACTTATTTTAGCCGCAACTTCCATTCCATTTAAAGAAATACGAATGACTTGAT
Source organism: Absiella sp. AM29-15 (assembly GCF_003434225.1). NCBI lineage: Bacteria > Bacillati > Bacillota > Erysipelotrichia > Erysipelotrichales > Erysipelotrichaceae > Amedibacterium > Absiella sp. AM29-15. The sequence goes on from NZ_QVFL01000008.1 coordinate 79,311, forward strand.
CAGCTGCTTCTCCGCCTGTGTTCATTGACTTTTTCCTCCTTTCTTTTTGGTTGTTCATTTTGTTGGATAATTTCTATTTTTTCTTTGATCACTTGCGAACGATCGGCAATATCGTCGCACAGTATCACCTCCTTTCGTAATGCTTCAATCTGTTTAGAAAGATCTGCAATCTCATGTTTTAACTCTTGCTTTTCTTCTTCAGTTAGTGTTTTTCTTCTTAAACGATAACGAAGATGTTTGCGAGTTGTCATAAGGTCTTGCATTTCTTCTTTCTTTTGTGATTGATATGAAAAAAGCTGCTCAGAAGTATCAATTTTATTGACACAAAGCAGCTTTGTTTCCTGACTGATATTTTCCATTTTCCGTATATCTTCTTTTAATAAGAAGTGCATTCTTGCAGGGGAAATGGAATTGTTTTTAGGTAAAATTCCTAACTTAAAACAGTAATAAAGATAACGACCTCTCAGACCACCGATTTTCCTTTGTTTTGACAAAGTGCCATGCAGTCTTAGTACATGGACAGATTTTTTCATACTTGGTGTTTTTCTTTGAGTAGGCAGTGGATTGGCTAATATTCTTTGACAAATAGCTTGATAAGTGTATGCTTCACCAAAATGACGAGCAATCTTGATTCCTCTTTCTTTTCCAATAGGACGAACGGTAATGTCTTTTCCTTGTTTAATGTAATAACCTTTTTCTCTTAGCTTATAGAAAAATTGTTTATCACTAATGGAAGTCGCAATTGCTTCATCTATATCATTTTTAATCATACCTCGTGCAGTAAGAACACCATCATTTTCAGCTTTCCATTCAGCATAATGTTTTGACTGTTTTCTTTTTGGATCTTCAATGACAGATAAATTGTATTCTTTGCATAATCGATCTGAAGTATCACGCATTTTTTGATAGGTAGCTTTACAATCGTTGTATCGGTATCCGTCAATGAAAGAAACTGAATTTAAGACAAAATGATTATGCAAATGCTTTTCTTTATCTAAGTGTGTTGCGACAATTACTTGGAAACGATCTCCCCATAATTCATTGGCTAACCTTACACCAATTTCATGTGCCATTTCTGGAGTGATTTCATTTTCTGCGAAAGATTGATACCCATGAAATGCAACGATACCTTCGTTTTTCCCATAACGATTTTTTACTGCGAGCATTTCTTCTCTTGCGGTGTTTGGTGAACAATTCACACCACTGACAAATCGTTCTTGTAGAGTAGTGGAAGTGGTTGCTTCCTCTCTCATTGCATAATGGATAACATCATGCAGTCCTTGTTTTTCCTCTTGGGTTAAATTATCATTTTGGTAAAAAGCAGGATTATCTGTCTTTTCAGGATTTTCTGCATAGATCAAAACTTTTCCTAACCAGCCTTTCACTTTCCAAATTGCAGTAGTAGCCATATCAATATTTTCTAGGTGTGATAACAGCGTTCGTAATATCTTTTACTGTTTTTTCAAACAGACGAACTGCTTTGTCATATTCCTGAACATCAATCACATTTAAGCGATGTGCTTTCGATGCAATCTGATTTAAGTTATTACCAATCGCATGAAGTTCTTTCATCATACTAAAATAATCAGGTGATGGAGCATCGTTAGGAATGACACCATTTATCAGATGACGAATATAGGCTTCTTGAGATAAACCAGATCTTTTGACCATCGCTTTTAAATGTTGTTGTTCTTTTTTATTCAGTCTAGTGATAACTGAAATGTTTCTTTTTCTCATTTTGTTTCCTCCATTGTTTCTTGATTTAAAAATTTTTTAATATCTTCATAACTATGAATTTCTATTTGAAATACATATTGAAAAAAGTCTTTTAAGTTAAGCAGTGTATAGTTTTCATAATTGCTTGTTTTTAGTTTTTGAAATACTTGTATGTCTTTAAAATGTAAATCTGATAGATATTCACATTTCAAAAGATCAAACATATCTTCAAAAATATCATTGTTCATCAAGGATCAACCTCGCTTTCTTTTGCATAGCGTATTTAATTACCACAACACACATAAACATCACTCATAATGTCAATGCGTGAATAACGTAAAAAAGAGCCGAATATAGTTCCGGCTCATATAAATCAATTATTTTGTTATTTTTGAGTCAATAAATTTTTCGGCTCACTTTTCGGCTCATTTTTGGGCTCAATTTTTGGCTCATTTTTTCGATTGTTTTTTTAGAAGTTCTTTTCTTTAACATTACATTTCTTTTTTTTAAGAAAAAGCCACTCAATTTGAGCGACTTCCTTATAACTTTACTTAATAATTTCTATTCAAAGTTCATTGATCCAACAATACGTTTTGCAAGCCATCTAGGACCTTTGTGGGCTAAAGGACTGTCATCAGAAAAATCAGTTAAACGTAACTTTTTATTTGCTATGTTGTTAGCTTCATCTTCTGATATTCTACCATTAGAAAAATTTATAAGTGCTTGAATAAAATCATTTCTAAAGAATTCACTTCTTATTGTAGTCATCGACGTTCAACTCCTCTCTTATATTTATGAGTTTCTTTTTTTAGATTACTTTTCTGTTACTTTACTAAATTTTTGCTAATGATATTTTAAATTATTTTTTGATAATCCATTGACCGAAGCGTTTTCCTCCAATTCGTTCAATAGTTTTATCCTTACTTAACTTCTTAAAAATTCTTTGAACTGTACGCTCTGTTACTGATAAATGTATAGCAATTTCTTTTTGTGTTATTTGAGGGTTTGAGCGAATAATACTTAATATTTTATTTTCCAAACCGACATCCAAACCGACATCTAAACCGACATCTAGACCGACATCTCGTTTTTTATTATTAAGAGCTTTTAGACTGATTGTAATGAACTCAGACGTAATTTCGTATTCAGGCATAGGTGCTCCAAGTTCACCACATGCTTCACATATTTTCTGAATACCTCTTCCCCAAACTTCCACATAGCCCGCTCTAAAAAATGTATTAGCAATATTTGGATTATATGGTCTTGATGCATGGCGACGCATTAGGTTGTCTTTTGTCCAATCACTTGGAAAGACGCAATCATTACTTATATACATAGCATCATCTTCAACACGAATTTGAATAGGAATAGATGAAGGATAAAATTTGTGTAAGATAGCATTGTAAACTGTTTTAGCCTCGTTATGTTTGTTTTAATTTTCTTCTTTTTGGGAAATAAACTGTGTCAAATAAATTGGTAGGCATAAAATATCCTTATCTTTAGATACATCTTTGGTATGAATAATATAGCGATTTAATATTCGATCAGAAAATTTCTCATAAAATACATCAAGAGAAGCATGAACTTTGTATCTTGAGGATTTTACCTCAATTGGACATATCTTATTTCTTTTTGAAATTACAAAATCTATCTCATAATTTCTTTTTTGTTCTTGTTGGTAAAAAGTATAATAAAATAAATCATTTCCTGTTGCGGTTAAAATTTGTGCAACTGCATTTTCATAAAGATAGCCTAAATTTGTTGCTAACTTATCATTCAATAATTTTTCATAAATGATATTCTCTGTAAAATCCTTATCTTTAAATTGTAAAGTTACAAATAAGCCAGTATCTGCCATATACAATTTAAATTGATTTAAATCTTTATATGCCGATAAACCAATATCTGGATTATTTGCATGATATGCAACCGATACTACTTTAGAGTCTTTTAATTCTGATACTAAACTTAAAATAGTGGTATCTGTTGTTTTATAAGAATTTAATACTTTTTTAGTTTGAAAACCTTTTGCATTTTTATTTAACTGTGAGGGGATTGCTTCAAATAGCATTGCTAATCGTCCTGTTGAATCAATCTTTCTAAAATCATCTTCATATAAATTGATAATATCTCTTTTTACATCATCTACTTTTTTGAAGTTATTTGTGGTTATAAATTCGTGCACTGCTTGTGGCATACCTCCAACAAGCATGTAAAGTCTAAAATCTCGTAATAACTTTCTGTTTAATTGATCGCCAAATGACTTTTTAGATTCAAAGACACCTTTTAATAATTTCATTGTCGTTGAATCACCAAGAGCCCATAAAAATTCCTCATAATCCATTGGGTGCATCTGAAGTTTTCTTTCCTCACTTGGAATTAAAATATCCTTTACATTCTTTTTTATAGAGATCAAAGATCCGGTTTCTATATAATCGTATCTTCCATCTTTAACTAATGCCTTAATTGCTTGTCTTGCTTTTGGACATAATTGAACTTCATCAAAGATGATAACTGATTTTCTCGTTTCCAATTCAACATGATATTGTAACTGAAGTTGTAGAAAAAAATAATTTAGATCGGACATATCTTCAAATAATTCTTTTATAGTATTTGAAGCTGTCGAAAAATCAATTAGAATATAAGTTGCGTATTCATTTTTTGCAAATTCTTCTACAACTGTTGATTTTCCTACACGTCTTGCCCCTTCGATCAATAATGCTGTTTTCCCATCAGAACTACTTTTCCATTCCTTAATTTTTGAATATATTTTTCTTTTAAACATATAGGTTTAACACCTCCACAAAAATATTATACCCAAAAAATAAAATAACAGCAATAATATATGTCCAATTTCCGCAATAAAAAAATCACAAAAACCTCCAATTTCCGCAATGAAAAAAGTTCTCATATATCCAATTTCCGCAATATAAATAAGAAAGGGTACTAGGGATTATCCCTAGAAAAAGGATAGGAGTAGCCTTGTGGCTATCCGTATCCAGTGCTTGCTGGTATAGTGTATAGCACAATCCCTCTACACGAATGTAAGGGCATGTGCATATGACCACCTCAAAAAGAAATCAGCTTGTTTCACTTTTTTCAAAGAAGTGAAGTGTACTATTTTGCAGTTTTTCATACTGATTTTTTAATGAATAAAGTTCTTTTAACTGCGTTGTTATCTCTGATAATTCTTCATCAAGTTGGTTTCGTTTGTTTATTTTTTGTTCTTTCAATATTTCCAATTTTTTAATTTCTTTTTCGATTTTCTTTATCATTGTAGCACCTCCCATCATCGTTCTTGCATCATTCTTTGTTGATTTTTCGATTGAATTTGTTTTCCTAATCGCACGATCAACTCATCATTTACATCTTTTCCATAACAAGAAATACAATCTTTTATATCCATGTACCATAATTTTTTCTGAATATTTTTCGCAGAAAGTCGTCCTGCTTTATCATTATCAAGATGAAGTACAAGACTTTTTATTTCTGGAAAATCTTCAAGATACTGTGTCAAGGCAACCGGTAATTTTAAATCCTCTGTTGTATCTTTTCGTGGAATCGCAACCCCACCTAATGATAAAAGATGAATACTTCGATAATCCTTTCCATTCATTTTTAATAATGTTGCGTAAGATAAAGTATCAATGGCTGACTCAAAAATATGCAACTCTTTTGATAAAATATGAGGTTGAATAGAGAAACAAAACCGTTTATCACTGCCATAGACATCGCCTTTAAAATCATTTTCAACACTTCGTATATTGGCATACTTTGGGATATGATTTTGTTTATCGTAGCCAATAAAAGTTACATGTGTATATATGATTTTAGTATTTGGATTGATATATTTGCTTTCATAAATGACATGATTATTGATACAGTCTTGAATGATTTCTTCATCAATTCCACGTTCTACAAGATAACAAATTGCTTTTTCATTGGTAGAAGATGGAGTAGGAAGGTGAAGTTTTTTATTTTCTTCCTTTGCTGAATAGGCAACATAAACAGGCTCTTTTGCTTTTGTTTTTTGTAATAAGATCTCAGCTGCATCTAAAAAAGAGTAGTTATCCACCTTCATTAAAAAGTCCAATGCACTTCGTCCTCCGATGCCCATTGACTGCCAGTGCCATAAGCCATTTGAAATATGCAGGCTCTCATGGTCTTTAATACAGTAGGTATCATGTGATATTTTCTTTAATCGATCGGGTTGATAATTGCCTAAATAGGTCAACAGATCTATCTTTTTTATTTCTGCTAAATCCTTTGGTTTGATATGTTTTATCATAAACACCTCCATAAAATTGAAAAATCACAAATGTTTTTTCACTTGTGATCTTTCGTTTATTGTTCTTCTGTTTTTTGAAACATTGATTCTTTTTCATTTTTAAATTCATGAAATATGCTTTGCAATATCGTTGTATCATGACAACCTAGCAAATAGATGACTGCATTTTCTAAAGTATAAAGGTAATTTTCTAATCCCATATATCTTATAAATAATTTGTGTTCTTCTTCAGTTAGATAGATACTATCCTCATTGATAAGGAAATTTTTGATTGCAGTGTGTTCTAAGATTTCATTCATTTTTTGTTCGGTTTCTACATATTTTTTTGAATGCTTTCTTAAAAAAGTTACGCAGTCATTATCAAAATGTTCTAGTCTAGTACAAAGATAGGCAAGCAGTTGATCATAATTTTCCATGATACCATTCCTCCTTGCCATCATTATAAAAAGATATTTTGATGGAAACAAATGTGCGATAGACATTCATTTATCGTGCTAATGCTCTTTCTGTAATCTTTTCTTTTGCTGGATCGATCTCTGTATCATCTATAATATCAGGATCTTTTTCATCTAATTTTAATTCCATCGTTAATTGTGCCAAGCGTTTTGTTTTTTCATTTAATTCATTTTCATAAATAAAAGGTTTCTCAAATTCAATTTTTGAAGTTCTTAATTCATTTGTTAAGCGTTGGAGTTCATGCTCAGCTTCAACTAATCTTTTATCAAGATTTTTCAAAGCATTATTCATACGAGAAAAATTTCCTAGTTTATCTGTTCCTAAAGTAATCGTTGTACTAGACTTGTTTTTTATCGTCAAACAACATTCCTTTGCTAACATAGAAAAATGAGTGTAGAGTGAAAAATCACGATACTTTCCAATATAGACAAGATTTTCCGTTGGATTTTGTCGTGCTAGTTCAATGAGCATGGTTCCTGCTTCTGCTTTATCTTTATACGAAACACCGTCCAACTCGATTCCGATAAACTCATCATTTTCTGATAATGGATTCTGATTTTTCAAGATAATATCTTCTTTTAATCCTGAAATTTCTTCTTGTATTCGTGTCATTTCACGTGGCAATCTTTTTAAAATATTATCTTGTAATTCATATTTTTGATTTAGATAATTAGATTTCAAGTCATTGAGCTTATTAACTTCTATATCTAAATTACATCGTTCCATAATCTTAGGATCACCGCAAGCGATTGCTTTGATTTCAGCATAACGCATAGACATATCATCAACTTCGTCCATCGAACGCTGCACAACTCTCCCTGTAATGACTTGTGAAATAAAGGATTGTTTCTTTTCTATTGTTTGGAACATATAAGCATCAAAGGTTCCTTCGGTAACATATCGAATGATATTGACTTCGGGATTGATGTTTCCTTGACGAATTGCACGACCAGAGCGTTGCTCTAAATCTCGTGGACGCCAAGGACAATCAAGATCATGAAGTGAAATAATTCTATCTTGCATATTAGAACCTGCACCCATTTTGCTTGTTGATCCAATCAAAATTCGCACCTTTCCAGAGCGTACATTCGCAAACAATTCTTTTCGTAAAACTTCATTATTATTTGTATCATGAATGAATGCTATCTCATGACTTGGAATGCCACGCTCTACAAGTTTACGTTTTATATCTTCATATACACTTGTAAATATCGGCTCTGTTTCGTTAGTAATGCTTTCTTCATTGATATTTTTTGAACTGTTTTTTGGAGTAGACATATCACAAAAAATCAGTTGAGTAGAAAGATTTTCTTTCGTATCTTTCCAAGTTTCATACACATTATTGACACAAGCCATTACTTTGCTCTCTTTATTTTCTGGTAATAAGGTATTGATCAATCGCTGCTCAAGGGCTAGTTTCTTTCCATCAGAAGTGATTTTTAACATATTATCAATATGTGGATCAACATTACCGCCTTTGATTTGTTCCGCTCTTTCACCTAAAGACTGAATCATTTCTTTTTGTTCGGGACTAGCAGGTACAGATATAACTTTATAATTTGCCTTTGGAGTTGGAAGATCAAGCATATCGGCAGTTTGTATGTCTGCAACTTCTCGAAACATGGTCATCAGTTCAGGAAGATTAAAGAACTTGGCAAAGCGAGTTTTTAATTGAAATTTTGTGCCATCAGGTGTTAATTCCATTGCAGTGGTTGTTTCTCCAAATGTGGAAGCCCATGCGTCAAAAGACTCTAATCCTTTTGCTTTTAATAAATCATATTGAAGATAACGCTGCATTGTATAAAGCTCAGCCATACTGTTAGAAACAGGTGTTCCTGTCGCAAAGACAACACCTCGATTATTTGTAATCTCATTGAGATATTGTGTTTTGGCAAATAAGTCGGAAGCTCTTTGTGAATCGGTTTGCGAAATACCAGATACGTTTGTCATCTTGGAATAGATAAATAAATTCTTAAAAATATCAGCCTCATCAATAAACATCATATCAATCCCTAACTGTTCAAAGCATAAAATATCATCTTTATTTGATTGATCATTGAGCTTTTTCAATCGTTCTTCCATCTTTTTTCGCATTGCTTCTAACTGCTTGATGGTGAAATTTTCACCGTTATCGTTTTTTACTTGGCGTATTCCTTCACTAATATCCTTGATTTGTTGTTCAATCAAAACCTGTTGACGTTCAAGGGAAATGGGCATCTTGGTAAACTGACTATGGGCAATGATGATTCCGTCCCACTCACAAGTTGAGATTTTAGAGAAAAATTTATGACGATTGGCTTTTGAAAATGTATCTTTGGTAGATACTAAAATATTCGCACTTGGGTACAAGCGATAGAAATCAGAAGCAAAATCACCAATGATATTGTTTGGCACTACATAGATGGGTTTCTTACACAAACCTAACCGTTTGCTTTCCATTCCAGATGCAATCATTTCAAAACTTTTACCTGCACCAACACAGTGGGCAAGCAATGTATTACCATGATATAGCACACGAGCAATCGCATTTAACTGATGTGGTCTTAATTGAATATCCGTATTCATTCCTGCAAGTGTTAAATGACTTCCATCATATGTTCTATTTCGAATGGAATTGAATTGTTCATTGTAAATTTGGCATAAATCTTCACGACGCTCAGGATTTTTCCATATCCACTCATTAAAGTTTCGTTTGATGATTTCTTGTTTATCTTGAGCGATAGCAGTTTCTCTTTTGTTCAGTACACGCTTTTCCTTTCCATCGTCATCTAACACCTTATCAAATATTTTACAAGGTCTAAGATTAAGCGTATTTTCTATGATCTTATATGCGTTGATTCGATTTGTTCCATAAGTTTTATTTGATTTTATACTAGAATCTAATCCTTTTCTTGTAATTGTCCATTCTTGGGTAGCAGCAACATAAAGTATTTTAATATTTTTCTGTTTCCATTGAGGAGTATCCAAGAGTTGATACATAAATTCTTCGTAATAATGCTTTGGTATCCATGTACTTCCCAAACGTACACTAATATCTCCGGCTTTGATAGGTTCAGGCTGCACTTGTTCTAAGGCTTTGACATTGATCGTATAAAGCTCAGGATTTTGTTTTGCGACGTGTCTTGCAAAGACTAACTTTTCACGCACATTTCCACTTAAATATTCATCAGCAGTTTCATATACAGGATTGCCATCTTGATCAAGAAGTCTAGGATTACGGAAAATCACGCCTTTTAAGTTTTCAATCAATTGTTTTTCAGACAGTTTTGATAAATCTGACATATACTTTAAATCAACACGTCCTTTTTCCGCCATGCTGACTGTTAGTGCTTCATCGGCGTTTTCCACAGAATGAATTTCTTTGTTAGGTCGTATCGTCTGTTTATCAAAAATATCGGCTTTTCGTTTTAATGTTTTATCTTCATTTAACACTTCCAATGAGCATAACAGTCCATAAGAAGCATCTTCTTGAAACACACGCTTATTAGCATTGTCATTGATCAGTCCATACTTTAAAGTAAACATATCATAGTGCATATGGAGTTCTTTTTGTAATGCTGCAATATCTTCATGACGAAAACCTTTGGTCTGCATTTCAATCAATTCGTGCAAACAATCACGAATTTGAATCAGTCCTCGTATTCGATTTTCAGCTGTTCTGTTTGTTTCATGCGGATACATTCGACTGTTTTCTCGATAATACAATTTTCCATCAGATACACAGAAACTAAAGTTTCGTACATTTGGATCAGCTGGAATAGAGTGATCTTCTTCATCAACAAAAAGAACAGATCGTTGGTCAATTTGAGCAGTGATATGTGAAAATGCTTGTTCAAGTTGAGTCGATAAAGATTGTCCTTCTATGGCTTTACAGGTAAATGCTTTTCCATAAGGGGAACTTTCTTCTACCATTTTACCAAGTATCATGTGTGGGTGATTGACAAAATAAGCGTTCATTGTCAAACCATTGTCATTGCTTTCTACATTCAACCACTCGGGTTCATGCACATAAGGTCTTTCTCGTTTCTGCAAAACTAAAATATCACTGGTTACTTTTGTTCCCGCATTGGCAGTAAAAGTGTTGTCTGGTAAACGAATTGCCCCTAACAGATCTGCTCGTTGAGCAATATATCTTCTTACATTGCTGTTTTTCTTATCCATTGTAAAATGAGAAGTAATGAAGATCACGACACCACCGACTTTGACTTTGTCTAATGCCTTAGCAAAGAAATAATCATGAATCATAAAATTATTTTGTTTGTACTGTGGATCAAAGATTGGAATTTGCCCAAAAGGGACGTTTCCTATGACTGCATCAAAGATATGATTAGGAATATCTAAATCTTGAAATCCTTGGATTGCAACGATTTCTTTTTGGTAAAGCTGTTTTGCGATCTGTCCGGAGATCGTATCAAGTTCAACACCATAGAAATTGCAATTCATTTCCTTCGGCTGCATACCAATAAAGTTACCGATACCACATGATGGTTCTAAAATATTTCCTTCGACAAGTCCCATATCATTGAGTTTCTTGTAAATGGCTTGTATCACGATAGGCGGTGTAAAAAAAGCAGTCAAAGTTGATTCTCTGGCTGCTTTGTATTCTTCATCTGTTAATAGTTCTTTCAATTCTTGATATTCCTGTTTCCAATTTTCTTTTGTTTCATCAAAGGCATCGGCAAGCGATCCCCAACCAACATATTGGGACAAGATTTCTTGTTCTTCTGTTGTTGCTAAACGACCTTCATTTTCCAACTGTTTTAATAAGCGAATAGCATGGATATTAGCTTGATATTTTGCTTTTGGACCTCCAACTCCCAATTCCATGTTGGTAATGTGAAAATTGTTTCGCTCATGATCTTCATACTGAGGAAGTAATTTATGAGAAGAAAACTGTGATGTCGATTGAGGTGGCTCTTGTTTAACTTTCAGCTCTGTTTCTTTTTGAGCAGGTAAAATCTCAACTGTTTTTGTTGTTTCCTTATCTTTATCAGAAACTAAATCATCACTTTCTTGTTCAACTTCTGTATAAGAATTTGATGTGTCTATCTTTTGAATTTCTAATGTTTCTTTTGGAATGAGTGAGGAAAGAGAGGAGAGTGGAGTTTTTAAATACCGTTGTTTAAATTGTTCTAACTGTATATCACTTCCACTAAAACTTACCATATTTCCATGTTTATCAAATTCAAAATCAATTTGAATACCATTATCATCAATTCTTCCTTTTGAAAAGCGATAGTTTTGGTAGTTCAATGTTTGTATATAATTTTGAACCATTTCATTAAGTTGTAGTTCTTCTTCGTAATCGTCAGGCTCACCATCAGTTAATGCTAACTGATAAGATTTCCCGTCAATGATATATTCACGAATATTTAATAGATGATCGACATCGTCGATTGCTAGTGTATAACTTGATAACAAAACATCATCATGATTATGTTCTTCCATCACAAGTTGATTGTTTTCAATAAAAAATTCCAACAGTCTATTTTCTTTTGTATGTTGAAAAGCCATGTAATCACTTTGATGTTCGAAAAGAAGGGGAGCGATTTTATGAAGCTGTTCATAGTTTTCTATTGCCACTGTTTGATAAATAAGAATACTGCTTTCAACTTCTTGAACAGTTTCAAAGTGATCGTTTTGATACATGACTTTATCTTTATCATATAGATATTGATTTCTCAGATCCTGACGAATTACAGTATCAAGCCATTTTCTTTCAAGTGTTACATCAATTGGATCGATCGTTTCTGTTCCTTGATATAGATTCAAAACAATATTTTCATCATCAATCAGTTCGATCGTACCATAGTATGTTTCATCATAGGAAGAAAAGAAAACCATATCACCTGTGTTGTATCGTGGGGTACTTGAAAAATTGTTTCTTGCAAAAGAGAAGTTGATTTCATTTTTATCGATCAGTTCATTTTCGTGTCGAAAAGTATAAAGCATGGACAATTCTTCACGAAGCATAATTGCAGAGCCTTTTTCTTCTATATCATCACTTTCATCAATCAAAAGGTTTAAGTGTTTTATGGTATCGACCAACGCACCAACATCATGAAAAGAATCTATGAAGTTTTGGATATTTTCTTCTTCATTTGAATGACTGTTATCATTGTATTCATAAGGATCATGCTCCTTATAAAATGAATTTAAACGAACTGCAAGGCTAAATTGTGTATCTAGGATAGGGGTATAAACTTTATTTTGTGTTTCTTTTCTTTCATTAAAAGCACTGTAAGTACCTAAATAATACTGTTGAACCTTTTGAAAAATATCTTTCATGTTTTGATAATTTTCATCAATATCTGCTGTATTTTCTAATGCTATATTCATTAAATCTAAGATATGCTTTACATTATCATCGTTGCGTAATGCTATTGCTAAGTTATCTGAATCAAAGTGATAAAATTCATTTACCATATATGGTCTAAGATTAGAAAACGGGAGTCGATAAAAGAAAGAGTGAATAGCATTTGCAATTTGTTGTCTTTCATAATGACTTTTTCCTAATTCTTCTTCCGGTGTTAAAAATTGATTGCGACGGATAAGGTAAGAAATTCTTTGTTCAACCTCTTTCCATTTCATAAAGAAGAAAGCTTTTGGTTTTGTTACTGAATCTCCATAGAGTATCTTGATACCTTTTCCATCGGCAGAGTAGGAATTTGAACCACTGATTCCCCATTCATTTTTAATAAACTGAACACGTTCTTTTACATCAGTATGTTGGCTAAAATAAGATAATAATTTGTATTTAGCATCTGTATGTCGGCAAATCACATGATCAATATAGTCCTGTGTAATAAAGTAATTAGATTCTAATAATTGATATTGTGGTGCGCTAAAGGATAAGCGATGATCATCTAAATGTTCAATAAATGATAATACTTTGATTGGATTATACAATTTAAATCGCATGAGTTCATGGTCATGACGATAGGCATTACTAAACTCTTTTAAATATTCAATGGTACGTTGTAAAAAATCGTTGTCATGCAGTAATGCAGCAAGTTCTTTTGTATCATTAGGAAAACCTTGTTGAAAATGATATTCTTTTGGCAGCATATACTTTTCATCGGCTTCATCGCTCATGTCTTGTGCCATATACCAAAGCATTTGGGCACCTTGACGATATTCATATTCAGATAACTGGTTTAATTCTTCTTGAGGTAAATAACGTCCGGTATCTAACAATCGGCGAATTCCTTTTGCGACTTCTTCCCAAGAAAATAACTGATGTTCAAAGGAGTTGATAATACCTTTTCCCCAAGTCATCATCATTCCTGTTTGATCCCATTGTACTGAAATATGACGATTTTGTTGAATAAAACCTGCATATCCTTTACGGTACATTTCTTTTATAAATGCCGCATTTTCTTCTAAAGGTCGATCGTGAGAAAGGAATGCTGCAACTCGAATCTTTAAATCTCTTATATTCATATCATCGCTAAGCACCGTATCAATGGCTGATTGTGGCATTTGGAAAATCTTAGGCGTATGTTCTTTTTGAGCAGGTTCAATTGGTTCTAAATCAAAAAGATTTAATTGTTGTTCATCAGAAGAAAGTAACGGTTTTAATGGAATGGATAAAAATACATTTCTGTCGATCATATCCTCTATAAATCGGGTTACATCTTCCCATGATAGATCGGCTTTAAATTCAGTATTGCTGTAATTACCTTTCCATACTCTTAATACATCTTTCTCAGTATCATTGTAATAACCGTAACGAGTATCTGAAATGATTTCTTCTATATACATCTTTTTAAAAGATTCTTTCACATAAGCGATACGTTTTTCTTGGTTTTCAAATAACTCAAATACAGCAATAATGTCTTTGTTTTTATGAGCATGAAATTTATCCCTCTTTAATAATTTTTCAAAGGTTTCTTGAGATAAAAAAGCAGGTATTCCAAATGGATTACCTGTACTTTGTGTTTCTTCTAATCGTAAATCAGTTCTTGACGGAGAATTTCGTGAATCGTTTCCTCGATACTGTTCATCTTTTGAATCCATTCCATCTGATTGGATTCTTTCAACGCTTCGTTCACTCCTTGTTGTTTCATCATCTGTTCGAGCAGTAGATCGTGTCGTTGTGTGGCGATCTGGTCGATCTCCATCAAGTGTTGATTGAGTGTCTGTGTTGTCAAATAATTTGTGAATTGTATCGGACGATGTTCTTTGAGATAATGTTTTCTCATCAAGGCGTATTTCCCAAGCGTGATTTTCCCTTCGTCCTTGAGTGTTAAGTTGGGAATCAATTGTTCTCCCATTGGAATGTATTCTAGTTTCATTTTCCTGACTCCTTTCTATGTTTGGTATTTTTTGTTCAGGCTCATTGTATAACGGTAATTGATCCAATTCAAATGTGCGATTTTGATTTCGGATACATTCTAATACAGTTTTTCTAATCTCACCAATGAGCATTTGTGCCATATCTCGTGTAGGAACACCAATTGCATTGAGTGCTTGTTGAGAGTTAAATTGTGCTACCAATCGTAATGCGTCATCACTGATATAGTCATCTGCTTCAATGCCACATCGAGTAAGAGCAGCATAAGAAATACTGCTTTTTAAAAGGCTTGTATAGACCAACTGTAAATTGAGTTCATCTAATTCCTCTAGAAAAGTATCTTTGACATAATACTTTAATTCTGAAAAGTAATCTCCAATTCCTTCTTCAACAATCGTATCAGCGGCTTGAATAATTGCGTCTGCTAAAGATAAATTATTTGTTTCTTCTACACCAAAATGGTTCACCAATGTGTCAATAACATCTTTTTCATATTCTGATTTCATTGACCATATAGGAACCGGACGATATTTATTTGTTTTTCTTGTATCACTTATATCAAAATAATAACGAAGTCTTGCGTATCCGTCATGATGTGGATCAAATACTGCAATTCCTTTTGATTTTGGTTTGATCCATAATCCATACTTTTTATTCCAATCTTCCATCTCTAAGACTGCGATTGCGTCTGGTCTTTGAGCATAAATCATAACCATATCATCAAAGGATAGACGATAATTTTTACATGAAGATGTTAAGAATTGTTTCCAAGTAAATTCGTTTTTGGAAATATCTTTGAGTGTTTGTTCGTAAAGTTTCGTTGCTTGATAATAACTGATTGCCATATAGATAACACCTCCTTAAATTGCTTTTTACATGAGCAGTTTATTATCTTGCATACTCTTTGTGTTTTGTTTGATTAAGTTGTTGCAGGAACTGTGGAACTTCTTTAAAGCCAAAACTATCAACATAATAGGCTTTGCTTTTTCCATGATCGTTTACAACAATAACATTACTCACACTAAGAGAACGCATTTTACGAGCAAAAGGGCGATAATCAAGATTGTGCTTATAAAATATCGATTCTAATGAAGTCTGTTCTGACATCATGCCCATATAAACCTTTGTATAGTGCTTAGCATGAAATTGATGTTTTGCATAAGAGTAGTGCATAAATTTATAATCATGTTCCTTATCTGAATGAATTTGATAAATTTCATATGTTTTTGCAGTTCCATGTTCAGGATAAAAAATACAACTGTTTTGTTCTACCAGTTCGGCAAATTCTTTAAATGAAAAACGAGCGTTCTTTAAATAAAAACTGCGTTCATCAATATATCGACAAGTGATGCTTACAGGTTTATTATCAAGTGCTTGCAACATAATAGAAGATCCATTTTTGATTTTAAACAGTGATGATCCTCTTGTATCTTTAAAATTGATTTCTTTCATATTGACCTCCTTATATTTGGTGTTTAAAAAATAAAAATACTTGACCTCCTTCCTATGTAAAAAGGACAGAAAACAAAGTTCTGCCCATTTTAATCTATTTATCTTCTTTCATATCTTTTCGTTTTTTCAACATTATCGCTGCTGCTAAAACAGCACCTGTACTAAGTGCTAAGGTTGCCCATAATCTAACATTGGTTTCATCGCCTGTTTGTGGAGTTTTTGGTTTTAATTTATCTTTCATGACAATCTTATTTCCGTCTTTTGCAGTAAATGTAATACTTTCTGCTATTTCGTATTCTTTTGGTGCTATTTTTTCAGTAAGGATATATTCTTTTCCTTCAACAAGATATTTGATTTGATGTGGTTCTTTTGTAGATACCCACTCATCAATGACTTTTCCTGTTTCTTTCTCTGTAACACTCATATGAGCGCCTTCTAATTCTTTACCGGTAGTGAAATCTTGTTTGCTGAATACCATTTCGGTCGGTTTGTTCACACAAGTAACTTCTAATATATCTCTATCTTTTGTAACGATTACTTTATAGATATGATCATTTAGTACATACCCATCAACTTGTTTGGCTTCTTGAATGTAGTAAACGCCTAGTTCTAGATCATCAAAAGTCGCAATACCATTATCATCTGTTTTTACGGTTTGAATGATTTCGCTCATATCATCTTTTACAGAAATATTAAAATCTATTCCTGACGAGATTTTTTCTACATCGTTACTGTCTGCTTTTTTCACTTGGATCGTTCCTCGTGCAAGTTCGTTATTGATGGTTCCATTTACACCAATCATGACAGTATATTTAGAAACATCTTCACCATGATAGGCAATTTCAAAATCATATTCCGTATCGTTTAGAACATACTGTCCATTCGTAGATAATTCTTTGAGATAATAAACACCGTTCGGTAAATCAAAAGAATCTGCTAAAGATAAATGTCCATCTTCATTGATTCCTGAAGTGTAAATCATGGTATCGTGTTGAATTGCAATTTCACCTTTATAGTTATAAATATCTTCACGAGCAAAAATACCAAACACGACATCTTTGTATGCATTTGGATTTTTAAAATTCTTTTGTTCTTCTAATACTTTTGTCATATCAATATCAACCGTAGGGCGTTTGTTTTCTAAAGTTGATTCTATTGTTTGAAGTTCATTGATTTGATTGTCTTTGACTTCAAAATAATGTTTGCTTGTATCTTTGATATAACCATGTGGTGTTTTGGTTTCAAGATAATAATAACGACCAACTGGAAGTTTCTTGCTTAATACAGATTCTAAATCACTTTCTAAAGTTTCAATCTTTTCATCTGCTTTATAGATAGTATGGTTGCCAATCGTAATATCTTGAGCAGCATAAATCGTGATTTCTGCACCTAATAAATTTGATTTTTCCCATACCGGACTTTCCGTTTTACCAAATTCATTTTGTCCTGTTACAGTAGACATAAAGATTTCACCAGATTTGTTCCATTTTACTTGACCAAAGACCATTTCGTCTTTCATTTCTACACCTTGTACTTTGCCTGTATCTTTAACAGTAAATTCAATTTCATTGGCAATTGCATATCCATAAGGGGAACTGATTTCTTTTAAAATATATTTTTTGCCAACTTCTAAACCTTTTATCATATGCGGTTTGATTGTCCCATCTTCATTTTTACCATCTTGTCCACTGATCCATGAATCAAAAATTGCACCTTTATCATCTTTTGGATACACGCACATAAATGCACCTTCGATTTCTTCATCGTTGGTAATATCTTTTTTCGATACTTCGATTTTTGTGATTTCGTTTTTGAATACAGGTTCAAATTCAATCACTTCTTTATCTTGTCCTTGATACTTGGTATCAATAGAAATGACAGTATCACTGCTTGCATAACCAATCGGTGCTTTTATTTCTTTGATTTCAAAGGTCGCATTGATTGGTAAGTCTGCATGGAATACAGCTTTTCCATTTTCATCAGTAGTTGCTGTTTCAATCAATGTTCCTTTTTCAATCAGTAATGTCATTGAACGTGTGGCGTTTTCAATACCATAAATATCTTCACTGGCATATAAACCAAAAACTGCACCTTTTAATAAGGTATCTGTTTCTTTATCTTTTTTGATAACATTCAAATCTACTTTTTGTCTTTGATTTTCATAATCAATATTTTCAAAGACAATCGGAATGTTTTCATTCTCATATTTCAACTCAATGTGTTTGACTTCTTTATTTAATACGAAACCATCACCAGCAGTTTTTTCATAGATACTATATTTACCTAGAGGAAGATCTTTAGATATTGCATAACCGTTTTCTGTGGTAAGTTCTTCAATCTTTTGTCTTTTTGAATAAATCAAATCTTTTTGATTATCCGCTGAGTAAATATCTTCATCTGCTTCAAGGATAAATGTAGCACCATCAACCGGAAGTTTATCATACACAAATTGAATGTTTCCTTGTTCATCGGTTTTTGTACCAACTAATTGCTCACCGATCTTAAATACCTCGATGTTTCCTTTGACAGATCTATTTTCTTTTGTAACCATGATGATTGGTGTTTTTCCATCTTCAGCCATTTGATATGGAGTCGATGTAGATACTTTAAATTTAATAGGTTCACTATTTAAGACATACCCATAAGGAGCGTGAATTTCTTCTAATTGATATTCTCCGACCTCTAGAGTATTTGGTGTCGTTACTGTACCACTTTCATCAGTTTTAAACTCAGTTACATAATGAGGAATAGGGAACCAAACCCATTGACCGACATATTCATTTGTTTGTAAGTTTTTGATTTTAAATGTTGTATCAGGAAGCAAAACCGTTTTTCCTGTTTCTTCATCAACTTTGACTGCTTTGATCAGTGCTTTAAAAGGCGCATCGTTGAATACACGCCATACCTGAGGTTCACGATTATCTTCATCAACAATGACTGTAAAATCATCAACTGGCATCATTTCATTTGGAACTTTTGTTTCTTTGACTGTATATGTTCCATAAGGAAGTTCGATTGATTTAGCATATCCTTTATTGT
The DNA here is from genome assembly GCF_003434225.1 of Absiella sp. AM29-15. Lineage (NCBI taxonomy): Bacteria > Bacillati > Bacillota > Erysipelotrichia > Erysipelotrichales > Erysipelotrichaceae > Amedibacterium > Absiella sp. AM29-15. The sequence goes on from NZ_QVFL01000008.1 coordinate 98,558, forward strand.
TTGTTGTTAAAACATCATAAACTCTTGCTTTGTCCCAACCAACTTGATTGACTTCGCTTGTTAGTTTTACTGTAAATTCAGCACCTGCAACTAAATCAGATTCTTCACTGCCTTCTGTCGAAACTTTAATGATTTGGAATGCTTGTTTTTTGACTTGTTCTTTTGATGTTTGATTTCTTAAAACAACTTCAACATTTTGTCCTTCGTAATCGCAGTGAATATCATAAATCGTAGGATCAATTAAATATCCATTGCTTGCTTTTGTTTCTTTGAATTGGTAAAAACCTAATGGCAATCCTTTCACATCGCTCATATTTCCTTTTTCATCAGTAATACGAGTCGCAACGACTTCACCTTTAGAATAAAATTTCTTTGTATGTGCTTTATTGTAAATATCTTCTCCGGCAATAAGTTGATATTCAGCACCTTGGAGTGTCGCATCGCCTTGTGGTGTTTTACCTGTTTCGTTATCCTCTTTTTTCAAAGAAATGCTTGCTGTCGGTTCTTTATTGATTTGTTCTGTTGAAGCTGTAATGATTGCAGTATGTTGATCTTTATAAGATAGAGTTACTGTGATAGGCTCTCCATTTAACAAGTACCCATCAGCAGCATGAGTTTCAACAAAAGTATAAGTTCCTAATTTTAATCCGGTTAAATGAATTTTTCCACTTTCATTCGTTGTTACATCATTCACATAGCCTGTATTACTTGTTACATGATAAGTTGTACCTGCAACAGTTGCACTTTTATCATCATTGTATTTTGTGAGCGTAATTTCTCCAGTAGGTGCTTTATTTGTTACGACTAAAACATTTTCGCTTGCTTTTTGTCCTGCTTTGACTTCTACCGTTCTGACTGAACTATCCAATAAATATCCTTGAATCGTTGATTTTTCTTTTACTGTATAAGTTCCAACTTCTAAACGAACACCAGCTTCATCACTATCCCAAATACCGCTGCTGTTTGTTGTTACATCTTTTTTTGTACCATTAGGCATGGTAATTTCAAATACAACGCCTGCAAGTGGTTGTCCATCTTCATTAACTTTTTTAATTCGCATTCCACCGTCTTGTGGAAAGACACGATAGACTTTATAGGTAACAATGCTTGTACCATGTTTTGTTCCTAGTTCATCAACACCGCTAATCATAACTTGATCTTGAGGACCACTAGGCATACTTGCTGCACAATGAATAATTTGTCCATTTCCCATATAAATTCCCATATGAATAGCCTCACCACTTGCATCAAAATAGAAAATTAAATCTCCTTTTTTAGCGTTCTTTGGATTGGCTTCATTGGTAGGATACTGATAAGCAGTAACTCCTTTTCCATTTAAAAATGAAATAGCACTAGAGGTTGTAATACGGTCTGCACCTAAAGATAATCCCGTTTGTTTTAATACATAACTAACATATCCTGAACAGTCGAAACTGTTTGGACCGCTTGCACCCCATACATATGGTTTACCAATATGTTTCTTTGCTTCGTTAATCACTTCATCTGCTTTGTTTACTTCAAAAAACGTTGTTTCACTTGCTGCATAAACAGGTGTTGCAATATTTGAAAAAACAGAAGTAAACATTAAGACAAAAGTCGCAAAACAAAGCGTGAGTTTTCTTATCATTTTTTTCATGTTGTTTTTCTCCTTTCACAAAAAAAAGACACGATGTTATTTCGTGCCTTGATTGATCATATATTTTTTTGTTTTATTACCAATAAGTTCTAAATACAGAATAATAATATCCATCTACATAATAGATTGCGACAACACCAACGGTATTGTTTGGAGTAAGGACAATATTTTTATGTTCAGATGAATTGATCCAAGCAGTAAATGGATCAGGCGAGTTGGTAATACACTCACCATTATCTTCATGCCATAATGCTCTTTTTTCTGCCATTGCATATGCATGAGCATTGGCTTTTTCTTGATAATACTGAGAACTGCTTAAAGGTTGTAATCCGTTATCTGCCCTGTAATTGTTGATTTTGTTTAAAACTTCCACTTCCATTGCAGACTGTTTGACAGGTGTATTCTTAACTTCCTCTTTTGGTGGAGTTTCAGGAATATCCTGTTTAGGTGGATTACTTGGTTTGTTTGTTGGTTTTGAAGTATCTTTTGTATTCTCCTTGCTAGGTTGATTCACTTGAGGCACTTCTGTTTTAGGGGAAGATTTTTTTGTATTAGATGAAGATTGTTGCTTAGTTGATGATGGCTGTTCTTCTTTCTTTGTATCATCGTTATCCTCATTTTTTGTTTCTTCTTTTTCTTGTTGCGTTGTTTTATCTTCTTTTGTTTGATTTGTTACTGTAACTTTGTCTTTTACTGTTTCTTTGTTTGGATGATCTTTTTCTTGAGCATTGGAACAACCTGCACTGCATAACAGAATTAAAGCAATAACATAAAGAATTTTCTTTTTCATACACACACCTCGTTTCTTGCATTCAGTTTATCAATGAATGAAATTGAAAACAAATGTACTATTTACTATATTACATCTCTATATAGTATTAAGATATATCCCCATATTTCTTTTTGAGTTGGTAATAAGAGTTGGTATAGGGGGTTAGGTGTGGAAAGGGGGAGAAGCAAAAAAGTGGCTATCATCTATCATCGACACTAACCCCTTGTACGTCATAATTTTATCTCTCGCCTCTGTTTTTATTGCGATTTTTATATCGTTGATAATATTCAAGTGCTTTTATAATCTCGTTTTCCATTTCTTTAGCTGACGTCGAAGGCTTAAAGAACTTTTCAATTCGATTTTTAGTAATTCTGAATTTCTCAACTTGATTTGGTTTTTCTTCTTCCATGATGTTACGAATTGTATCATCAGTAAGTGTGTCATCATCGTGCATTTTACGCATTCTGATTGTTTGATCATGTGAAGGTGTGCAATCATTTAATTGAATGTAGTAGAGTAAAGATTGTTGTTCTTCTTGTGTTAAATAAGAGATTTCAACTGCTGGACGAAGTGCAATTTTGTTGTTGTCTACATACTCTAACAATTCTTTTGATAGGTAGGTTAGGCGAATATATCTTTTAATTTGTGTTTGACTTTCTTTTACTTTTTGAGCAAGTTCTTCATTTGCTCTTAACTTCGGACCCAGTGGGACCGAAGTTAAATCATTGCGTTTTCCTTGATGAGTTAATGCATCTAACATCATTTTATATGAAAATGCTTTTTCTGACGGAAGTATATTTTGTCTTTGACGTAAATTCGTATCCACCATTATAATGGTTGCTTCATCATCAGTTAAACTTCTTACTAAAGCAGGCATAGTTGCTTTATCGTTCTTTTCACTCGCATACTTTCGTCTATGTCCTGCAATCATTTGATATTTGCCATCTTCTGTTGGGCGAACAATCGCAGGCATAAGTACACCGTTTCTACCGACAGAATCAATCAATTCTAACATTTCTTCATCTTCTCTCACTTGAAAAGGGTGGTTAGGAAAATCAACAATCTTATTTAATTTGATTTCAATTACCTTTTCTGCTTGATCTAATGCTTTCTTGTCATCACTTTCAAACACATCATCATCGAGCGATGGAATCTCTATGCCGTTTAATCTCTCTCTTGGCATTTAAGTCCACCTCCCTTGCAAGTACATGATAGGCATTTGCACCATCACTTTTAGAATCATACTTAAAAATACTTTTTCCTACTGCTGAACTTTCTGCAATGGATACACGACGAGGTATTTTATTTGTGAATACATGAAAATGTTTTCCATAATTCTCATGAATCTGTCTGTTGATTTCTTTTCCCAATAATGTTCTTTCATCAGTCATCGTTATTAAGATTCCTTCAACTTCTAATTGAGGATTTTGATCATTTTTCGTCTTTTGTATTCTACTCAATAACTGTTGTGTTCCTGTTGCGGATAAATATTCAGGCTGTGTGGGGATAATTACGCTATCTGCACAAGTAAAGGCATTGATGGTAAGCATACCTAAAGATGGTCTACAATCAATAATAATAAAATCATACTTGTCTTTAACTGGTTTCAAAACATCTTTTAAAACCGTTTCTTTATCTTCAATGTTTTCTAGCGTCTTTTCAATATTTGACAGTTTTTCATTAGCAGGAATTAAATCAAATCCTTCTTCTGTATGAATAATTCGATTTTCAATATCACATTCATCAGAAACAATCATTTCAAGCATGATGTTAGATATTGTATCTTTCATCTTATTAGGCTCTGTATAACCCAACGCTTTTGCAGAATCACCCTGTGGATCAAAATCAATTAAAAGAACTTTCTTTTTTCTTAATGATAATCCTGCAGATAGATTAACAGATGTTGTGGTCTTACCGACACCGCCTTTTTGATTTGCGATAGCAATAATTTTTCCATATGGCATAAAAAAACCTCCTTTCTACATAACCAATCGCATGGAATGGATATGTAAAAAGGTCTTATTTCATGTAGTTTTACACAAAATTTTTAAAAAAGTACCCGATTTGCTAATTTCGTTTTTTAAAAGTGCTAAAAAACACTGATGGTTACTGAATAGTTTTGCTAATGACTTGCTAATTTGACCTTAAAAAATAGCTAATATTTAAAGGAAAATTAGGAAAGAAAAAAGTGTTCACCAATTCAAAAAAAGCCCATAAATAAAGGATAATTCGTGATTTTAGACGAAAAGGGAAGATGAGGTAAAATCGTGATTTTTTCCCTCCTAAGATTTAATTGCAGGTTCGATTCCTGCAGAGGGCGCCAATTTAGATAAGAATATCAGGAATGGCTGAAAAAGCCTCTTTTTTTATATATAAGCAACGATTATAAACGTATTATTTTCTATTTAGTAAAAGCATTGAATATCTAAGCGTCTTTTATAATTTTGTTCCAACATTTTCACATGAGATAAAAATGCTTCATCGTCAAAATATTTTGCATGAGTAGGACATTTTTTTATACATGCCTGACATTTGATACAAGTGCCAGGAACATCTATAAAATTATCAAAGGATATTGCACCCATTGGACAATTATTTGCGCAAATTCCACAGGATGTACAACTTTCCACCTTTGTCTTTGGTTTGGCTTTTAAAAATTTTGCTGGCTTTCCATCAATACCTAATGGTGTATAATAAGCATCAATTATATCATCTCCAGGTATAGAAAGTGATGCAGGAAGATTCTTTGATGTTTTTAACTTCATCACTACTTCTTCAACAAAAGACTCTAAACATTTTAAATCATCCTTGTTAGGGCGATTTGTTGCGATTCGAGATGAAAAAGCATGTTCACATGGCACAGCTAAAGCAGCAATACTATAAAAACCATGTGCTGTTAATTCATTGGAAAGTTCCTTTAATGCGTTATCAAATGAGCGATTGCCATAAGTTACAACAGGCATCACTAAAGTCTTATTTCCTTTTAGCTTTGTTTGAATAAATGGCAATAGTTTATTAGGAATTCTTCCCGCATATACAGGAATTCCTATGATTACAAAATCATCTGATGAAAAACTGTATTCCATATTGCGTTGCTGAGGTGATGTAAAATCTACATATTCGATAGTGACATTTAATTCTTTGCCTGTTTGATTAGTACAAGTTTTCACTACTGTTTCTGTATTTCCTGTTGGGCTGAAAAATAAACCATAGACTTTTCTTATGTTCATATGTATCCTCCATAGTATCTTTATTTCTTTTATTATAGCCAAACATAGACAAAAAAGCTATGATGATACCAAGCATTAATTTTATAAATAAGCCACATGTTGTGAAAGATGCAGCTGGTAAAATCCTAGAACGTGATAGCGACAGTTATGAAACAGTTTAGAAATGATCATATCAGCTAAGATGATGGAAAATCATCTTTTTCTTTGTCGTATGAAATATTCATCTTCCTTTTTTCGTTGTATAAATGAAGGCGGTGAAGTGTATGAAATTCAAATTGGTAAGTATTATAATCATCATTGTGATTGGCTGCACTTTCTACTATATAAATGAGTCTGATCAGAAGCAAAAGGATCATCCAATTGAAAATAAACAAGATCAACAAACACCTGATAAAGATGATAAAACAAATAAAGATGATCATACAAACACACAAATAATTATCACAGACCCTAATCAGCAAGATGAGCAGCCACAACATAAGGAACAGGATAAACAAAATGTTATAAAACTTGATGTTCCACAAAGTGTACAAGAGAATAATTATTTTTGTGTTCCTGCATGCGTACAAATGGTTTTACGTTATCATGATATAGAAGTCAGCCAGACACAGTTATCAAAAGAAATGCATACAGATACGGTTACAGGTACGGAATACATTGATTTAGCAAATACCTTAAATGCATATCTTTTCCACAAACAGCATATTGAAGGAAACGAACCAGGCTATCGTGTACAGACACTTGCGATTAATGACCAAAGTTCTCAAAGCCAGGCCTTATTTGAACAACGTGTGAAATCAGATATTGCTTCTCATGATCCAGTATTTACCGCAATTGATGTAATGGGACTTTATCCTGATTTATATCATGGCAATCATATGATTATTGTGATTGGTTATGCATCTACGAATGATGTCATTGATTATTACTATATCATTGATCCCTCCTATACAGTACAAGATCAAATATATGGTGGCTTAAAAATCGTTGGTCGTCATGAGCTTTATCAGGCAATTATTCATAATGAAGAACCTGCCTATATCTGGTAAAAGCTATAAGATTTTTTCCACAATATCTTTCCCACTGATTTCCACAATATCTTTCACAAGGATATTATTATCCACAATTCTGATTGTTTTTGTAAATTCTAAATCAATTTTAGTGACCATCCCCTCAACTTCAATGGCTTGTTTACCTTCATAATAAATCACTTTTATCATCATTCCTTTTTTCACTTGAAGAATTTTCCTATTTAATTCTTCATATTCATCACTAGAAAGCTGTTTTCTTTCCACAACAACCCGTTCTTTGCTTTTCAAATACTCATGAAAACCTTTTAAAGATTCAAATGGCAGAAACTGTTTTGCCCGCATCGCTTTATCTGCTTTATTCTGCATTATGACCACCTACTAATTTATTTCTTTTCATCGTTGTCGCTGCATCACATAAATTCATTCCTTTTAAGATTGCATTTTTCCCATACTTCTGTTTAATTTCCACAAGTGTATTTTGAAGCTTTCGTTCTTCTTTGATATCTTCATAATCCGTAAATATATCATAAGCCTCATATGTTTCATCTACAACATTACCAAATGTTATACCAATCTGACGTATCAGTTCTTCTTTGTTTGTGGTTTCTTCAAATAACTTTAAAAATTCCTTCAACAAAATTTGATATGAGTTTGTCACAACAGATAACTTCCGCATGCCTCCGGTTGAGGAAACGTCATCTTCAGCATAGCCAACATATAACCCAATATGATCACAAACCACATGTTTTTCTACTAAATCTAAAACATTCAATTCCACCATTTCTTTTATCACAAGATACGCATCTTCATATTCATAATTTTCAAAAAGAATCTGATTATTAGAAATTGAATTCGTTTTGGGAATATATTTTTTTATATCTGCGATGGTGGTTGGCTCTATACCATGTGCATGATCTATCAAATATTCTGCATTAACCCCAAATTCATTGTATAAAACCTTTTCTGGTGCGTGGGCAACATCATACATATCTACAAATCCATATTTCTCCAACCGTTTAGAAATCCCTCTGCCTACCTGCCAAAAATCAGTTAGTGGCCGATGATGCCACAGCGTTCTTTTATACGTTTCCTCATCCAGATATCCCATATGATCAGGGGTATGTTTAGCAGTGATATCTAAAGCTATTTTAGCCAAATATAAGTTTGTGCCAATACCAACAGTTGCAGTGATTCCTGTTGTATCAAATACATCATCTGTCAGTTTTTTCGCAAGCCTTTTCGCATCCATTTCATATAATTTCAGATACTCTGTCACATCCAGAAATGCTTCATCAATGGAATATACATGAATGTCATCTTTAGATATATATTTTAAGTAGATTCCATAGATATCTGCGGCATATTGCATATATAATTTCATTCTGGGAAGTGCTGTGATATATTCGATTGTATCTGGAATTTCAAAAATACGGCATCTATTGCGTACGCCCTGCTGTTTTAATTTTGGTGATATTGCCAAACAAATAGCACCTTTGCCTCTGGATGGATCTGCCACAACAAGATTCGTTTGAAAAGGATCAAGTCCACGTTCCACGCATTCCACCGATGCATAAAATGTTTTTAAATCAATGCATAGATAGATTCGTTCCATTCCTGCCACCTCCGTAATTGTATTTTAACACCAAAAATATACATAATCAACAAAATTATGTATACTATGTTTCCTTTTTCTGGTAAAATCGCTTTTCAATTGAAATAAAATACGGTATAATCAAAATAGAGGTGGTAACTATGGAATTAAAAGACATCATATTAGATTACAAAAATCGTTATCAGCTGTCTAATAAAGAAATTGCACAACAGTTTCATGTGACACATATCACAGTTGGACGATGGCTGCGTGGTGAGGTTAAAACAATACAGGAAGAAACCGCACAAAATATGAGTCGTGTGCTTGGTTATGATGTGCAATCTGTTTTGCAGGGAACCGCCATCACTTTGAAAAAGCCAGTTCTTGGCATGGCGAAGGCTGGTTATGATATGTTTCTTGAAAATGATTATCTCGGTGAAGAAAGTGTATCTCTAGAAGAATATCAACGTGGAGATTATTTTCTAAAAGTTGAAGGTGATTCCATGATCAATGCTGGTATTGTAGATGGTTCTTATATTTATGTTCATCAATGTGAAACGGTAAAAAATGGTGATATCGCATTAATTCGTATTGGTGATGAAGTCACGATAAAACGTTATTATAAAGACAGAACAAAGGTAGAACTGGTTGCGGAAAACCCTACAGTTGAACCACGAGTATTTACTAGTAAAGAAGCAGAAATGCTGCCTGTTAAAGTCATCGGCAAAGTTTTATTTGTGAAGCATTATCTCTAACATATTTTTACTTTTTTTGATTTTTTCATGGTACCATAAAGAAAAGAGGTGTTCTTTATGAAAAAGAAACGCATCATCATCTATATTTTACTCATAATCATTGCTTGTGCACTGGCTGTTATGGGATATCTATATTTCACTACACCAAATATCATCTTCTCTCATGAGCCGAAAATTATTGAAATCAATTCTAAATATGATGCGATGTCCTTTATTAAAAAGGTAGAACACAGTGATATTAAACAAGTATCTGTGAAAGATGACAAAGTAAATAATAAAAAGCTGGGCACCTATCAAATATTATATGCAATCAAAGATCAAACTTTTGCATTAGATGTACAGGTAAAAGACACGAAAAAGCCAGAAGTCACAACGAAACCTGTTTCTATTGAAATTGGAGAAGCTTTTGATTTAAAAGATGGTATCAAAGAAATAAAAGATGATACAAAAACAACGGTTGTATTGAAAAATAAAGATGAAGCTTTTGATAAAACTGGTAAGAAAAATGTCGATATCATCGTAAAAGATGAAGGCGGAAATGAAACAATCGCCACTATACCACTAACAATACAAGAAAAAGATAAAACGCCCCCTGTCATCAAAGCAGAAAATATCACTTTACAGGCAGGTGATTCTTTTGATGCATTATATGGGGTAAGTGCCAATGATGCGCGTGATGGTAAAGTGAAAATCACTGTCATAAAAAATGATGTAGATACTGAAAAAGCTGGTACGTATCATGTGACATATGAATCAAAAGATAAACATCATAATCGATCTGAAAAAACAATTACTGTCACAGTCACAAAACCACAATCAGTTTCAGGAAAAGTGATTTATTTAACGATTGATGATGGTCCCAGCGCAAATACACCGGCAATCTTAGATATCCTTGATCAATACAATGTAAAAGCAACATTCTTTGTGACAGCACAATCCCCTGGTTATCTTGATTATATCCGGATTGCGCATGAGAAAGGACATGCGATTGGCCTACATACCTATTCTCATAATTATGCGCAAGTTTATGCAAATGAAGCTGCATATTTTAGTGATTTACAGGCAATTAGCGACGTTGTTTATGAGAAAACAGGTGTACGTTCTCATATCATTCGTTTCCCAGGCGGTTCTTCTAATACTGTTTCCGCCAATTATAATTCTGGCATCATGAGTCGTTTGTCAAAAGAAGTCCAGAATAAAGGTTATCAATATTTTGACTGGAATGCGGCAAGTGGTGATGGCAACAGTGCTCTGCCAGCATCCACTTTGATACAAACTGCAAAATCATATGGAAATTATCCTTCTGTCATGATGCTGACTCATGATCATTCAGGAAGTCATTCTTCCGTTGAAGCTCTTCCAGAAATTATTTCATATTATCAAAATTTAGGATATACATTTGAAACAATTGATGTAAATACAAACGGATATCATCATGGTATCAATAACTAGGCATGGGAAACCACGCCTTTTTGTAAGCGTATGCATAAATAACTTGTGAATCAAACTAAAATGTGATATCGTTATTGTGGCTAAAGTTTTTTTTTACTAGGAGGAGAGAGATTTATGGAAATCGTAAGGTTCGCTTACGATAATCTGAAACGCAATCCCAAAAATGCGTATTTTTTTGCGTTCTCGATTATCGTAGCATCCGCAGTGATTACCTTGTTTTTTTCAATATTGGGTAATCCTTATTATGGTATAAGTTCCATGTCTGATTATGTAACTTATGCGATTGGCTCAGCAGATTTTGATGGAGGAATTGGAAACGGTATTTTCGCAATGATATTATCCCTCATGATGATATCTATTTGTGTAATTACGGTATTCTTTTCCAACAAATTCTTTTTGATATCAAAAGTTGAAGATATCAGTGTTATGATGATTAGTGGCTGTAACGTCATACGCTTGGGATATTTTCTAATCGTTCAAAATTTTATTGTGCTTTTGATATCTGCACCTATTGGTGCTCTTGTCGGGTTTGGCTTACACCCCATGATTAATTATTTGATCTATAAAGAAATGGCCATATCGGCACCATTATTTGCATTTAGTATGGACGCAATGGTATATTGTGTGACTACCTTGTTCATGGTTGGGTTCTGGTTGATTTTAGTCGATGCTGGATTTGTATATCGTATGGATTTAAATTCATTACTAAAAGCAAAAAAAGCAATGAATCCGATTGGTAAATCAAAAAGTGTTTATTTTAAAATATTTTATGTTGTCATTTATGCATATATTCTATATTTTTTATGCACACTGGACTTCACACATGTGAACTTCTTTTTCATGATTTATGTGTCCGTTGGTATTGCATGTGGACCTGCCAACATTTTTAAATATATCTATCCAGAAGCAGTCACATGGGTGAAAAACAAATTATTTCCGACAGATCATCATCGTGTAATATCTACGGGCAACCTGCGTTATAGCATTATTACCAGTGGTATGCTTGTGACGATTATATTAATTGATGTATCTATTTTATTCTTCTATTTATGTAAATTTCGACATGATGCAGCTACCTTTATGGTTGTGCTTCTGTCTTATATTGTATCGTTGGTATTGATTTGTGTATGTATTGGTTATAAATTATCTTCCGATGCTTTAAATAAGAAATTAATATTCCACAATATGATTTCTATTGGATATCTTAAATCGGATATCAAAACAATTATCCTTCAGGAAATGGCAGGATTCTTCTTTTTGATTATCCTTACATGTTTCCCATTATTGTTTATTATATCTTTCATGTTTGTATTATTCGATACCATTACTCCGGCATTTATGGCTGGAATGCTGTTGATATTTGTGGCAATGATTTCCTTTGCAGGTGTTGTCATGTATCGCATTTATGTGAATCTGATATTTAAAGAAGCAATAGATAAACCAATCGTAAATGAAGAATAGAAAGGAACCATTATGAAAAAAATATTAGAAGCAAAAAATATTGTGAAAACATATAATCGCAATACAAAAAATGAATTTGAAGTTTTACACGGTATATCTTTAGAAGTTTATGAAGGAGATTTCATTTGTATCATGGGACCTTCTGGTTCAGGTAAATCTACTTTGATCAATAATCTTTCCACCATTGATACCCCAACAAAAGGTTCTGTATTCATCAATGGAAAAAGTGTAAGTAAAATGATGGAAACAGAAACCGGAAAATTTCGTTATGAAAATTTGGGATTTGTTTTCCAGTCTTTCAATTTGATGGATACACTGACCATACGTGAAAATATTGCGGTACCTTTGACACTTGCGAAAGTGGGAAAAGATGAAATCAAAGAACGTGTAGAAGCAATCGCAAACAAGCTTGAAATAAATGCCTTGTTAGATAAATATCCTGCGGAATGTTCTGGTGGACAATGTCAGCGATGTGCTGTTGCTAGAGCCCTTGTGACCAATCCAAAACTAATTGTGGCAGATGAGCCAACAGGCAATCTTGACTCTAAAAACTCTCATGATTTATTAGCCTTATTAAAAAATTTAAATGAACAAGACCATGTGACGATTATTATGGTTACCCATGATGCGATGATTGCTAGCTACTCTAAGCGTTTATTGTTTATCCGTGATGGCGTCATTGATGAAGTCATCGAACGAGAAGGCCTTGATCAAAAGGAATATTTCTACAAAATCGTTCAGGCTAACAGCAAGGAATCCATGGAACTGTTGTTTCAATAAATGAAATATCGCCCTGTTCATCTTCAGGGCTTTTTTGCTATAATAAACAAAAGGCGGTGAAATTATGTGGCAGCATCCTTGTTGGAAAATCCTTGGCATAGAAGCAACTGATCAAATCAAAGACATCAAACGTGCATACGCAAAACGTTCTAAAGAAATACATCCAGAAGATCATCCGGAAGAATTTATGCAGCTTCATAATGCATATGAACAAGCGATGGCATTTGCAAAACATGAAGAAAAACAAAGTTCCTTTATTCCATCGGATATCATCAAGGTATCCCCTGTGGAAACCAATGAAGATACATCTAATGATTTTGATTTCAATACAATTTTCAAACAATCTGAACATTTACAAAAACAACAAATTAAGCAATTAAGAGATCATGTATTTCATGAATTATGCGTATTACTTAAAAATAAATCAGCTACATTAGATGACTGGCTGCATTTTATAGAACAGGATTCTTTTTACTATATTTCAAGTAATGATGATGAATTTTTAGAACAGTTATGCACATACATAAAAAAACACAAACTCTCCATGTTATCCACAAGAGTTCTCCATCGCTTTTTTAGTGAATTATCTCAATATGATGAATCTTCTCGTTATAAGCATTTGCTAGAAGAACTAAATCATCAACTTACCTATTGGGAGGAAAGACAAGCTGAAAAACCTTTAATAAGAGCTTTTTTTAGTGGTTCAATGCTAATGTTTGTGGGAGCATTCTTATCCTGTTTATTTCAAAATGAAACATTTCATCTTACCTCCATGATCATATTCTGTTTATATGCTTGTTATATTAAGTTTTTCTCAAAGAAACGCGTAGGAAACAGGAAATTAAAAAATCCATTATCTTATCTTGCCATTCTTTTATCTCTTGTTGTTTTATTTTCAACTTATTTCTTTCTTATGCATCAAAATATCATAAAATAAAGCTTATTGACCTTCAACTTCAAAAAAAGGCGGTGAAATTATGTGGCAGCATCCTTGTTGGAAAATCCTTGGCATAGAAGCAACTGATCAAATCAAAGACATCAAACGTGCATACGCAAAACGTTCTAAAGAAATACATCCAGAAGATCATCCGGAAGAATTTATGCAACTTCATGATGCATATGAACAAGCGATGGCAATTGCGAAACATCAGGATACACAAACTTTCTTTGTTCCATCGGATATCATCAAGGTATCCCCTGTGGAAACCAATGAAGATACATCAAATGAATTTGATTTTGAAGCTTTGTTTGAAGAAGGGAATCATTTGAATGAACAACAAAAAGAGAACCTTAGAAATACTGTTTTAAAGGAGATTTGCACATTATTAGATGAAAGAACTTCCTATACCAAATGGTTAGAATTTACACAGGATATAAAATTTGTCTATGTCGCAGAAGATACTTTATTCAAAGATATCTTATACGAAATCATATCTGATCGCAAAATATCTCCAGAAGCCAATACAGCTTTTTATAAATACTATACCGATTTAGATGATTCTTCACTAGAAACACAACAATTACTGAAATTATTAGACCTGCTGATGCAAAGAAGAAAAGATATTGTTGGCAAGCGATTTCAAAATATTCGTGCAATCTTAGTCTTTATTGTATACTTGATATTTTGCTATTTAGCCTGGATCTGCAGATCTTTTGGCATGATGATAACCTTAATCATTTTAGGTGCTTTTCTTCTTTATTTAAATAGAGCAAATCAACATAAGATAAAACAAATCAAAATAATGTTGGTTGTTATCGTAGTTTTAATATTTGTTTTTCAAGCTAGAAATCTGAATATAAATAACCTTTATTTTTATGAATTTCCTATTGACCAGAAAATACGCGAGCGTTATGGTAATCATGTAATATTGAATCAAGAAATAGAAACAGATAATCCTTTGTACAAAGATACCCAAATCTATAAATGCTATGATGAAGAAAATGATGTCACATTCTATCTAAAAGAAAAGGAAAATGAACAAGGGGAAACTGTATTTGAAGATACCCTTTCCGGGGCTTTTGTTTCTTCGTTGAACATCAATTTTACAGTTCATCAGAAGGATATTTATCCTATCAGCCGCATGTATGATAACGCAGAAGGTTTTGATATTAAAGTTACTGCGGAAAATGGTGATGCGATGGCGAAGGAATTGTATTTGCTAGTACAAAAAGTATGTGCTTCCCCTTTGTATGAAATATGTAAAGATATCCGGTTTTATGGATTGCCAGAACATGCGAAATTTGCACATTATGCCAGATATTCAAAAACAATCGAAGAATTATCAAAGCTGAATGAAAAAGAAATCAAGGACTGGTTGTTTTTCAGTATCACTGCTTATCGTTTAGATTTTACACTGTGGCAACCTGAAAAATATCAAGACGATGTACAAAAATATCTTCATGATGCTTCCGGCATTGATATATTAGGTAAGCATTACAATGATGTACATGTCGAGAATGATAAGCTTTCTATTGGCAATTTCTATCGTTTGGCTTTACATTTAGATTTGAATATCCAAAAGCTGTATGATGATAGCTTGATATGGTATACAAAAAACACGACGCAAATGATAGGAAATGGCGTCACTACCCCTTATATTGATGTGTCTTTGGTAAAAAAATTATTGTAAATGAAAAGTCGCGATTTGCGACTTTTTATGCTTTATTCATCAAGTTCCAGCAATGATTTAAAGGTCCACTGCCTTTTCCTAAATCCATGCCATCTTTTAATGCACCTGTGATATATGCCTTTGCATTTTTTACACTGTTTACCATGTCATAACCCAATGCTAAATTACTGGCAATTGCACTGGATAAGGTACAGCCGGTTCCATGGGTATTAGGATTTTGTATCTTAACACAAGGCAGCCAGACTTCTTCTCCATCATGATACAATAAATCATCTGCACAATCCTCAAAATGTCCACCTTTAATCAAAATATAGCCATGATAATTTGTGGCAATCTTTTGTGCTGCTTTAACCATATCATCTTTCGACTCAATAGAAAATTCACATAATACTTCTGCTTCTGGAATATTTGGTGTAATAATCTGTGCCAGTGGCAACAACTCTTTTTGCAGCATCGTTAATGCTTTTTGCGCTAATAGCCGATCACCACTGGTGGATACCATCACTGGATCCACCACGATATTTTTAGGTTGATATTGTTTCAGCTTTTCCACAATGACTTCGATTAATTCCGGTTGTGATACCATCCCGATTTTTACTGCATCTGGGAAAATATCTTCAAATACACAATCAAACTGTTCCTTTAAAAAGGCAGGTGTTACATTCATAATATCACGTACACCACATGTATTTTGCGCAACTAATGCGGTGATCACACTCATCCCATATACCTTATGTGCCATAAAGGTCTTTAAATCTGCCTGTGCCCCTGCCCCACCACTTGGGTCTGTGCCTGCAATTGTTAAAACTTTCTGCATAATACCTCCTCCAGTTCCTGCATATCCTCTATGTATGCATCTGCCATCCTTCTGATTTTTTCTTCATCTTTCTGCTGGCTTTTTTCTTTCACGGCTACCACATAGCATCCTGCTTTTTTTGCACCTGATACAGCGTGCAATGCATCTTCAATGACGACACACTCCGCTGGTTTTAATTGCATCTTTTCACAGGCGTAATAGAAACAAGCCGGATCATCTTTGGATAAATGGATATCTTCACAACTTAAGATATAGGAGAATTTATTTGATAGTCCATGTTTTTTCAAGGCTGTTTCACACACTTCTTTATGATTGGCACTTAATACACATAAAGTCACTGGCATTGTAGAAAGCTTCTGTATGCATTCCTTTACACCAGGTTTTAACTCCATATGGATATATCGTTTTTTCAATAAAGCATAAACTTCATCACGCACTGTCTCTAATGATTCCTTTTGTACATAATGTTTTTGAAGATATGCGACTGCTTCTTCCATGCGTAAAGTAGAAAATACTTCATCTAAATTTTCATTTGTCTGTATTCCTTTACTGATTAAATAAGAAAATGCAAAATCATCCCATACATGCATACTATCTAACAGTGTGCCATCTAAATCAAAAATACATCCTTTTATCATAGACCCTCCAAAAAAAAGAATATCCCCAACATGAGAATATTCCAATAACTAATGATTATTCCCTACGTTGGCATTATCCAAATCAGGTATCGGTCGAAGTTTTCAACTTCCTCTCAGCCGGTCATACCAGCTCCCGTGATTTCCATGGTAATCATAGCATAAAGGGACGAAAAATGAAAGCAGATATGTTACAATATTCGCATAGAGGTGAACATTATGGTAGAAACATTAAGAAAAGCTTTTCAAGAATATAAGGATATCCAAAAGGCCTACACACTCGCATTGAGTACAATGTATTATGATATCGCAACGATTGCGCCAAAGAAAGGAATTGCCAAACGTAATGAAGCAATGGCATATTTAAGTGGTGAAGCATTCAGTAAGGCAACCGATAAGGAAGCTCTTGCGATGATTGAAGAATTAGGAAAAATCACAAATGACACAGAAGAAAAAAGAGAAATCACGTTGTTTCTAAAAGGTATGGAATATGATCGGGTATTGCCAAAAGATGTATATGTCGCAATGCAGAAAAGCATCAACGACAGTGAAGCCGCATGGCATATCGCAAAAGATCAGGATGATTATGCATCTTTCGCACCTTATTTAAAAGATGTGATTCTAAAACAAAAAGAAGCACTGACGTATGTACAAAAAGAAAGTACAGACTATGATTATTTATTAGATCGCTACGAAGATGGGATGAATGTGAAACAATATGATGCATTTTTTAATTCCATCAAAGAACAACTGGTACCTTTCATCAAAAAAATTAATGAACAGAAGGAACAGATCGATGATTCCGTATTACATCAAAGTTTTGATATTGATCAACAGGCAAAATACAATGCGCAATTACTAGATTATTTAGGAATAGATCGAGAAAAATGCATTATGGGATTAACGGAACATCCATTTACTGATTTCTTTAGTGAGAATGAGGCACGTATTACCACACATTATTATGAACATGATGTTATGTCTGGCATCTTTTCCACAATGCATGAATATGGTCATGCTTTATATTCGTTACAGGTAAAACCAGAATATGATGGAACTGCTTTAAAAGATAATATTGGTTACGCTATGCATGAAAGTCAATCCCGCTTTATGGAAAATCATATCGGGCGTCATCCAGCTTTCTGGCAGGTACAATACCCTATCCTTCAAAGCTATTTCCCAAAACAACTTTCTCATGTATCCTTTGAAGATTTCATGCGTATGATCAATATTACACGACCTTCTTTTATACGAACAGAAGCAGATGAATTGACCTATCCATTACATATTTTAATTCGTTATGAATTAGAAAAAGAAATTTTCAATGGTTCTATTCCTCTTGATCAGTTAGAAACCATGTGGAATGATAAATATGAAAAATATCTGGGGCTTCGTCCACGTAATCATCGTGAAGGAATTTTACAGGATATGCACTGGGGCGGTGGCAATTTTGGATATTTTCCAACATACGCCTTAGGAAGTGCTTATGCAGCACAGTTTTATAGTGCTATGGAAAAACAGCTGCCAGTGGCAGATTATTTAAGAAACAATCAATTTGATAAAATCGCGGCATGGTTAAAAGACAATATCCACTATGTTGGTGCCTATCAAAACGCTAATGAAGTTTTAAAACAAGCAACAGGTGACACCTTTCGTGCCCAATACTACATCGATTATTTAATGAATAAATATCGTACATTATATCAACTTTAGGAGAATTTTTATGATAGAAACAAAACGATTAATTTTACGCCCATTTCATGAACAAGACACAGAAGCTTTATTTGAAATTATGAAAGATAAAGAAGTAAATACTTTTTTACCTTGGTTTCCTTTTAAAAGTTTTGAAGAAACAAAGAAATATTTAAAGAGCTTTTATTTAGATTATCAGGGGGAAGGCTTTCGCTATGCGATCTGTTTAAAAGATGACAACAAGCCCATTGGATATATTCATGTTGGTGATGGTGACAGCTTTGATTTTGGTTATGCATTACGCAAAGAATTCTGGCGTCAAGGCATCGTTTCAGAAGCCGCAAACGCTTTTATAGAAATGTTGAAAACAACAAATATTCCTTATATCACAGCGACACATGATGTCTTGAATCCAAGAAGTGGTCATGTGATGAAAGCGATTGGCATGAAGTATTGTTATACGTATACAGAACACTGGATGCCAAAAGATATAGATGTAAACTTTCGTATGTATCAAATGAACTTTGATGGAAGTGATTTCGTTTATCAAAAATATTGGAATATGTATCCTCATAGAATCGAAAATCTGGAAGATGATAGTGATTCTACCACAGGTCGAGTGCAATAAAAAGAAAACCTCTGTATACTGATATCAGGAGGTGCACAAATGGAGCATAAAGACATTGGAAATTTTATCGCAGAACGAAGAAAAGCAAAGGGACTTACACAAAAACAACTTGCGGAAAAACTTTATGTATCAGATAAAGCCATCAGTAAATGGGAACGTAATATTTGTTTATTTGATATATCGTTGATCCAGCCACTTGCGGATATATTAGATGTAAGCGTAAATGAATTATTGGAAGGAAAGCTTCTTGATTCTAAACAGGATGATGAAGTTATTCAGAAAATCAAACAGATTTCCCAAAGTAAGCGAAAGCATTGGCGTATGATTTATATACTCACAACTGCCTTTTGCCTACTTGCTACAGCGTATTTGATACATATATATACCATGGATACTTTACAACGGATAGATTATTTTACCTATATTGTGATTGCGATTGTCATGGGAGGCTACTTCGTATTTTTCACACCAAAACAGCTTCCGGATTATTATGATAAAAATCAAATACATTTTATATCCACCGGTATCATGCGTATGAATATGCCAGGTATTCATTTCAACAATAATAACTGGTTTCGCATCAGTATGACGATTGTCATCTGGTCCATCCTCATGATGATCATTTGCCCTTTCTTTTTTGGAATATCTTTAAACACTTCATTTTCAGATATCCTAATTACACAAAAAACGATGATCTGTATCATCGTATTATCAACATTTTTTATTCCCATCATCGTATGTGCAAAACGATATGAATAACAGGACATGCCACATGCCCTGTTTTTGTTTGTATCCTATTAATCTATTTCACAGCGTTTCTCAAATGATTTCACTGAAATGATATATAGAATGAAAAATAATACTGCTAAAACTGAAATACTGATTATTGTGATCAATCGTAAAGGATCACTTTTCATCAGATTCTGTAAAGCACTCATAATAAAATAACTGGAGAATGCCGTTATCGCAATTGGCAGAATATATGTGAATGCTACTTCCTTTTGAATTGCATGATGCATACTGCGTTTAGAGATACCTACATTTTTCAATATAATATATCGCTGGCGATCATCACTAGCATCATTATAAGTTTTCATAAACAATACCCCGCCGCAAGAGAACGCAAATACCGCAAACATGAAGATACATAAGGAATAAATAACACGGATAAAGACAATTTCTCCACTATCTAAATCTGCGATCATCACTTGTGTATGCTCACTATTGAATGCTTTAAGCTCTTCAATACCTGCCTTATAATTTTTTTGATCCGTAATGTTTACCACATATAAATCCATCATCATTTTACCTTTTGAAAGTGACGCAAAAGTTTTATCATTTACAATCAATGCATTCATATTATATTGCATCATACCAAAGTAAGCTGTATCCTCAGCCGCAATAATCTTTAATTCTTTTTGATCTATAGGAACACTTCCCAATGTATCATCTGACAAAGATATTAGGTATTTTTTATGAAGCTCTATTGCTTCTAAGTCCTGTGGCTTTGCTTTTAATGGTGTTAACCCGGCTTCTTTACAGAAATTGATATAATCTGAATAGGATACCACAAAAGCAAGCTGATCATTTGTATATTTCTCAACACGATATTGATGGAAAAAGAATGGAATCGATGCTTTCTGTTTCATCGTATTATTTTTTTCAATCGTTTGATTGATTTTATCAATTGGTATTTGATCACCCATAAATGAATATACATATTGAGATTGAGAATGATTCATTGCATCATAGCGTTGTTTCATCGCAAGACCAGCGCCCAATGCACTCACACAGCATAACATCATAATGGTGACAATGGCATAGGTACGATAATTCTTTTTCACACGAAAAATCAAATGATTGATCCACAAATTTCGTTCTTTTTTATATAGAAACGTTTTCTTATCAGAAAGCTTTGTAAGGACAAAGGGCATTAGGGAATCATATAAACCATAGATACCAACGATTACAAAAACAGTCGCTAAAAGCATGTAAATGAAGCTTGATATATCTCCAATCTGTAATGCAAAATAGTATCCAGCACACAATATCAGTAAAGATATCCATGCCTTAAAAAAAGTCATAAAGCCATTGGCTTTCTTAAATTCACTTTGTCTGTTTGCGGAAAGCATATCTTTTACACTGGTGCGTACGATATTAAAATATCCTTTTCCCATCAAAAACGCATACAATACCAGAAAGATCAAAGCGGTTTTTATTGCCGTGATAAATTGAAAATCAAAAGGAATAGATGCTTCAATATCACTTAATTTAAAAAACAACATACCAAACAGTTTTGAAAAGGCAATACCTGCCAAAATCCCTGAAGCAATGGATATCATACCTACCATCATCATTTCAAAGAAATACATTTTACCTAATTGTTTGTTATCTAAACCCATAAAGATAAAGGTACCCATTTCCTTTTTTCGTTGCCCAAGGAATACATTAGAAGCATACCATATGAAACAGAAAACAAAGAATACCAATACAACAGAGATTGCCGCAATGATGATTTCACTGAATTCCTGATTTTTTTTACCCAGGATATCCAATGCTCCTGAATCCATAAGATTTAAAAAGTTATATAAAATAAAGCTGCAAAAGGATAAAGAGAATATAAAAGCCAGATAAGAAGTAAAATTTCGCTTCAGATTTTGAAGACTTAATCGCATGACACGCATGCTACTCACCTCCTAAGGATGCCATTAGTTGTAAGATACGATCATAGAATTCTTTACGGGAATCGCCTGCATTCAACTTACATGAAATTTCCCCATCCTTTAATAAATATACCTGTTTGGCATAACTTGCGGAAAAGGCATCATGTGTAACCATTAAAATTGTCGCATTCTTTTGTTCATTAATTTTCTTCAAACTCATCAACAGTTCTTTACTAGATTTAGAATCAAGTGCTCCGGTTGGTTCATCCGCAAACACGATATCCGGATCACTGATCAAAGCTCTGGCCGCAGCACCTCTTTGTTTCTGTCCACCACTTAATTGGTATGGATACTTCTCTAAATGCTCTTTGATGCCAAATAAATCCGCCAACTGTTTAACTTTTTCCACAATTTGTTTAGGATTTTTCCCATTAATGGAAAGTGGCAGTGCAATGTTATCCATCAATGTCATATTGTCCAATAAGTTATAATCTTGAAAAATAAATCCGATATGCTTCTTTCTGATATTACTCAATTTATCATTTTTAATTTTTGTGATATCCACACCTTCCATAAGGATAGAGCCATGTGTTGGCTTATCAATGGTACTTAATAAATTCAGAAGTGTACTTTTCCCAGCACCACTTGGTCCCATAATTGCGATAAAATCCCCTTCATAAATCTCTAAGCTCACATTGTTTAATACCCTTGTTTTGACTCCTTTTTTGCCATATTCCTTACTAATATTTTTTACCTGCATGATTTCTTTCATTTACTGATACCTCCTTGACACCTATAGCATACCTTAGATGAAAGCCAAAATCCTTTCATCCACCTTACAGATACCATGATATCCTTACAATTCAGTAATATTGAAAAAATCAAGATGATGATCAAAAATAATACATACATCTGTATACTCCTGAGGTATGGATACTATTTCAATCTGATGTTCTAACATACGGGCAATTTGTCTTACAAAGTATAGTCCCATTCCTGTGGATTTATATTCACCATTTCTAACATTATTACCTGTATATCCCTTTTCAAAAACACTTAATATATCTTCTTTACATATCCCGATTCCATTATCACGAATATGTAAAATCGTACGATTTCCTTTCATTTCTGTATATAAAGATAACTTTGGTTGCTCCTTGTGATATTTTATTGCATTATGAATGATTTGATCTAACATATAGACCAGCCATTGTTCATCGCTTAACACCTTTTCATCCGTTATTTGATTATCAATTTCAAAATGTTCTTTGATTAGAAAAAACGATTGATGGCGAATACTTTTATCCACAATTCCTTTTAAACTTAACAATTCTATCTTTTTGTCATAATGAGAATTCCATGTTTTACAGCCTGTCAGCATCGTATGTAATAATTGTTCCATCTTTTCACACTGTTCCTTGATTTCCATACGCAATGTGACATCATCATTTCGCTCATTCATCATATGAAGTGCGGCAAGTGGCAATTTTATCTCATGTGACCAGCGGGAAATATACTCCTGTAATTCGCAAAGTTTTTGATAGCTGTCTTCAATATCCTGATGATAAATCTGTTCATTATGTATAAATAACGCCTCATGATCATATAAAGGCTGGTGTAAATCATCACAAACGATATACTCCTGACATTCTAAAAGGTCATCGATTTCTTTATGATGTTTCCATGTTCTATAATAATCAATAACTATAAGTCCTAAGATTATGATTGCTATTAAAAAATCCATATAATATATATCACTTTGTTGAATATGCACAGGACTCAAATAAACATAATACACATGATTCATCATCCAGACAATCACAATGCCAAGTAACAACATCCATTTTTGTTTAATATATGATTTCATGGTATTAAATATCCTTGTCCTTTCTTTGTGATAATGATATCCTCAACACCAGTTTCCTGTCGTATCTTTGATTTTAAGCGTGAGATACTGGTTGTTAAAGAGCCATCAGAAATAAATTCATCTGTACTCCATATCTGCATCATCAATTCTTCACGACTAACGATTTTCCCTCTACTCTTTAAAAGAATCGCAAGTATACGGTTTTCCATCTTTGTTAATTCAATCACTTCATGATGATAACGTAAAAGCCCCTGTGAGAAATCATACTGCAGATCATTGGATAACTGCATCTGTACATGGTCCTGATATTCATAGGTTCTTCTTAGCATTGCCTGAATTTTTGCCATGAGATAATCTAACGCAAATGGTTTTTGGATATAGTCATCCCCGCCAGTTGTGATGGCCATGATTTTATCCTGATTGCCATCTCTGCTAGATATAAATAAAATTGGAACTGTGGAATTTTTACGTATTTTTTCACACCAGTAAAAGCCGTCAAAATATGGCAAATTGATATCTAATAAAATCAAATGTGGTTGTAGCACCTCTACCTCTTTGCATAAGTCATGAAATTTTGTGGCGCATACGACTTCTAGTCCCCATTTTTCACAATAAAGCTTTATCTCATTTCCTAATACTCGATTATCTTCAATTATCATTATCCGCATATTATCACCCTCTACTATAATTATAAAGTATGTTTGCTTACTTGTATCTAACATTTTTGTGAGAAATACATAAGATAATACTATTAAAAAAGTCAATCTAAGGAAATCCTTGTTGATTGACTCTAAATATGATAATCCATAATCACAGGATAATTTTTATCTTTATCGTAATGAAGCTGTGCTTTGATTCCATATAATTCTTGCAAATGTGCTTCATTAATTACTTCTTTTGGATGACCTTCAAATACGATTTTACCTTCTTTCATTCCGATGATATGATCAGCATAGCGACATGCAAGCTGTAATTCATGGAGTACCATAATAATGGTTTGTTTCTTTTTTTGATTGAGTGTTTTCAATAGTTCTAATATTTCTAATTGATAAGATATATCGAGATAGGTTGTAGGTTCATCTAATACCAGTATATCTCCTTGTTGTGCTAATGCCATGGCAATCCATACTCGCTGGCGTTGTCCGCCGGATAAGTTTTCCACAAATTGTTCTCTTTGATCATATACACCTGTTTCCTTCATTGCCCAGTTGATAATTTCATAATCTTCTTTTGATAGTGAGCCTAAAGGTTTTTGATATGGAAATCGCCCATAAGCTACTAATTCTTTTACTAATAATCCTGTTGGTGTGACAGGACTTTGGGGCAGCATTGCTAGTTTTTTCGCAATCTGCTTAGAATGCATTTTCTGCATATCCTCTTGATATAAGAAAACCTGACCTTTTTTAGGCTTCTGGATACGGGCAATGTTTTTTAGAAGTGTGGATTTTCCACATCCGTTAGGACCAATCATCACAGTGATTTTTCCTTCTGGTATATCCACATGAATATCTTCTAAAATTATACGATGCTCATATCCGGCTGTTAATGATTTTACAGAAATTGCATTCATAATGACTTCTCCTTTAACATCAAATATATAAAGTAAGGCACACCAATCAATGATATGGTAATACCTGCTGGTATTTCTATTGGGGAAAACAAATTTCTGGATACACTGTCTGCGACAACAATGATGATCATAGAAATCAGTATGGACACAGGAAGATAATGTTTATGCTTTGTGCCAACCATGGATTTTGCGATATGAGGACCCAACAATCCTAAAAAGCTGATATTTCCTGCGACAGCTGTTGCACCTCCTGCAAGTATGATTGCATAACATAAGAATCGCTTTCGTTCTTTTTCCACAGAAACTCCTAAACTAATCGCAAGCTCATCTTTCAACTGTAAGATATCTAATGTCTTATGATGATACATGACAAGTCCTGTCACAATTATCACAATTGGTAAAATAGATAATGCATATATCCATCCACTTCCCCATAAGCTTCCACTTGTCCAAACCAATACACGGTTATAATCCTGTGTACTGCCTTGAAATGTTAGAAACATAATACAGGCATTGATGGCGATATTCACACCAATCCCAGTTAATAACAATCTTTGTGGATGAAGGCCACGTGAGGAAGATATGAAATAAATCAATCCTGCGGATAGAAAGGCACCTAGCAATGCGATGATTGGCAATATCATGATGGATGCATTTCCCATTGCCTGATAATATAAGCTTCCCTGGGAAAAGATAAATAACACAACAGCAAGGGATGCGCCGGCATTGATACCTATGATACCTGCATCTGCCAAATCATTTTTCGTGATACCTTGAAGTAATGCACCTGCGATAGATAAGGCTGTAGCTACCAGCATTGCTGTTATTATTCTTGGTAATCGTAAGGTAAATACTGCAATATTCTGCATTTTAGTACCTTGTCCGATAAGTATTTTCCATATATCTGAAAACGCTATTTGGTAGCTTCCCCAGCCAAGGGATAAAACAATCGTAATCAATAAGATTACAGACAAGATGATCCATGTGTATTTTATTTTCTTCTTCATTGGCTTCGCTCCTTTCTAACAAGATATAGAAAGAATGGAATCCCCATTAAAGATGTAAAGATACCAATTGGTGTTTCATAGGGACTTAACAGCATGCGTGCTAATATATCCGCAAATACCAGTAAAACTCCACCTGCCAAAAAACTTAAAGGTAATAGAAAACGCATATCTTTTTTTATGATACGTGATATCACCTGTGGTATGATAAGCCCAACAAAGCTGATATTTTTCGCAACTGCGACGCAGATCGCACTTATGGGAATAATCAACAATAGTGTAAAAAAGCGAATATGAGATGGCTTTTCACCTAAAGAGATGCATACATCATCCCCTAGGGATAATACATTGATTTTTGTGGATAACAACATTGCGCAGATCATACCAATCGTTGTAGCGATTATTAATTGTATGACATGATGCCAGCCGGTATTACGAAAACCGCCCCCAACCAGAAAAGCAATCATTTGTGAATTGTTTGTGAGTAAGGAAATCACCGTGGAAAGGGATAGGAAAAATGTACTGAGGGCTGTTCCGGCTAACAATAGTTTTCCCATAGATGTACGAGAAGGATTCTTCATAGTGAACATCACAAGCAAGCCACTTAATAAAGCGCCAATGAAAGATGCAATTACGATATTGTTTGTCGTTACCCATGCTGCATGGATATATAACAGACTAATCGCCAGCGTCGCCCCCTGTGATATGCCAAGAATGGATGGCTCTGCGATTGGATTGCGTGTTACTGCCTGCATCATCGCACCACATATTCCCAATAGTCCTCCGACCAAAATAGTAGCAATTACCCGTGGCAAACGGACATCCCGAATCAATTGATGATCTAACACATCTTCATAATGGAATAAAGCATTCCATATCGTTTCCTGATTCATGGTTTTAGCGCCTGATTTTAAGGCAAGATAAGTACCAGTGATCAATAAGAAGATCGATATCAGGATACATATCCAAAATCTTTTATTTTGCTTCATTTAGCATCCCTTCAATTTCATCTAATAATTTTTCACGTCCAATAGGACTGTATCCTTGATTGAAATATGGTGAGGATGGAAGTGTGATCACATGTTTATTTTTTACTGCTGGTAGATTATTCCAGACACGGTTGTTTTCTAGTTCTTTCTGCATTTCATCCGTTGTGATCAAAAAGATGTAATCCGCATCAATTTCAGCCAAACCTTCATAAGTCACAACTGGTAAAGATATATCACTTTGTTTTGGCATGCCTTCTGGTTTTGCAAGGCCTAAATCGTTATATAGCACATCTCCAAATCCAGCATCAGAGAACACAAAGAACTGTCCACCACTTGCAAGAAATGATAGATAACTGGTATCTTTTCCATATTTATTTTTGATGCTTTGAGATAGTTTTTCTACTTTTGTTTCATAAGCAGATAACCAAGTTTCTGCCTGTTTTGTACGCTGGAAGATTTCCGCCATGTGATGAATATTTTCTTTCCAATCCAAGGCTTCATTTTGAATCATAATCGTAGGTGCAATTTTTGTTAATTGTTCATACATTTTTTCTTGTACGGTAGAAATCACAATGACATCTGGTTCTAAATTCATCACTGCCTCAATATCCATGGTATCCTGCATACTGTATCCAAGAATCTTTGCGCCTTTTAAAGTATCTTTTAGGTAACTTGGAAACTTCGTATAATCATAGGCATCGCTATTCGCTGTGCCAATTACCTGATATCCAAGGATAGATAGAATATCACTATTTCCACTTAAATCTACTATTCGTTTGGCTTCTTTTGGTATTTCAACTTCGCCTCTTACATCTTTTACTGTTATCATTTCTGTATTAGAATGGTTATTTGTACTGCCACACGCAGTTAATGTTAATAAAGAAATCATCATACATAATGTAAATATTGTCTTTTTCATATGTCCTCCTAATAAGTTAGCTTAAGCTAATGCTTTAAGATATTACCATATCCTGTTTTATGCTGTCAACCATTATGTTAGCCAAAACTAATCCATAAGATAGTTTTCCCCTTTTCTCGCTTATTAAACATAAAAAAAGGCTTAATTATGGAATAATTATCCAATTAAGCCTTTTATAACTTATGCGTGTTTTTTATTTCTTTTCCATAAACCGATACATACGCCACCACTAATTAACAATGCCATAAATGCCATCCATGGATTACTGTGATCTGAAGTATCAGGTGTATTCTGTACATCTGTTTTTACTTCAAGATTGTTGATTGCTTTTTGTAGATTTTTTGCATAAGCATCAATTTGATTCTGTTCCAGAATATTTTTATGATAATCAATATCATGGATTACACTCTTTAGATATTTTACAGAATCACTTGTATAGTTATTTAAATCAGATGGTACCTGATCCATTAATTGATGTACTTTGGTATAATCGCCATCCAGGTAAACCAAGCCTTTTACAGCACTTTCTATACTTTCTGCGAAATGATCTACCTTGTTTTGATCCTGAATCATATATCCATAATGTACAGCATCGATTGCTTTTTGTAAAGCTGCGACACTTTGTTTTGTGTAAACACTTAAATTTGTTGGAACTTTTTGTATTGCGGCATCTACTTTTTGATAATCTGCCTGTTTAAATGCCAGATTAGAATAAGCAGTTTCATAAGCATCTTTTGCGTTTAAGAACGTTATAATATTTGTATTCTCTGCATCAAGTGCCATAAGTTTTTGATAAGCTTGTGCATATAATTGATATGTACTTTCTGTATAAACATCCGCTTTTTCTTTTGTTAGAGCTGTACGATAAGATTCTAAATCTTTTGCTAAAGGATCTAATGCTTTTAATGCATTCTGGATATCCTGACATGCTTTTTCTACTTCTGCAGCTGTTGCTTTCTGCTTAACGATTGCAGTGTCATGCAATACTTTTTGTAAAGCATTAAAGGAATCTTTCGTATAATCTGCTTTTTGATAAGCTGTTGTTGTTTCTACAGCATGTAGATAATTTCTGATATCCACCAATTGTTTTTGTGCTTCTTTTAACTTTTGAATATGTGCCTGGATAATATCAGCATTAGAATTATTCACATCAGCTTTTGCAAGTTCAATTTCATTGCTTAATACTTCAAATGAAGCTTTTGTATAATCCGCTGGACTAATTTTCTCTAATTCTTTGATCATATCTATCATCATTGCATTATCCTTAAACAATAGTCCTGCTTTTGCTTCCTGTAAACGATCAATTGCTTTCTTTACAGTATCAATGGTTCCTGTGTTAAACAGTTCTTTTGTTTCATTGACTGCTTTTTCATATGCCTGATATGTTGTTGCTTCATATAAATCTTTATTCAAATTATTGAAATCATGATGTAGATTTTGTAGTTCTGTGATATCCGCAAGCTGATTAACGCTTTCTTTATATGCAGTTCTTGCCTTAGCCATATTGACTGGATCTGTACTGTTTTGAATATCATTTGTCATATCTTCTTTAGCTTTTTGATATGCTTGGTAAGTCACAACAGAATAATTTGCTTCTATAAACTTTCCTTCATCATTCACTAATGTATTCTCTGCTAATTCTGATTGCATGGTAGAATACACCAGATGTTCTTTCGCATCTTTGATTGCTGTTTCCAATATTTGCGCATCCTCTTCACTGATATTCTTTTCATCATTTAAAGCATCTTTGATATTGTTTAATGCTGATTTATAACGATCATAAGATGTTCCTGTATAGACTTGTACATCATCTATCATAAATGGTTTTTCTTCTTTGACATAAGCTTTTAAGGCCGTTGTATCTGCCTGAATCAATGCATTTTTTATTACACTTTGTAATGCATTGACAGCCATATCAATACTATTTTGAGATACATATGTATTTTCATATATTGCGCTAGCATTTGCTTTAGCATCTTCAAATTTTTGTTTTGTGTCAGATGTCCACGTCTCATTTAAAGGTACCTGTAGTACTTTTTGCAGTTCTGTTTTATCAATAGCCTCTGTTTTATCTAATGTTAACATTTCAGATATTTCCGGAAGTTTGTCTGTCCATTGTACCTGTATACTTAAAAGATACTGATCATCTGGAATAACAAATTCATTTAATGGCAGGTTCAATGTTCCTAGTGTTACAGTTGTCGTTTTACTCAAATCATTTTTATTAGCAAGTATCGCACGCACAACAGCATTTGACATTTCACCAGATTGTACAATACGAATGGTTTTTACATTTTCAGGTTTTGATAAACGATAGGTAAATTCACCATTTTTTTCACTTGGCTTGTATGTGGTAGATAAATTACCATCAAACATATTGCTTGGGATTTTACCTTTTTCTTCAACTACGCTTGCTACAACATCTCTGTTATTTTCTGGTGATACATAAACTCCACCATTGATCAATAATTCATTCATGTATACTGCACGATGGTTATTGGAGGCTGTAAAACGTAAACGAAGATAACGACCTGATGCCTGCAGATTGGTTGCTTCTTTATACATATTGCCCGGATGACTGCTGTCATGTGTTAATTCAGAATAATTCTTGGCAGTATTGCTGGCATCTTCTGGCTCTGTATTTTCTTTGCCATCCCCAACGCTCAATAATTCTGTCCATTCATCATCCTTTGCATCAGGAGCTGCAGCGATTTCAAAAACACCATCCCGCAGGTAGTTTGGCTGTGTTTCCACAACATAGTAACGGAAATCATGAATATCATATGTTTGCCCTAAATCAAAGATTGCATATTGTCCAGCTTGTGGAAAACCGCCGATTTCTGCGCCTGTATTTATATTCTGATCGAATATGTTAAAATCATTGCCTAAAGAACGCATATCTTCAGCTGGTCCCCATCCACCTGCAATTGGTGTATTGCATTCTAATAATTTTGCTTTAGGAGCTGTATACAATGTTACATAAAAATCTTTTAATTCCATTGTTACGGTATCTTTCGTATTTCTTAAACGGATATATTTCGCATCGAAGGAATCCTTTGTATTTTCTACTGGTGTCCATTGAATACCATTTAAAGAAGTTTCCAATACTACATTGGTTGGAATCTGTTCGATATGGATATCTGTAATATGCTTAATATTATCTAGTTGTAATCCTATATATTCTTGATTTTTCAATACGAGCGAACCATCATTCAAAGCCGCTTTTTGTGGTGTTATTATTGATGAAATATGATTATCTGTTATATTTGTATATACATGTTTTAAATCCCCTGTCTGATTCTCTTTTACAGTAAATTCAGAAAATTTTAACCATGCCCTTTTATCTTTTAAATTCACAACACGAATATACTTTGCTTTCGTATTATGTAAATCAATATCTAAAACATCTTTTCCACTTGCGACACCCTGATAATTATCATATCCTTCTACACTTTCCCATGTATTGCCATCTACTGATGTTTCAATTTTATAATTGTCAAGTTTATCGCCATCATTATTTCCGACGACTAAATGTAAACTCTTTAGTTCAATGACTTTACCAAAATTATATCCAAGATAATCACCTGCATATGTGGTATCTCCTGGTTCAGAATACCACACAAATGTATTGTCATTACCATCATACAATGCACTTTCCGCAGCACTACCTGCATATACATTCCAACTTGAAGACTTAATTACATGATAACCCCATACATCTGAATTTTCATGTTCATCATTGATTTCTATTTCATTCACATTTAAATAAGCATCATTTAGATTATCTTTGGTGGCAATCAAGCGAATACCCATGGCTTCTATATCTAAATTTTCAACATATATTTCCTGCAGCTTATTTAAAACACCTGTATATGTTTGATTATTTAAATCTACCCACGTTTTTCCATCTTGTGTATATTGAAGCTTACATTCCTCAAAATGATTCTTTCCACCGCCCAAAATAAACTTCATGGACGTGATAGATATCTTTTTAGAGAACATTGCGCCAACGTAATCTCCCTGATAGATAAGGTTTGGATGTTGATAACTTATACTGGTATCTACATTGCCATCAAACACATTATTTATATTTCCTATCGGTGTATCTTGACGGCTTGTGATAAAGCGCTTTGTGACGATAGATGGATCCACTGCACTTTTTGTATATTTGCTTAAGTATGAATCCAGATATTCGATAAATGGAACGATATGTTGAACGCCTACTTCAGCATATTCTGTATGATCTACATAGTGGAAACCATAGGATTTAGATTTTTCAAATGCCTTTTTTCCAGCTGCCATATTCTCCATGACACTTGCGGTATCATTTTGTAATGTAGCTTTTACACCATTTAAATATGCGATTGCCGCAGCTGTTGTATCATCAAAACTGTTTAACCAATAGATCATCTGATCTTTTATAGCTTCATTCCCTGCATGATTTCTGTAAGTTTTTGAGGCTTTTGCCAGCTTCTCAAATTCTTGAATCAAAGCATTTGTTTCTTCGATACTGACTGGTTTTTGTTTATCTAATTTTTCCTTAAATGGCGCTAACAATTTGTTTAATTCTACAGATTCCTGTAAAGGTTTTACCCTTGTATCCATATTTTGATTCATCATATGTTTACTCAGTTCCTTTAAAGCATTAGAAGCATCGTTTGCTAAAGCATTATTATGATCTACAAAAGAGAAAGAATCTTCCCATGCTTCATTTGCTTTTTCTTTAGATTGCCAGATATTCCATGAATATTCTGCATTACCAAAGATGGCTACTTTACTTGGTTCTGATTGCTGCATTGGATTTAATACAATTCCCTGAATGTTATCTGGTTTTACACCTGGTTCTAAGAATGTATCATATCCACCCATAATCAAGTGTTTTTTAGAATTATCGGTACATGGCCAGTTAATCCATAAGTATGGTCCACGACCTGCATTCTTTGTGAAGGTCTGAGTAAAGTTATTAGATACTTCGCCCCAGACTTTACCACCAGTCATAACGATTTGAACATTGTCTGGAAAATCATGATAATAGTTTTCCCCATAGTGCATATATTCAGCAGTTACAAATGGCAGTGTAAGTTTTAAATCCGGATAGGTTTTCTGCATTTCTTTCAACCATGCTGTCATATCTTTTAGAAGTCTTGTATAGTTTTCTGCACCAGAATTACCTGCATCATCTGCCAAGATTGCGATTTGACGTACACCAACTTCGATGGTTTGTTTAAACTTATCCTGTAGTACCTTTAAATCTGCATTATAATTTTCATCTGTATTAAAGCGAATAGGGTCTGATTGAAATGGATGCAAGGCAAAAACAAAACGACATTTTGAAGCATTTCCTGCCTCGGCTAATGGTTTAATTTTTGTATTGATTTCTTCATCACTATATAGTTCTCTCCACATTTTATTATGCTTAAGATCATCCTTTGGTGCATAAAAATATGAATTCAATTTATAATATCCACTCCAATTCATTAAATTTATACGATCCAGTGTTGACCATGGATTACCATAATAGCCTTCGATAAAGCCTCTACTGACAATATCTGCATAATCATTGATTGTGAAATTTCTAATGTGATAACTTTCCATTTGTGCAAATATATGGTACAACGTTGTCAAACCATAAAAAGCAGAATCACTATCCTTACCCAAAATAGCAATTGTTTGTTGATTGCTTTTCAAAAAGTATGCATCATTCTTCTCAAATAATGATGGATCTATTTCATTATTTTGACGGATATATGCATCAGCGAAGCCTTTAGAACCATAAACACCGACATAGATATTCGTCATACCAGATTTTGCCTGATCCGATGTTTGAATGGTTAAATTTTTTAAAGCCGCCACCTCATTCATTCGAGCTTTTGTGGCATCATCAATCTCCTTATCATAAATCACATTTACATTTTCTTGAAGGTTATATCCACCATCCTGATATTCTATGGAATGAACAGTAGGATATATTTTATATGCCTCATCATTCGTAGCTTCTTCTGCGAATACATGCACAGAAAAAGGCAGCGTGCCTGTAAATGCCATCATGAATGATATAAAACATGCAGCAAATTTTTTTAACATAGTTTTCTCCTTTCCATACTATTAATCTTTATATTCTTCAAATAATTGCTGTATCACATCCTTTTTTAATATTGTGATAAGAAAGCGCTCTCTTTCTACTTTATTAGTATTTATTTCATCCATCATTTCGTCTTTGCACTTTTTAGTATTGTTTGTGCACCTTTTAGTAATTTTATAATATATAATTAAATCAGCTTATTTTATTATATATTAATAGCAACATATTAATAATTATATATATAAAAAGGTATCCAGTTAAGGATACCCATCATTCAAATAACAAAGCAATCACAAGACTTAATCAATATTTGAAATATAATCATTGAGAAAACTGATTTCAAAATAATCTAGTATAAATTGAGGAATACCACTTAGAATGAATACCAGTTCTTTTTTGAAAAAAAACCCCAACTGTTGTTCAAAAATATCACGTGTTGATAAAGATTTTGCTTCTTCAATCATTTTAACATTCTTCTCAGGGAACAAACAATTCAACCTAGTTAAATAATATCGTATGATAGAATTCCAACTTCTTTTATCATATTTGTTAAATTGAGTGAACTTTATATTATATGAAGATTTTTTCTTATAAGAGTTACATTCTTCATTTTTGAATACACATCGTTGAAAACAACCCATTTCATCAGTAGGAATATCTCTTAACGCTTCAATCATTGGATAACTAATATATAACTTGCCATTTTCTGTTTCATTATCAAATATATCTATCATTTCTTCCAATTGTTCCATCATATTTATCTGTTTATTCAGATTATTCGTATGCGCATCAAAATCAAAAAATAGATATATTTCTTGAAATGACCTTCTTGTATAACCTTCTAATTTTTTTCTCATATGGTCATCGTACTCACGTATAACTTCGATAATATCCGTATCAAATTCATCATTTTTCAACCTTTGTGATAGCATATAAATATTCTGATTTGCTGATAAAGTCACAATTTCCATTTCAGTAAATGCAAAAAATTCCCTGTTGATATTACGAAAAATCATTGGTTCCCTAACTGCACCTTCTACGATAATAGCAATTTTACCGTTTTCCACTAAATGCACCCGCTTTATACATTTTCTGTAGATTATGTGCTTTTCTTAATTCTTTATTCGTACGATTTGCTAATGAATTACATTCACCATTTTCAATTTCAAAATAGCAGTCAGGGCGCATCAAGTCGTTATTCATTAAATCCGTGTTATGGGTAGTTAGAATTATTTGCGTATTTGTGAGAACTTTTAAAGAATTAATTACTTTTTCAGATAATTCAAAATGATAAAATGCATCAAATTCATCAATAAACACAAAACAGGTTTGCTCCATTTTGATAT
Source organism: Absiella sp. AM29-15 (assembly GCF_003434225.1). Taxonomy (NCBI): domain Bacteria; kingdom Bacillati; phylum Bacillota; class Erysipelotrichia; order Erysipelotrichales; family Erysipelotrichaceae; genus Amedibacterium; species Absiella sp. AM29-15. The sequence goes on from NZ_QVFL01000008.1 coordinate 134,108, forward strand.
ACCAATAGTAAAATAAAGCCAATGTACTTGTTCCAGTAGAGGCTACTTTGAAAAAACTTGCTTCCCCATGAGGATATTTTACATAGATATTCTTTTCCCCATCGATTTCTTTTTCAATAAGATGCATTTCAATGTCGGATTCAGAAAGAAATTTTTCAAAATCTTTTAAATGTCCTGATTCAATAATACCTTTTGATATACTTTCAGATCCAAGAGTAAATCCTTGGTACATGCGATCTGATAAGCTATAAAATAACAGCATGCCATCAATAAATTGAATAAATCGCATAAATACTTCATTTTCTACATTCTTTGCCAAAACACTATTTTTACTCACATATTTCACAAATGATAATTTGGAATCTGGCAATGTCTTGTTTAAATTTTCCGTACCTTGTAATAAGACATCTCCACTTCCTTTGTCATAATCGTATGATAAAATTTGCTTCCCATCAATGAACATTTCTTCAGATTTTAAATCATCATAATTTCTTTTTTGATATTTGTATTCAACATCGTGATCATCAAATCTAAACTTATAATAGAATTCTACATAATCCATACCGCTTTCTAAATTCAAATAAGGAATATATTTCGCTATCGTTTTTTCTTTATCACTTAAGTGTAGAACAATATCAAAAACTGCAAGTCCTAAATTTGATTTACCTGAACCATTTGGCCCATATATCAAAGCTTTATTAACTAATCCATTCCTTATGCAATCCGTATTAAACTCATAGTTTTTTATTCTTTCTAAATCCACTGTTATTTCTGTTTTAAAATTCTTAAAATTCTTAACTTTAAATTGCGCCAACATAAGAAATCACCTCATCTTCTTCGTTCATTGTCTCATATATTTGCTTTAAGTTCAACGCATACCGTAAAAAAATTACGGTATATGTTATTATCTTAGATGATTTCTCTTCGTTCATACATAAAAACTAAAAATTTATAAATCATATTTCAAGCGTATTCTTTCAATTTTCTTATGCATAATGGGATACAATATTTCCACAAATAACACATTTGAAATCATATAAATAACCATAAAAGGCAATGATGTTATCAATAAGGCGATGTAGCGTTGAAATTCAAAACTTCCTGCGGCCATTGTGGAATAAATATCCATAAACACACTAAAGAATACTCCAGAAAATAATGCGTAAACGATCCGTATGGTACGTTTTTTAAAACATTTATGTATGAATCCTGCACCTAGTCCAATGATCCCCCATGCAAGCATTTGAAAAAATGTCCATGGACCGATTCCGAAAAATAAATCCGACAGTAATGCAGATAAACTGCCACATAAAAATCCATTCCAACCGCCTAATAAGGCTCCTGCGATAATGGCGATTCCAGTAAGTGGTTTAAAGCCGGGTGCCCACAAAAATAAAACACGTCCTGCGACAGCCATTGTGATCATACATGCACATAATACAAGTTCACTTAATCTTGGACTTCTTTTATCATATTGATTCCAGCATAAAAACAAGATACAAATTGCCCCAAGATTAGCATAGAATAAAAAATGTTCCTCAAACCCATATAAAAGAAAAAGTATAAATGTACATAGCAATCCCAGAAAACCTATTCTTCTTTTCCACACATGCGTCATGATATCATATCCTCATATGTGATTGCACAAGGCGTCAGATGACGTGTACATCTTCTCCAATAGGTCGTATAAAAGTTATTATCCATCATAAATGAGCGAACAGGCTTTAATGCTGTGATGGTGCCATCAAATAGGAAGCCACAACGATCTGCACATAATGCCGCAAATTCTACATCATGAGATACCATAATGATTGTATGTTTTTCTGTTAATGTTTTTAAAATCTTCGCTAATTGTTCTCGATAATACATATCTAAGCCCTTGCTTGGCTCATCCAGCAATAAAATACATTCATCATCACAATGCATCAATAATAAAGCCAGTGCTGCACGCTGTAGCTCTCCTCCTGATAGATCATAAGGATGCATAAGTAACAGCTTTTCCAAGTCAAAGCATTTGATCCATGTATCACGATTAGAAAACATTGCATATTCTTCCTTCAAGCTATCCTTCACAAATAATATTCTGGGATCTTGTGGAAGATATAATAATCTTTTTTTGATATCTACTTTTCCAAATTTATTCGCATATTTGCTACCTAACATTTTTAGGAATGTTGTTTTCCCACTGCCATTTCCTCCAAATAAACATAAAATCTCATGCTCCTTTACCTCAACAGAAAAATCACGCAATACATCCGGACTATCTTTTTGATAACGCAGATAAACATGTTCACATCGTAATACGGTATTTGTATCTTCTTTTATTTTTGGTAAAGCTATATTTACCGTTTTTATCATTTGACGCATTTGTTTTTCTGTCACTGGATTTTCTTTTTCTTCGGGATACATCTGCTGTATATAACGTGCAGGATAAGGTAATAAGGCATCATAAGTGATATGTCCTTTACATAAATAATTTGGTTTTCCATCATATGCAATCGTACCCTCCTCAAGATAGATTATACGTTCACATACATCCAATAGGCTTTCTAACTGATGCTCTACCATAATAATTCCAATATCAAACTCTTTATGAATACGTATCAAAAGATCATAGAATCGCTGTTTTGCGATAGGGTCCAGCTGACTGGTTGGTTCATCTAATAAAATTACTTTTGGTTTCATCGCCAGTACTGCCGCTAGCTGAACAATTTGCTTCTGTCCACCGCTTAAATGCGAAATAGGAGTATGATAAATATCCTCCAATCCTAGAAATGATACAACTTCCGCAAGCTGTTGGTGGATATCTTCACTTTTCATACCCAGATTCTCTAATCCAAATGCCAGCTCATGCCAGACCTGATCACTTACAAGCTGTAAATCTGTCTGCTGGGATACATAGCCAATGGATGCGGCACTTTCTAAATCGTTCATTTCTTCAATTAAAGTCTTTGTTTGATTTTCCCATATAATTGTTCCTTTTACATCCATTTTAGGGCGAAGCTGTTTTTTCAACATTCTCAACAGTGTTGTTTTTCCACATCCGCTTTTACCAGCAATCACCACAAAGCTGTCAATGGGTAATGTGATATGGATATCATGCAATACTGGCTGTTTTGCGTTGATATAAGAAAGTGAATCTATATCGATTCGATATCTTCCCATGCCGGCACCTCCTTTTGAAATAAGCATAATGGTAATGCACATAAACCTATACATGCGATAAAAAATAAAGCCGCCTGCAGAATGGATAATTCTTGATAAAAACTTGGATACCACCAGAAAGATATGCCATGTATTCCAATCACACTCAAAATGATACAGACAACGTTAAAAAGTAACACCCATCGATCTCTTTTCTCTATGGGATATCTTTGATATATACTGCGTTTTCGTTCTCCATAGCCACGTGATCGCATAGATAAAGATGTTTCTACACCTGATTCCATTAACCAGGTAATGAGCATGGATACAACCGCAATGTTTTCTCTAATAGATGAAAACCAGTTATGCTTCGTTATCATCAGACTTCTTGCATAACGAATATCCTCATATTGTTTTTTGATGCTGGATAATTGACGTAAACTTAAGGAGCATAAGATTGCGGCATTGCAAGAAATCTTTGTGATCATATACAAAATCTGATCCGTATAAATCATATGGGAATATATACGAAATAAATTCATGATACCTGCAAGCATAATTCCTAAATCAAGGCCATATAAAATAGATTCCCACGTTATTGGGGTATTCCAGATAAAGCATAAGATATAAATACCACGATGTTGAAAAAACGGATTGCTGACTGCCATCAGAATCATCAAAAATATATTTTGTTTTAGGATACTTTTTACTTTCATATTTGGAAATTCCAGTATGTATATCCAGCTCATGATAAACAAAAGTATATGAATCAAGGGATGTGAAATAATGGTATCCCATGCAATTAGTGTAAACACAAATAGGGTAATGACAAAAGGATGATATCGTTTCAGCTCAAGCATCAGATATCACCCACTTTGACTGTATAACGCCACTCTATCACATCACCGGCTTTTACTTTGTACTGTGCACAGCTTATCGTACAAACTGTCCCATTCACTGCATACAGCCATCCAGAACTTTTCCCTGCATCAAATTCTCCTATATTATTTATATATTTTACATATCCATTGCTTGCATCTAAAGGGATGCCTTGTTGTTCACATACCCTGGAAAGAAGATCATAGACAGTATCACCATCCTGTATTTCTACACTTACAGGTGCAACCAGCACACCATCTGCTGGTATAAAATTTTGAAAACGGGGATCTACTTCACCTTTATGATCTAAAATATTTTTCATATCAATAGAAAAGGTCACAGTCTGAATTTCAGGCTGTTTTACTGGTGTTTCTCCTTTATTTGTTTGTGGTTTCTGTGTAGAGGTTTCCTGTTTAGGCTTTTCTTCTTTTTTATCTTCTGAAGGGTTCTGTTTATCAGGTACTTTATTACTTTGTTTATCTGATGCTACTTCTTCTTGCTTTTCCTTTTTTGTATCTTCCTTTGAAGATTTCTTTTCTGTATCCGTATGCTTTGATTCCAGATATAATTTATTCTCTATGGAAGATATACCAACAGGTGTTTTTTTATCATCCTGCTTTGCATATATAAACAGAAAAGAAAAGGATATGAGGGCTATCACACCTAATAATATTCCTTGTATGTAACGTTTTTTCTTTTTATCGCTCAACATATCCTTACCTTCTTTCTTAAGCTTTTTTTCTTACAAGCACCAGGCCGGCACCTGCACATAATGCCAATACAAATAAAGAACTGTTCATACCTTTACTGGTATCTTTGATAACCGGTTCCTGTTTATTACCATTTTGTAATTCTTTATCTGGTGTATTCACATCATCTTTTTCATTTATCGTTTCATCAACGGTTGGTTGATTTACCTGAAAACGATTTTCATTTAGTTTTACTCCAGCCTGATATAAATAATATGGCACACCTACTTTCGCATTCTTATAAGCAATCAATGCACGAACAGCCTGCTCCGTACCATAACCATCCAAATCATTCTTATCGGTACTACCAAAACCTTTTTTATCTTCCAAAGCAAAATTCATTAATCCATCTATCAATGTATTACCATTTACCACAAATTCTGTATTCATATCTTTTCCATATGCTGCCATAGTGACAATCATCATTGCGGTTGTGTTAGAATTGCCATTTGACCAAACACTTTTCATCGCGCCATTTTCTTCTTGGAAATCTTTTAGATATGTAAAGCCTTCTTCGACTGCCTGTTTTACAGCATCCTTGGTTTCCTTAGAAATACCTGTTTCACTTTCTGGCAGGTTATAATATGGCGCTAGTGCCGTTAATACCATTGTGGTCGTGTCTGTATCAGAAGATCCCCAAGTCCCTGTATAATCTCCAGTATAATTCCATGCGTGATCTGCTGGATTTCTTAATGCGATCAAATCCTTGATTAACTGGTCTTTATCCAGTTTACTGTCCTTTGCAGGTGAATAATTTCCACTATGTAAGGCTTCTAATGCAAATACATAATCGTTTGTGAAGGATAATTCAAATTCAGATAACATATCATAAAGATTCACAATCTTACCATTCATTTCATATGCGGATGCATCGTATCCATAAGCTTCTACCAGCATAATCATCTTTTCAACATCATTAGCCGTTGCTCTTGGATTTTCTATTTTTTTCTGTGTTAAAGGAATAAATTTTGCTTCACTTTTCTGCAGCTGTTCCTCATTCATTCCATAAGCTGTCTGAGATAATGCGATAAATGCATCATCTCCTGTATATAATGGAATACTACCGTCTTGCAAAGAAGTAAAACTACCTTCAATCCAATCAATCGGATTGCTTGTTGCTTCATTCACTACATTTGTTTCCTGTGCATTTACTGGCATACATAAACTTCCAAAGGCAAGTGCTGCCGCAAATGCGATACTCATTAATTTCTTCATTTTCTTTCTCCTCTTTTCTTACACAAGAAAAAGATAAGGATACTGAATAAAAAAACTCTTTTACCATGATGAAAAGAGTTTCTTATCTTTCTCAATCATGGTGTGCTTAATCTCTCGTTAATCACATCCATATAGATAATGGCAAGTATTCCGGCTCTAGTTCAACATCTTAATTCGTCTTCCCATAAGTTATACAGTGACAATTGAATAAGACTCCCTATTACGGCGGCGGGACCGCGCAGGTCTTTCACCTGCTTCCTTTTTCATCACTAAATTGTGAACCATTATCCTTATCATTTTTCAATGAGCATGTGTATTGTATCATGTTTATCTTTATTGCGCCATCGTTTATCACATGACTTCCATAAGAAAGTTTTATTTTGTTATTATTTTTTTATGATTGACAAAAAATCGTTACTCTTCTATGATTATAATAGAAAAAGGGGCAAGGAAGGAGTATGTTGTATGAATAATCGTAGAATTGCGTTAATATTCAAGGCTTTCTGTGATGAAAATCGTGTGGAAATTCTTGAAATATTAAAAGAGGGAGAACATTGTGCATGTGAGTTATTAGATAAAATGCAAATCAGTCAGTCTACTTTATCCCATCATATGAAAATTTTGATTGACAGTGGAATCGTTGAATCTAAAAAAGATGGAAAATGGATGCATTATCGCATCAATAAAACAGGCTGTGAAGAAGCAATCGAGCTGATTCATTATTTTGAAGATACTAAAGAACGTATCCCATCCTGCTGCAAATAAATTTTTCAAGAAAATTCATTTTTGATATTGTCAAAATGAAAAAGATATGATATTATAAAAAGGCATTCAGAAAGATGCCTTAATAGCTCAGTAGGTAGAGCATCCGGCTGTTAACCGGCAGGTCACAAGTTCGAGTCTTGTTTAAGGCGCCATTGAAAAACAAAACCATTGAAATATTTCAATGGTTTTTTTGTATAATTCTAGACAATGTGACAATGTATCAATATCTCTCATATAAATGATTTCTGAAGAAACATGAAAAGAAAAACATTATGTTTTCTTACGCCTGTATGCCAAGTATGTCGCAAATGAAATCACTTCATTCATTTCCTCCGCACTAAGATTTCTGCATAATTCAATCAACATCATTTCCTGATTAGAAACCTTTGCGTCATATATGCCATAAAACGCATTCAGATTAAGATTCAATATAGAACATATTTTCACCATATTCTGGTAAGGGATATCATTTTGCCCATTTAAATAATGTGATACTTGCATTTTACTGACATTTAATTTCTCAGCAAGCTTCGCCTGTGTCATGTTTTTTTCTTTTAATTTTTTTCTTATCAGCTTACCAAAATCTTTTGTATTCATATTCTAATCTACCTCAATTTTATTATAGGATGTACCAAAAGATTAAGATATATACATAACTTGATAAGTTACTAAGAAAAATAAAAGTAAATTTATACTTTACCAATACATCAAAAAAGAGTGAAAAATCATTTCTTATTTTGATGGAAATCATTTTTCTCTCTTTGTTTATAAAGTAAATAATTCATGTAGTCAGCAAGCTCTTGTCTGTTTGCTTCGTTTAGATATCTCATCAGTTCAACCATACGCATTTCATCATCATTCATACTGCCATCGTATATTCCATATAATTTATTTAAATTCAGATTTAATATTTTACATATCTTTGCGACATTTTGAAAAGGCACTTCATTATGCCCACTGATATAATGCGATATCTGACTTTTACTAACGCCAAGCTTATAAGCTAACTTCGATTGTGTCATATTCAGCTCTTTTAATCTTTGACGTATTAACTCTCCAAAATTTTCCATATTTTACCTCATGATAAAATTATAGAGTTATCAGAAAATTTTAGATATACGATTTTAGTGATAATATACATTTTTGTATATAGTTTTCGTAACACTAAACTTCATGGTCAAAAAAAATCATTTGTTTTGATATCTTTCATCTCTGATCTTCAAATAGTTTATTTTCTCTTTAGCGAAGTATTCTTTTTCTTCACCTTGCAAGATTTTTATTTCTTTATGAATTTTCAGAAATAAATCCTCTACACTCATCTGGTAATACTCTGCAATCTTTTCTAAATCTTCTTGTGACAGCTTTCCTCTTGCGTTTTCTATACGATTGTATTTGTGTAAGCTCATCTGTATTTCATCCGCAAATTGATATTGTTTTAAACCCTTTGCGCTACGCAAACGTTTTAATATCAGTGCTGTCGCCCACGCTTCAACATCAGATTTATGATTCATAATAACCTCCTTTTTTTTAAGGATATCACATAATTTAAAATTTGCAAGTTACTTTTTCTTCACAAAAAAAGAATAACCCTTAAAAGAGTTATTCTTCCGTTTTTTCTTCTGGTTGAATGATTAATCGTATTTTCTCAATATGTTTATCTTCTACTTCTAATATATCAAAATGAAGATTCTTATAATCCACGCTTGTTTTTGAACCATCTTCCAGAATTTTTCCTAATAAATCCAACAGGAAGCCTGAAATGGTATCATGATCTTCACTTTCCAAATCTAAAGATAATTCTTCATTTAAATCATCTACATTCATGAAGCCGTCAATCAGATACGTATGTTCATCCAGTTTCTTTAACTGGGGTTCTTCGATTTCATCATATTCATCCTCGATATCACCCATGATTTCTTCAACTAGATCTTCAATTGTGGCAATACCAGAAAAGCCACCATATTCATCCACCAGAATTGCTAAATGCTGGCGTTTCTTCTGCATTTCTTTAAACAGTTCATCTATATTTTTCGTTTCTAATACAAAATATGGTTTTCTTAAAATCTTTCGGATATCCACTTTTGTATAATCATAATGATATTTATGTGCTTCTATTAGGAAATCTTTAATATGTAGAATACCAATAATATCATCTACCGTATCTTCATAAACAGGAATACGTGTATAATGCATTTCCATTAAATCATCTAAATAAGAATCTAATGGGTCATTGATATCAATACAAAAAACCTCTGTTCTCGGTGTCATGACATCTTCTGCCTGAATATCATCAAATTCAAAGATACTGTTGATCATCTCTGTTTCTGTTTCATTAAACACACCATTTTCCTGTCCACTTTCTACCATGGAACGAATTTCTTCACGTGATAAAGATTCTTCTACATTTTCATCATGCATACCAAATAAGCGCAAGACAAACTTTGTGGACCATGACAATATTTTAATAAATGGTGATGCGATTTTTGATACCACAACAATTGGCTTCGCACACATCATTGAGAATTTCTCTGCATTTTGAAGGGCGATACGCTTTGGTACCAATTCACCAAAAATCAAAGTCACAAAGGATAATAAAATAGTAATCACAACGATTGCGATTGTTTCTCCATATGGCACTTGCCATTGCTTTAAAACCGTCGCAAAGCGAAGGGAAATTCCTGTCGCAGCACTGGCAGAGTTAAAGAAACCTGCTAATGTGATTGCCACCTGAATAGTAGACAAAAAGGCAGTTGGTTCTTGTAGAAGTTTTTCTACCAGCTCCGCTTTCTTATTGCCTTCCTCCACCAAACGGTGAATCTTTGTTTTACTAACGGATACGATTGCCATTTCACTTGCGGCAAAGTATGCGTTAATCATCGTCAATATAACGATAAGTAATAATTGTACCATGATCGATGAACCTTGGGGGTCATCCATAAATCATCTCTCCTTTTTTCATTTTGAATGAATTTTATCAGATTTCAATATAAAAGTAAAGTACCTTAACAACAGTCCCACTGATACATCACTTCTGAAAAATCACATTTCCTTAAAGCTTCCCATGTCATAAAGAATTTTGCTACTCCACAATCTCCCCACATGATGTCTTCTATACTATCTAATTGAAATAACAAAACATCATATTCCGGCATACCTGCACGATGATCATATTGTGTAAAATAAGGATATCCACCCATCTGACAATTGCAGGTTTCTAACATATCATACAGCTGGTCCAAAGTGTCATCATCTAAATCATAATATCTTGTGACATCTTCAGGCAAGATATCTTTACAGCTTTCTTTTAAAACATCATTAAAACGATAATCACTCAAACTAATCACCTGTTCATCCAGATAAGGCGTTAGTGCATAGGTATTAGAAGGTGAAAAAGGCAGTGATATATCTGAATCATCGCAATTGGTGTGATGTACATCTTTCAGGATATCCGGATGTTCCACATTTTCATAATATCGTATACACCATGTCGTTTGATCAAATGGATCATCACAATTCATACCTGCCATATCATTATCCCCAGCAATAAATATTTGAAGAATACCTTTCTGCGGAAAGTCCTGTATATGCGGTATTTTAGAAAAATCTAATTGTGCCAATAGATACAATTCTTTTCCTGTTTCTATATTCACTGGTGGCTTCTCACCTTCTGGAAGATAATATGCACCACCAATCTTCATATCAAATGGACTTATCTCATTTTTCTTTTCAACTTCAAAGCGTATGATAGGGCGTACACTTGCCTGTTTTAAATGCTCATAAATCTGTTTTGCATCAAATGCTTCTTCTCTTTTTTCCATATTTGTTTCCTCTAATTGAAAAAGGTCATTTCTGACCTTAGTATCCGCCTTCACTTGTTTTTCTTTGCATTAGTGTTACTCCAGCACTCGTGCCAATACGATCGGCTCCTGCTTCAATCATTTTTTCCATATCTTCAAATGTACGCACACCACCAGCTGCTTTGACTTTGCATGCATCTTTTACTGTATCTTTCATTAATCGTACATCTTCTACAGTCGCACCACTTGTAGAAAAACCAGTGGAGGTTTTCACAAATGCTGCGCCAGCTTCTACACAAAGCTTACATGCCTTTACGATTTCTTCTTTGCTTAACAAACAGTTCTCTAAGATCACCTTTACTGTATGTCCCTGCGCCGCTTCTACAACCGCTTTTATATCTTCAAGTACAACATCATAGTGTCCAGCTTTCATCTCGCCAATATTTAATACCATATCGACTTCATTGGCACCATGATTGATGGCATCTCTTGTTTCAAATGCTTTCGCATCGCTGCTCATTGCACCTAATGGAAAACCAATGACAGTGCATACCATAACATCACTTCCTGCCAATAATTCCTTACAGGCTGATACCCAATATCCATTCACACAAACACTTGCGAAATCATACTCTTTTGCTTCTTCACAAAGCACTTTTATTTTGTCATACGTCGCATCTGCCTTCAACAATGTATGATCAATATATTTATTCATTTTCATTATAAAAATCCTCCTGTTTACTACTATCAGTATAGCATTATCTTACACAATCATCCATAATGAAATCGTTTTTCTTATTCATATGGTTCCTTTGTTTTAAAGCGCCCAGACCAATAGGCATGAATGAAGGGATCTTTTAATAAACGCATGGTTAAGCGATAGAAACAAAGATATCGTGCAGCTTCCATAATCAATAATAAAGCAATACATAACATAGAATATTTTTGTGATATACATGTCTGAATAATTTCTGGCAGCATTGCCACCTGACGTACCAACTCACACAGCCATGCGATAAATAGTAAAGGCTTTGTGATACGATGATAGAAAAACATGGTTACCATAGGAAACATCCAGATCAAAATAGAATACAAGGTAGACAGCATCAACATACGCTGAATATATGGAATACCAGCATCATGACGATTATTTAAATGCATCAGATATAGAAACAAATAACAAAACAGAAATCCACCAAAGCATAACATCACAAGCAGGAATGCATTGATACGTATACGCTTTTTCGCTCTTATGATCAAAGGGCTTCTCTGTGGCAGTCGTAATATCAACGGGATCGCTTCATCATTTTGAAATGGTATTCCCTGCATAGGATTTTCATCCTCATCATCATTAGGTAGTTGTTCATCTTCATCCAAGGCATCTTCATAGATGATATATCTGCTCCAGATACAGCGCATTGTAGGGTCTGTGCGCATTTTTAACATACAGCTGCACGTTAAAATGGTTTTCAACACAAGCAATATAGCAAATAAGTATCGCAATATATTATCTGTTTTATCAACGATTGGATATTCTAATACCTGTAACATATCGACCAGTGTATATAAAGAAATGATAGTAAATGCCGCAAACAGTGTCCTTCCAACCTTACGAAAGCGCCAAAGCATGCGAATGATAATACCCCATATGAGAAGCATACTGATTGTTTTCACCATAAATATCAGCATTGCGTCCTTTTCTTTTGGCACAAATAACATTTTTACCATAAAATAATTGATTACACTATAACATAATAAGAACATATAAAAGAGAATCAGCAGCACTTTTAAATTCTGCCGACCTTTTCTTTGCATATATCGATAATTTTCTTTTGTGACTTTCTTTCTCATGACTCTATTATACATGAATTACTTTCTGATATATATAATATTTCCCAGGTAATAATACAAAAAAAATAAACAGTCACCATGGACCATTTATTTTTTATCAGGGGATAAGAAATAAGGATTGGGTTTATCGAAATAATTTCCGGTATCTAAATCCCATGATTCATGGGTATCGCCTTCACCAAACTCTTTCAATTCTGTATGGGTTGTTAAGATATTTAACGTATTTTTTAAAATATCAATTGATTTCATCGTACTATCAATCAAATGAGCGAATACTTTTTTTGCGCCTTCATCATTTAGTTTTTTATCTAATTCTTCATACAGCTCTTTTCGCATATTTTCAAATTCTAAATCACGCATCATCGCTGCTGTTAAATCATTATTCACATGATGCTCAACTTCATGCTCCTTCATGATTTCTGCTTTTCGCTCATCACTCATAATATATTCAAAAACTGGTGTATCATCATTAGATTCATCATAATAGCGATCATCTTCTCCATGTTCTAAATGAATGAGTTTAGCAAGTATTTCCATATCTGTAATCTGTTTCGCCGCAAGTCGCATCAATATCTTAGAAAACGTTTCATTATGAATCATAAATGCCTGTCGTACATATACCATAGCTTGCGTCAATCCCGCATGAGTACCATGTAAGGTTGAATCTAACAGAAAATAACTTTGTGGATCAGGTCGATCAATTCTCACATCAATCGGCAGCTTTTCATTATATAAAAACATATCTATTACCTCCATTCTCTTATAGTATGCACATGCTGGGTTGTTCTATATCTTATTTTCTAAAATTTCTTTTTCTCACCATATACATCGAAACTTTTCCTATGATATAATGAAACAGACTTATGGAGGTAGTTTATGAAAGAGATAAAAATCGGGAGTGTTCTTACAAAGGAAATAACTGTCACAGATGATTTATTAGCATGCCATGTTGGCAGTGGCATTGTGAACGTTTATGCCACACCTATGATGATAGCATTAATGGAAAATACCGCTTGTGAATGTTTAAATCCATTTTTAGATGAAGGTGAAACAAGTGTGGGTGTGATGATGAATACGACACATGATGCCGCAACACCTGCAGGTATGAAGGTCAGTGTTACTGCAGAAATAACTGCAGTAGATCGTAAAAAAGTAAGTTTTTCAATTATCGCAAAGGATGAGAAAGATATAATTGGTAAAGCAAGTCACGATCGTTTTGTGGTTGTAAAAGAAAAATTTGAAGCAAAAGCACAATCAAAACTACAATAAGAAAATGAGTCTGTCCATAATTTTGGGCAGGCTCTTATTTTAAGATGAATCAATGTCTTATGATGAAAATCATTCAGAAAGATATCGATCATGGTCCATTGGTTCATGTTTATATACACGTTTATTTTTTGTTCTGCCAAGTAGATAATCTGTGGATACTTGAAAATAATCAGCGATTTTAATCAAAATCTCTAATGGCATTGTATGATCTCCATTTTCATAATATCGTAATACTCTTTCTGAAATATCCAACTCTCGTGCAAGTTTAGCACAACTCATATCTCTATCTTGGCGTAATTCTCTTAACCTATCTAACCTCACACGCTCACCACCTATAAAACCATTATAAAAGAGGCCTTCTTTTCAGACTGTAAAACGGAATAAAATATTCCGATTTTTATTGTATTTTGAAGTGCATTGCTCTATAATAGTATTAGATTTTTTCAACTATTTATGAAACAAAATAAAAAGATTTAATATCCTGCTTCATATCTATTTAAAATTCCATCATAAAACACTTATTTTTAAGATTAAGCTTGTCCAATACAGAAGAGAGATGAGATTATGAAGCTGAAGTCATCGTTGCTAAACAAAGATAAGATTAATGATGTTGTTTTGTTTTTATTTGACGCAAAGATTGTGAGCATAGAATGTATGGATAAGCATTATCAATTAAGCGTCATCATGAAGATTGATGATGAATGGCTTGCGACGTTTTATCTGATAATTGATAAAGAATGTAATATTACATATGCTCAATTGCATCCTGTAAATATTAGAATTGAGAATAAATTAAGGAAATGCATTGATATGTTGAAAAAGTATTTAAAAGAAGAAATCGTTTATTAAAAGAGTATCCCAACTCAATTGGGATACTCTTTGTATTTTTTTACTTTATACCAAGAATAAAAATCAAATAAAGTTTTTGATAAAACTTCAAAGATTTATAGATTCTGTATACACCATTCATCATCTCAGAATACACAACCTGATATTCTTTTTGTGTTAAATCATGTTGAGAATATCTAGCTTTATCAATGATATCTTTACTTCTGGATGAGATATGCATACCATATGGTATCCATTTTTGATAATATGTATCACAGGCTTTTACTGCTGCTTTATAATTACGCTGTGTCATCGCCTTCATCCATCTGTGATAGCGTATTTTATGAATCAATAAGATCAGGATTGCCAAAACAATTGTACTAAAGCCAAACAAGATCACATTCCAGTTCATATGAATTGCTTTTGTTTTTTCCATATCAGTTTTTTCTTTTACAGGCTCTTCCTGCTTCGTCTGTTCTTTGGGTGTTTCTTGTTTTTGTGTATTCTGTGGCTTATTTTGTTCATTGCCCTCTGTTTTTTGTGTTGTGGTAGAAGTCTGGCTACTAGCAGGTGTTACTTCAACAGGTATCCAGCCTTTGTTTATGTCAAAAATTTCTACCCATGCATGTGCTTCACGATCTGTGATGGCTGCTTCGTTTTCTTCATCAAACTTTGTTTTATCCACATGGAATCCTTCCACATAACGTGCTGGTATTCCCATATAGCGAAGCATCAAAGTCGCAGAACTGGCATAATGTACGCAATATCCCTTTTTATTGGTTCCTAAAAAGTATGTCACAAAATCTTCATCCGTTGGTGTTGCCCCAGGCTTTAATGTATAAGAGGTATTGTGTGATAAATAATCTTTTACATGCTCCACGATTTCATTTACATCATTACCTTCAAGATTAATATATATACTTTTTTTCTGAAAGAATCGTGTTACATTTGGTGGCACCTGTAAATATTCAGCATTCACAAATGCCACATAATCCATTGGAATATCAATATATGAAGATGCTTCATATGAATTCCAGACATCATATATATAACTATCTTTTTTACCAATTCCATAAGCATCATACTGGTTAGAAAAGCCAGCTGGTAATACTGCTGTATTGTATGGTATTGGGGCATAATCATTAGCTTCACGTTTATCTTCAATCTTCAATGTATATATTTCATTGCTGTGCATAGATGGGTTAAGTTGATGAATTCTTGTATACCATGTAAAGACATCCAGCCAATTTAAATTACGTTCGTGATAACTGCTTTCCTCTAACAGCTTCCATGTATTATCTTCATAAACAGAACCACTAAAGGTCTTGATATAATAATCATCCGGCTGTTCACTGTACAGATTCATTTGCAAGGTATCAAAATAGTAACGATCTTTGGCGTTATTCAAATTAACTTCCCCTGTTTTATCACTAAATGCTTTTTGAATCTTCTGGCGATATTTGGTTTCTAAATCCAGTCTTGCCTGTTCAATTGCAGCATTTTTCACGAATTTTGATTGTGGATATACCAATTGAAAACTAAATACAAATAACAGTAATACAATCATCAATCGCACGATAAATGTTTGATTCAGCTGTATCTGTACACCTTTTTTCTGCATCGTATGATGAAAGAAAAGCAGAATCCAATAGATAAAGATCAGAGCATCAATAATAAAATTCTGGGGTATATGATACATAATCGTAGGTATGAATAATACAAAACTTAATAAAAAATTCAATAAATATCCTTTGTGTTCAAAGATGGTGATACATGCTGCAAGAATATAAATGGTAAACACAGATAATATACACCACTGTGTACTCATTTGATAATTGGTATATCTATCTAAATTATATTTCTGAAAATAATAGTTATCATAAGTAGAATAAACCTCTGTCATCTGGTTATATAAATTTTGAAAACCAATGACCAGCGAATCACGGGTAATTACCAGAAACACAATAAACAATATCAAAAAGGCATAAAATGCTTTCTTATTGCCACTTTTGATGATCCACGACAATAATAGAAATACAACCATCACGCCAACAAATAGAAATATAATATCTATCGTAAGTGGAAAAGCAAAGGCATAACATAATAAAATAGAAATAATGCCAAACAGAATCAGCAGCATATCATAAGGTACGTTTTTCTTATTCATAAGCAACCCCCTTATCTTCTATTTTCTGACAATCCACACCATGAATCTGATAAACAACATCTTCCTGCGTATGCCAGTTTCCTTTTTCCTGAGATCTAGGATAAGAAAGAATTTCCTTCATCACCTGTTGCAGCATCAAGGGGGTCATGATTTCCTGAATCGTGGCATGTTGTTTTGCCATATATCCACATTTGATGATTACCCCCTGCTTAAGCATTGTTTTTGCGATAGAATAAAAGGTCTGCAATGTCTGTTCAACAGTATCAATATCGCCTTGTAAATCCAAAATCATCAACATATGCGCCTGTTGTAAAGACGCAAACTGACGTACCATTGGTTTATCCAGTTTATAACTCATTTTATGATGTAGATATTTTAAAGAATCACCTTCCTGATAATCCCGTATTTCATAACTGTCATTTGACATGAGTCCAGTTTTTTTCCATGTTTCTGTTTCTTTTTCAAGACCATCACTTATCGTTTTCATCAGTGAAGTATCTTCTTTATAAACGGGTAATACATATAGCTTACGGTTTCCCTCACACTTACATTTCTTCTTCCATAAACCCAAAATGTCAAATAATGTAACCTGCGTAATGTTTGCACTATAACAACCGCAATATGGTAATGTAATTGCTTTTTTCACTTTTTGTTTTGATGTACATAACAAGCTGTTTGTATATACCTTTTTACTTTCATAGAATATGTTTTCAATTTGATAATCTACTTTCAATATACCAAAAGGTGTATTCTCTGATTGTATTTTCATAATAAATTCACTACGCATATTCTGTGTGATTTCCTGCTTTGTAAATGATAAATCCAAATAAAGACGAGATGAATTATACAACATTAAAAGAAGTGACAAGATTGGCAGACATGTTACAATCACAAACAGATATAAGGTTAAATAACTTTGATAGAAAAAGTAGAATACAAAAGCTGCCAGCCACAGAAACAGCCAACGGATTCTGGCAAATGCCAGTCCGTTTTTATTTCGATTTTTTGATTTTCGTTTCATGTAGAATTCCCATCAATACATCTTTGGTTTCTGAAGCACTCGTGCCCATGATCACACGATGTCCAATCACATCAAAGAAAATATCCTGTACATCCTTTGGCACAACATAATCCCGATCATGCAGGTAGGCATTGGCCTTTGATAACTGCATTAAGGAAATACTTGCACGGGGACTGGCACCTTGTAAAATGGAAGTATGATGTCTTGTCGCATCAATCAGCGCAACAATGTAATCTAATATATCTTCATGCACATAAACTTGTTCTACCTCTTTGCTCATTTGGATGATATCTTCACGACTTGCTGCCGCATGTACCTCCAGCATTGGATCTCTTTCACTTTTTCTTTTTAATATATCCTTTTCATCCGCAAGGCTGGGATATCCAATACTTAAACGTATCATAAAACGATCCAGCTGACTTTCTGGCAACAGCTGTGTTCCCGCAGAACCAAAAGGATTCTGTGTCGCAATGACACAAAAAGGATCTTTCGCCTTTTGCGTATATCCATCTACTGTGATATTGCCTTCTTCCATAACTTCTAATAAGGCGGCCTGTGTTTTAGAGCTGGTACGATTGATTTCATCCGCTAGAAAGATATTACAAAATACCGCTCCAGGATGTAAGCGCAGCTTTCCCGTTTCATGATCAATACTTGTAAATCCCACAACATCACTTGGTAAAACATCCACAGTAAACTGAATTCTTCTTGTTTCCAAAGACATTGCCTTACTGAATGCTACCGCAATGGTCGTCTTGCCAACACCTGGGATATCCTCCAGCAGAATATGCCCTTTGGATAAAATCACCATTAATATTTTCTCTAATACTTCATCTTTTCCCACAACTGCCTTTTTTACTTCCGTTAAAATCTGATTTGCCAGATTCATGCCTTCACACCTCGTTTTCTATTTGATGGATACAACCACACATCCATAAGGACGTAAATGCAACCCTTCATCAATCTTGTCATCATTGCTTAATAACACCTGAATATCTCCATTCAACTTCACACTTTGCGATGTATTTGAATAGTTACAAATAACCTCTACAACATGTCCTTCATAACTTCTTTGATAAGCTAGTATTTCATCCTGGTACTTCATTCCTTTAAAATCACCATATGTCAATATATCACTATATTCACTATTTTGACGTAGTCGAATCATCGCCTGATAGAACTTAAAAATGCTATGCACATCTTGTCTGTCTTTTTCCACATTAATCATATGATAGTTATCATTTAACGCAAGCCATGGTGCTGTATCACTAAATCCTGCATATGTTGTATCATTCCACTGCATTGGTGTTCTTGCATTATCTCTGCTTCGCATATTCACAAAATGAAGGGCTTCTTTTTCAGTAAAACCTTCTTCTAATGCTCTGTGATATTGATTGATACTGCTGCAATCATCAAATTCTTCTATACTGTGGCGACAAGCATTTTCCATACCGATTTCCTGTCCCTGATAGATAAATGGTACACCACGTAAGAAGAAATACATAGCCGCAAGCATTGTCTTACTAAAGTAATTTCGTTCTTCATCCACTGGTATTAACTTATTTACACTTCTTGGCTGATCATGGTTCTCTAAAAAGCTTGCGACCCATCCCAAAGCATTCACTTCCTGTTGGCTTAGAAATAACATATCCCGATATTCCTTTGGTGTCCATGCCTTGCGGATAAACCATTCTTCATGCTCTCCAATATCAAAATCACAATAATTAAAATCAAACATCATAGAGAAACAGCCATCTTTTTCATCAATAAATGGTGCTAATTGTCGATATGGTACACCACATGCCTCCGCAACGCTCATACATTCATGTTGATCAAAGGTATTCTTGCGTAGCTCCTGAAAGAAAACCTCAATACCTTCCTGATTACGACTATAATCAATACAGCTGCATAATCCATCTGCACCGTCCACTTTACCATCTGGATATGCCTGATTCTTCTTAATAAAATTAATCGCATCTACACGAAACCCAGCAATCCCTTTATCCAGCCACCAGTTGATCATATCATATATTGCCTGACGCATCTTTGGATTTTCCCAGTTTAAATCTGGTTGTTTTTTCTGAAATGCATGGAAATAATACATGTTATCTTCATTAGGCACCCTCTCCCATACACTGCCACCAAAGATACTACGCCAGTTTGTTGGC
This sequence comes from Absiella sp. AM29-15, assembly GCF_003434225.1. Classification (NCBI taxonomy): domain Bacteria; kingdom Bacillati; phylum Bacillota; class Erysipelotrichia; order Erysipelotrichales; family Erysipelotrichaceae; genus Amedibacterium; species Absiella sp. AM29-15. The sequence goes on from NZ_QVFL01000008.1 coordinate 153,961, forward strand.
GCATGACCATCTTTTCCTTCTTTAAATATGTAGAAATCACGATATGGGCTGTCTGGATTCTTTAATGCCTCCTGAAACCATTGATGTTCATCACTGGTATGATTAACAACCAAATCCATAATGATTTTGATACCCATAGCCTTTGCTTTTTGAATCAGTTCATCTACATCCTCCATTGTCCCAAACTGAGGATGAATCGCATAATAATCAGATATATCATATCCATTATCATCCATAGGTGATGCATAAATTGGACATATCCAAAGCATTGTCACACCTAATTCCTTTAGATAATCCAGTTTTTGAATAATACCTTTCACATCGCCAATGCCATCATGATTACTATCATAAAAACTTTTTGGGTATATTTGATATACCACTTCTTTTTGCCACCATTGTTTCATATCTTGTTACCCCTTTTCTTTAGTTTTCTTCATTGTATCATGTTTTCTATATAATATACATTAGAAATATTGCTTTTTTAAAAGTTTGATTTCTAAAAGAAAAAGAATGATTCGCATCATCCTTTCCTATATTATTTTAGATTTGATTCACTATTTATGATTCATGATAGTTTATATATTGATAAACTGCGCCAATTAGATTAGCGTCTGCCTGATGGCACATTTGTTTTACCTGAATCTGAGGTAAAGCAAAGGGAATACGTTTTAATAATTCATCCACTGCATATTGAATAGATGGCACAAATTCTGGCTGTGCAGAGATACCACCACCGATATAGAACACATCAGGATCAAAACAACATTGGAAGTTAAACAACTGTAACGCAAGCATTTGATAATAAGCCATCATTTCTTCTTTCACAAGCTGATTTCCTTCACGTAATCGTGTAAAGGCTTCTTCACCTTCGATATGTTCTAATTGTAGTTTATCTGCGATTCTATCCATAAGATTAGGAATGCTGAAACGATTGCCCAGTGTCGCTTTTAAACCATGTGTTTTGATATCTCCCTGTAAGATACAGGACAGTTCCATTGCCATAAAATGACTGCCATTATAGATATTTCCATGCTGAATCAATGCTCCGCCTACACCGGTACCAAATACCAGTACAACTGCATTTTCATCAACTTTTCCACCTTTCCATAATTGTGCCAGTGCGGCACATTTCGCATCATTTTGAATAGATACAGGTATATGCATGCGTTCTTGCATATCTTTCACAAAATGACAGTTATCATGATAACGAAGTGATCCTCCTACCGATATATACCCTTGCTTCGCATCAATAAAGCCAGGTAAAGAGAAGGCTAATCCTTCTACCTTTCCAAGTTTATCCACAACCTGTTTGATACAAGTATAAAAATCTTCATGCGTTTGCGGTGTTTTTAGTTTATCTTTTTGCGTGAGATTTCCATGTTCATCACTGCAAGCATATTTGATGTATGTTCCACCTACATCAAAAACAGCAATTTTCATAATCCGATGTCCTTTCTATTAACTTTCATTATGATAAATCTTCTCCATTTGATGAGATGACTTTTTGATACCATGCAAACGAATCTTTCTTCATTCGTTGATTGGTGCCATTCCCAACATCATCTCGATCCACATAGATCATGCCATATCGTTTTTTCATTTCTCCGGTACCAGCGGAAACGATATCAATACAGCCCCATGCTGTATATCCCAATAAATCAATATGTTCATTTTCTACTACTTCTTTCATTGCCTGTATATGGGAACGCAAATATGCGATACGATAATCGTCATGAATCTTTCCATCATCACTGATTTCATCCGCATATCCAAGACCATTTTCCACAATAAACAATGGTTTTTCATAACGTTCATAAAGTGTACGCATGAGATATTTTAATCCATCCGGATCAATCTGCCAGCCCCATGCATTCGCTTTTAAATAAGGATTTTTCAATCCTTTCACAATGTTGCCATCACATATTTCCCCTTCCATATGATGTGCTACCACATTGGATGAATAATAAGAGAATCCAATATAATCTACACAGCCTTCCTTTAATATCTGTGTATCGTTTTCTTTCATTTGAATATCTATTCCATAGCTGTGGAAATAGGATGGATAAGCACCTCTTACCTGCACATCACAAAAGAATAATATACCATCTCGTAAGTATTGCTGGGCAGCTTCTACATCTAGAGGATGCGATGTTTTAGGATAGCCTACCGTTGTCATGACCATACATCCAACTTTATTATCTGAATCTATTTCATGTGCTGCTTTCACTGCCAGAGCACTTGCGATAAATTGATGATGTAAGGCCTGATAACTTACTTGTTTTTTATCCTCCTCTTTTGATATAATCACACCAGCAATGGCAGGAACGTGGATTGTGGAATTTATTTCATTAAAGGTCATCCAGTATCTTACTTTTCCACGATATCTTTGAAATAATGTTTTGGCGTATTTCACATAGAAATCAATCAATTTTCTATTTCTCCATCCACCATACGCTTTTACCAAATGTAATGGCATTTCATAATGTGATATTGTGATAATTGGCTCTATATGATAACGTTTTAATTCATCAAATATTCGATCATAAAATGCAAGTCCTTCTTCATTTGGTTCTTCTTCATCTCCATTTGGAAAGATACGGCTCCATGCAATCGATGTACGAAAACAACGAAAACCCATTTCCGCAAACATTGCGATATCTTCCTTATAATGATGATAGAAATCAATTGCCTCATGATTGGGATAGAAGGCATCACTTTCTAATACAGGAGTGAAACGGCGTGGATGATCTTTATCTCCTGCAGTAACGATATCCATGATGGACATTCCTTTTCCACCTTCCAGATATGCGCCTTCACACTGGTTGGCCGCAACAGCACCACCCCATAAAAAATCCTTTTTTAACATTTCTTTTTCCTTTCTATATCCTTCATAAATGCACAACTGTTTTCAAATACTTCCATCGCTTCTTTGGAATATTTGACATAATCAAATTGAAATTCATGTGGCATATCCTCATAGAAGTCAGATTTCACATACACCTGCATGTTAGAGAGTTTTTCTACCAGCTTTTTTCCCTGCCATAAAAAGGAATATTTTTTCCCATCGCATAAATAAGCCGGTGGAAAGGCTTCATTTACCTGATGATAAGGAGAGGCAAGATATTTTTCTTCATGTTTTGCCCAGCTCTTTTTCCCAAGATAAGACCAGCCAAGATAATGAAACATCTTCACAAAATCTTTTAGTTTTGGATTTGTTAAATCTTCCGCAAAATCGTATGGGCCACAATATAACAATAAACCTGTAATATCAAATGGTGATTGAAGCTTCACATGACTTTTTTCACATAAAGAAGAATTATATTTCATGCACGCATATTCTGCGACCAGGTTGGCGCCAGCCGAATCTCCGCCTAGATATAGATAAGATGGCATCGTGAGTCCTTCTTTGGATAATAATTGAGGCAGTTCTTTTAGAAAATCATCGATTTGAAGAATCTGATCAGGAAAATGATGCGCAGGTGCTAAGGCATAATTGATTGCGAAAAAGATGGTATTTTGTTTTGCCATCATTGGCCCAAAGTTTTTTGTGCCTTGATTATCTCCTGCGATAAAAGCACCGCCATGTACCCATACCATAACTCTAGTAGGTGGCGTTGTTGGATCATAGTATACATCATAAGTGGATGTTGGATAAGAAGATGGATAAGACAGACTTTTTTTCATCATTAAATGCTCTTCTATTTGTTTTTGATCACTTCTGCCTTTTTCTCTTGGCTCTTCTTTTTTATGACGCAACAATAAAACAAAAGGCCATGGTGTCATGATGATAAACCATAAAATCGCAAGTATAATGATTCCTACACATAGCCATATCATAAAAACCGCTCCAGTTGTTCATAGATTTTCTTTGCCATTTTCTTACCTCCAATTACATTGGGATGTAGATGATCTCCATCATGAACCTCATCCAGCAATACATGATGTTCATCACATAAGACATCATCAAATGCCACAAAGCCATCCGGCAATGTACTTTGTTTCATCCATGTGTTGATATCCTGACGCATTCTTTCTTTTTCTTCACTTCCACCATCTGATTTTAAGAAGGAGGTAATGCCTGCCGCCAAAAGAATACTTCCTGCATCTTTGATTTCTTTCCACATATATGTATAAGCCTGTTGCAATTCTAACAATGTTGGAAGTTCTGACATATCTGCGCAAAAGGTTCCCGGTTGATATAGATCATTTACGCCAATGGCACAGATCATAGCACGCATATGGCAATGGGTATCTAAGATTTCTTTCTTTAAGCGCTTGATCCCAGGCTTTCCAAAACACTGCTTGGTAATAGGAATCTGGTCAAAAACAACTGTTTCTTTTATTTCCTGCTTAGCAGTTGTGCCTTCTAAGATAGAAGCATGAGATGCATCTATTTTGATATGTTGTAAATCACGTAGTATCCGATTGCCACTGATTCCCTGATTAATTAAAATATAGCCTTTTTCTTTTAGCATCGGTGCAAGTACCTGTGTCCATTGATCCAGTTCTACAATAGAATCACCAAAGACACAGATACAGCCTTTTATCTCATCTGATACAATATCGATTCCATGGAATACATATACCAGTGTTCCATTTGTGGAAATGTTCTTATCTCTTGATACATCAATTCCTGATGTACAAGGCTGACTTGAGATGATATCATATTCTAATACCAAAACATCTGATGATGTGATATTAATATCTAATGGATTACTTAAAATTGTTTCATCACTTGCCAAATGATAAGCTGATGCATGTTGAAAATACAGGGGGATTGTTTTATTTCTCCATGTAATTTTCGCATGTTGTATTTCTATTGTCTGAATATCATAGAAATTGGAAAAGCGAAAGCGAATAGCGAAAGCGTGAGGCAGATGATGAATTTCTATTCGTTGATGGGATTCATCATTTTTTTGCACAAGACCGCATCCTCTTTGCGCATGACTCCAGCATGTAATCCATGAATCAGTTTTCATTGTCCTCACCTTCTTCTAATGCTTTTTGTGCTTGTTGTTCTAATTCATATTCACGACGATCTGCAACCTTTAAGAATGGATACCAAATCAAAATAGAAATGGCGAAACAGATAATCATAATAATCGTGAAGTTTACACCACCAAGCAAAGGCATCTTGATAAAAGTTGGGGTGGTCCATGGCATTAATGACATATATGGATTCATTGTTACTGGCAGGATTGTGGAAGCTAATCCCCATGTCACAAATCCTGCAATCAATTGTGGAAATACCTGTGGGATAAAGAAAATTGGATTCATAATGATTGGCATCCCAAACATAATAGGCTCCGTAATATTAAATAAGGATGGAATAAAGGATAACTTCGCAATTTGTTTATATTTTTGTGATTTTGATTTAAACATCATGCCAACTATAATACCCATAAAACCAGCAGATGACATACCAGCATAAACAACCGCCGGCATTAAATATGGAAGTGGTTCTCCATTTTGAAATGCAGTGATATTACCCGCTAACATGGTTAAAGATATAGCGCCTAAAGGTCCTTGTAAAACGGCATTGTGAATACCAAAGAACCATAACAATCCCATGAAAGAGATAATCAGAATAATCGTTAGAGGATTGGCAACCACAGAATTTAATGGTGCGTTGATCACCTGAATAAAGAAGTTGATGATATCCCCTGCGGAAGTATAGGAGAATGCTACTCGTACAATGAATGCCAAAACGAAGATAATCGTTACAACAAATACTGGAGATAATGATTGTGATACCATGGCAGGTACACTTGGTGGAAGTTTAAAAGACAGGTTTTTACTTGATAAGTAAGCATACAGCCTTGTGATGACAAGAGCAATGATCATACCGATAAATAGACCCTGACCACCCAGATAATCTAACTTTAATGCATTGACTATGGTTTCTTTTCCAGATGCATCCAATGTGGTAATGGTTTGTGGCATAATCATAATGAAGAACGCCAAGGAAATGAGTGCGGAATTTCGTTCATTGATATTAATGCGTTTCGCATATGCCATAGATAAGGAATAGATAACATACAGTGTTAAAACACCTGTTGCCCCATTGGTAATCGCAGATACATGCTGCATTAATCCAATTTCTGTCAGCCATCTTGTCCAAGCAGGAACTGGAAAGTTTCCAATAATCGTGATAAAAGCAATACCTAGTGTAATAGGAGAGCATCGAATAAATCCTTCCATCAATGCACCCAATATTTTGTTTTGTGTTAATTTTTCTGCAAGTGGCATTAATTTGTCATTTAACAGTTGTTCAAAACGTTTCATACTAACATCCTTTCTCTTTTTCAATTTTGTAACCTCGGCCAAAGGTTGTAACCGCTTTACTTTGTTACAATGCTATTATATAATGATTTACACAATGGTTTTATCATAATTTTAATATTTATGTTAAATTATTAACACAGGAGGTATTTATGAATCAATCTGATCTAATTCACGCTATAGACACTTTATATCATCGTACGTATGTACCTGTCACTTTATTAGATGAATACGCAGGTAGCCTGATTTTTCCAAGGTATTCTCCGATTATGTCCTTAAAAGAAAAATTTGAATATTTATTTGTGAATGATGAATTTCCTTTACATATCGTAAATACCTATGAAATGCTGGGTGCTTCCTTTTTATATACCAGTGATCAAAAACGTTATCGTATTTTGATTGGTCCCTGTGCACTGTTAAATGCATCAATTACTTCAAGCTTTCCTTTTGATATCAAAGCTTATATATCTAGTGAAACATTAGAAAGCTTTAAGGATTATTGTGTGATGCTGTATGAATTAATCACATTACAGACGATAGATTCTCATCAAATCCCTATCCAATATCTGCATAAAGAAAAGCTGGAAAAACTTCCAGAAGAAACCTTTGAAGAAAACCTGTATGAAAGAAGAAGTCATGATGCCACCAATGATTCCTATCAATTTGAACTGCGGTTTTTAGAATATGTGAAAAAAGGACAAAAAGAAAAAATTGACTGGATCTTTTCTAAAATCAATAAAACCTATGAAGTCCATCTGGCAGAGGATTTCTTTGAAAGTACCAAGCTGAAGTTTGTGACGATTGTGACCCTGCTTACAAGACAGGCAATTGCCTGTGGCGTTCCCCTAGACAGTGCTTTTAGTTTATCCGATGCTTTGATTCAGGGATTAAAGAATATCCATACAGTGCCAGAATGCATCCGTTATATGAAATATGCCAGTTATCAATTCTGTGATCTGATTCAATCACAGGCAAAGCAATGTTCTACCTTGATCAATCAATGTCTGCGTTATATTGATGCTCATTTATATGAAAAAATCACATTAGAAGATTTAAGTATCACCACGGGTAAATCCACTGTATATATCTCCTCACGGTTTAAAAAGGAAGTTGGAGAGTCGCTTAGTGATTATGTTTTGAAAAAGAAAATAGAAGAAGCCAAACATCTACTGCTGTTTACAGATTACAGCTTTCAGGAAATCAGTTCTTTATTAAACTTTACCAGTCAAAGTCATTTTACTCAGCGCTTCAAACAAGTATGTGGACAGACACCGAAAGCGTTCCGGGATAAAAATTTTCAATATTAAATATCTGACACAAACATAAAATTCATGATAACAAAGTTTTCTTATTTTTCTTATATTAAAAGAAAAACGGAGGATTTTATGAAAAGAAAAATATGTATTGGTGTCGGTATATTCTTTACCATGATGATTATCGCTATCATCACTTGTCTGATAATCATACAGTTTACCTGTATCCCTGTCACAAAGCTTACACGAAAAGGTTTTTCCGCAGGAGAAAACGGTGTACAATACACCCATCATCCAGAATATGATACACGCATACATCAAATAGAAAAACAGCTGGATGTTGTTTATTCCTCACAATACGATCAAAATACATACGATATCTATTATCCAAAAGAAAAAAGCCATTACCCTTTGTTGCTATGGGTACATGGCGGTGCCTTTGTCGGAGGGGATAAGCGTGATAATCGTACGTATATGGAAATGATCGCATCCCATGGATATACGGTAATCTCTATGAATTATGCATTAGCTCCTGAACAAAGTTACCCCACTCCAATTTATCAAATGATGGAATTGATACAAGATATACAAACGAAAAAATATCCTATAGACTATCAGAAAATATTGATTGGTGGAGATTCTGCTGGTGCACATATTGCTGGTGAATTTACCACCTTACAAATCAATCCACAATATCAGGAATTTACAGGTATCAAAGCATGTCTAAAGCCTTCACAAATTAAAGGCTTCCTGTCCTTTTGTGGTCTGTTGGATATTAAAGCATATGATGATACAGACAGCTGGTTCTCTAACTTTCTATATGATCAAAGTGCATGGGCTTACTTCGATGAAAAGCATTGGAAAACATCAAAGCTGATGGAGCAGGCTGATTTTAAACCATGGATCACCTCTGATTTTCCACCCTCCTTTTTCACAGATGGTGCTGTTGATTCCTTCTTGCCTCAGGCAGAAGCTATGAAAGCTTTTTTAGATACTTTAGATGTATCTTGTAAACTTGTTGTTTATCCAGATGCTCTACTGCCACATGAATATCAATTTCAATTAGAACGACCACAGGCTTTAAACACATTTGATGAAGTGGTTGCCTTCTTATATGATCAAACTATGTAAAGAAGCGTCTATTCGACGCTTCCTTTTATTTATTACCAGTTGCAGTTGTTGTTGATGCTTCTCATACAGCGAACAAACTGGCGAGCACAACGGTTTTCTCTGCCTCTACGACGTGCTACCTGATTGATAATACGCTGTGCTTCTTCAAATGCACGATCATCATATCCTGAATCGCCACATCCGTTGTTGCATCCACAGTTGCAGTTACAATTGCAGTTACAGCTACATCCTTTGTGACCGCGATCAAATCCGCGTCCTTCAAAACCTCTGTTGTCAAAATCGTTATACTCCAATCCTTCATTGTTTAAATATACATGATTACACATAAGTTATCCCTCATCTTTCTAAGATACGCTGTTGTCGTATCTCAATAATAAGGTATGTAGAAAATCAAAGCCCATCTGGACGTTTTTTCTATATTACATAAAAAAAGATCTTTTTCATTAATTAGATCTTTTCTTTCATTAACATCAATTTCCGTGCTGCGCCAATCATTCCGGCTTCATTCTTCAATTTACAAGCTAAGATTTTTGGCATTTCCACAAGACTTAAAACATGATAGTCTTGTATGATTTCTTCATAAGCAGAAATGATTCCATGCATTGCTTCTTCATTTGCACTGATGCCTCCACCTATCAAAATAGCATCTGGTGCTATAATGACAGCAGTATTGATTAACAACAACGCTACATCATGATAAAATTGTTCAATACACGCTATTGCATCCTGATCATTTTCATGCGCACGACGATAAATTTCTTTCGCATCCAATACACGCTCTTTCACACGATAGCTGTAATTACGGCATAATCCTGCCACCACTGCTGCACTGTAAGAAAAAGACTGTTCATTATAATTACCTTTTTCCTTTCCACATAACGCTATCCCAAATTCACCTGCCATACCACCAAGGCCACGTACAAGCTTTCCATCCATATAGATTGCTCCGCCAACAGCTGTTCCAAGTGTTAAACATACAAAATTATCTAAATCTTTTGCTTCACCTATCCATTTTTCCGCAATTGATGCTGATTTACTATCGTTTTCAATCACAACAGGTAATTTTAAATATGCTTCCATTTCCTGTTTCATATTGTGTTTTAAAAAGCATTTAATTGCCCCACTCGTTTGCATAAAGCCATCATCTTTCGCAATGCCTGGCATACTGATGCCTACACCTTCCATCGTATATTCCTGATGTTGTTCGATAAAATCCCCAATCTGTTTCATCAGATCAGAACGTGTTGATTGTGTTGCTTCATTTTCCTGTACACAAACATGCCCTGTTTCATCGATGATCCCCATTTTAATTCGTGTGCCACCGATATCTATTCCTGCATAATATTTCATTTCTTAATTTCCTCCTTTAACTGAAACTTTTGAAATGGGCACATGGCATCTAACAATATCATTTCATCCTCCACAATATGTCCCACAACATTAATTTTAGAATCTGCTAAACGATCGCATAAAGCAATCTGTAATTCAGCTTTATATTGTCCATAAGCTTCATTTAGTATCAAAATGTCACCTTTATGAATATCCCTTGTCACAGCATGCGCCGGTAAACTGTATGTATGATATTTTGCTCGGTTTTTACTTGATCTGATTACATATGCAGAGGCATCTCCACGATATTCATGTACACCCTGAAATAACAATTCTTTTTCTAATGGTGTTGTTTCCTCATGCAGATGAATATGAAGTTCATCTATTGATGTATCAAATACCTGTTTTACTTCACCTAGTTCTTCTTTTGATGCATACGCATTTCCTATGATAATATCATCCACAGCATTTAACATCTTCATGTGTTGTGCCTGTATGCGTAATGGTAAATCACGATGACACTCTAACGTACATAAGCCTTCAGATATTGGCCATGGAGATATAGAAGCATGCTTTGAAGTGATAAACGCTGCGCTATGTATATGATGACGATGAAACATCTCACTGCATGTTTGAAATGTGGATAAAGAAAGAGCGGTAAAACGCTGTGGATAAAAATTATGAGAACCACACAGATGCTCTGTATCTGGTTGATGATCCAGAATACGTTGCAGATAATGTGTATGATTACTCATGTTTACTTCAATCATGATACCATATGGATTATGACTCATCATAGCTTCTGTATAACCATCATATCCTTTATCCAAACGTAATACATCAATTCCCATAGCATGAAAATAAGATAGATCATCTTCCTTACATTTCAAATATGTAAATACCATAGGATGAATATCCAAAGTTACAGAAAACCCCATATCATGTGCAAGTTTCGCACTTTCTTTGATACGTTGAATGGAACGCATGGGATTATTTACATCGATTTGTAGAAAACTCATGAATACTCTTTCATATCCGATGTCTTTTACCATCTTCAGATATGCCTGATCTTCAATTAACTCTGTTTTATCAGGATACAATGCTATGCCTAATTTTCTCATAAAACATCCTCGCTTTCTTTCTATATACAGTATAAAAAAGAAAGCGTTTTTACTTTATCATAATTTTAATCTTTATGTTAAGAAATTAAGAAAAAATGATATCTACAGAAGCTTTCGCACTCTTATAGATATCATATTTCTTACATCATAACTTTATCAATCAGCGTTTCTTCACGTTTACAATTGATCTCATCCTCTGATAAGCCACAGCGTATATAACTGATTTCGTTTTTCTTTGGACATGGCATTGGCTGAATCATAAAGGAACATAATGCACAATATCCGTTGGACTCATTACGTCGAATACATTCGTATTCACATTTCTTAATACAGTTTTCATCAATCCATTTCGCTAATGACAATAAAGACTGGCTGGCAAGCTGTTGTGCTGTTTCTGCCTTAATTCCACAATCCATCAAATAACGAAACATAATATCTCCATACGCTGTACAATAAGCGATAATAAAGAAGTTTTCTCCATTGTTTTTCTGAATATGCTTTGGCCATAAGGAAACATTGATATGTGCATTTACATAACGTGCTTCCTCCACATGTCCTCTGGGATTCTTTAAACTTGTTTCTTCCTGTTCCCGGCATGTTTCAATAAATTCACTCATTGTTTTCAACAACTGGAATTTGAAAGTAGGAAAATCAATGGTTGTCTGAAATTCTTCTTCCATTTTTGGGAAGGCGTTGGCACACATGATCAATGCGGCATCTACTGTTTCTGCGACAAAAACAGATAATCTTGTCACAGGAGGTTTTAAAAACATTAATAATTCATTTGCATTTACATATTTCATAATATCACCATGTTTTATTTTACACTATTTTCATCGATAATGATACAAAAAGAAACAGCAATCACTGTTCCTTTTTGTTTATACTAAGCTTTTCTTTTCTTCATCAAAACTACGATAGCGCCTGCGCTAAGTAATAAGAAGCCAAATAGCAATCCTGCATGTGTATGATCTGCTGTATCTGTATTGTTGTTTATAGTTGAGGTATCCTTTGACAGAAGTGCGAATGTTCCATTACGAGAAGTATCAAATTCAATATAATCTTTGCCTTTGCGTGCAGGCAGTTCACTGACATTTCCATCTTTGTCAATCAAGATTGCCTTTACATCTTTCTTCAATAATTTCGCATCCACTTGTACACGGATTGTCATCTTGCCATCTGGTTTTACGTTTACACCATTTTTTAAGAAATCTAATGTAAATGCTTTTTGAATGGTATAATCTTTTAACAAGCTCTTATCGTTCATTTGATCGATTAGTTTTTGAATCTCATTCTGTGTGAATTCTTTTGTGATCAGCTGTGTACCTTCTTCAAATTTACCACTTGCGCTGATGGTTTCTGTATGATTTTTAATCGTCATTTCTTTCACAACTGGTTTTGTGTCCGGTTTTTCATCTGGTTTTGTATCAGGCTTCGTGTCTGGTTTTGTTTCTGGTTCTACAATTACAAGTGCTTCTTTTGCGTCATGTAGTTTTATGACTGCCTGATTGACAGCTTCCTGTGTTGCATTTTTATCATCTAAAACTGCTTTTGCGTCTGTGAGTACCTGCAACATGGCTTTCCATGATGCTTCCGTATAATCTTTTGCGTTCAATGCTTCTACTTCTTTGATTGTGGATTGTAATACTGTTGTATCTGCGATATGTACTAATGCATTCATTGCATTGCTTAATGATGTATACATATCATCCAGTTTGCTTTGTGTAGAAGAAGCATCTGTCACAGCTTTTTGTGCATCCTTTAATACGCTCATGAATAAAGACCATGATTTTGGTATATATTCATTTTCTTTATAGTCTTTTGCTTCATTGATCAATGCGGATAATTTTGATGTATCAGCGACTACTGTCACAACTGCCTCTGAATGTAATCCAATTGCATTACGCATAGTAATTGTCGCAACACCTTCATGTACTCCGGTAATAATACCATCTTGAGAAACAATCGCAACGTTTTCATCAGATGATGACCATACAATACCCTTTAATACTGTATTGTCAGGAATTTCAACATCCATTTTCTTGGTTTCATTTACCATAACTGTTGTATCTTTTAATGTAGCTGTTTCTGCTACAGAAACGATACGTACAGGACGAATTTCTGCTAAGGAAGCAAACTTATTATGACCTTCTTCAATAGTTAATTCAATTGTCTTAGCCTTTACATTCTTATCTAATGTAACGGTAATAACAGACTTATTTCCCTGTAAATCCTTTGGTACTTGTATGTGTTCACCACTTGCTAAAACACTGCCATCTTCACCAAGGATACGATAACTGTATTGATATACTAAACCATTCACGTTGGAAGGTCTTTGTACAAATTCAAATGCATTGATTGTAGAAGGATTTTCCATCGTTACAGAAATGATTGCTGGATGATCAACACTTACCTCAAAGCCTTCACCGCTCCAATTAGAATGCCAATAAGTATTCAAATCACCATCAACAACTGCTTCTTTGATACCAGAACCTTTACCTTCTCCTGTTAATTCTTCTGTATTTGCGCTAACTGATAAAGAACCATATGTATCTTTATCAAGATGTTCAATTACTTTATCTGTTACAGTGATGTTAAAATTCGTCTTACTTCCATCAGATAATGTCGCAGTGATGATAGCTGTACCTTCACTTAATGCGATAACCTGCATGGTATTTGTATCTACTTTCGCAATCTCTGGATGATCACTTGACCATGTAATCTTATCTAAATGATTGCCAGTGATAGCGCTTGTTTCACCTTTATATAGATCCGTATTAGCGATTTCCGCAAATTCTACATTCTGGTTTTCATAGATTTTCAGATTATCTAAAATGAAATCCATTTCACCATTACTGCCTTTTGTGACTTTATTTCCATTCTCATATAATCCAATCCAAGTCTGTCCACTATCAGATGTCATAAGGTTCATTGTCACATGTTGCGTCGTGCCACGTGCCTGTGCAAGGTATTGTGTACTTGTTGGTACTTTATACTCTTTACCATCTCCAACTACCATCGCAAATGCTTTATCTGCACCTGCCTGATAATCAAATTCTACCGTATACATCTTACCTGGTTCAAAACGATAATTCTGAGGTAATGTCTGATAGATGATACCAGTATTTACACCATGATGTTTCAATGACCAATCGCCACCTAATACATCACTTGTAAGTTTACCATTCCATCCAGCTTGTGTATAAGGATCATGCAATTGAGATAAATGTGTCACAGGATCTGTGATTCCTTGTGCTGGTCCTAATACAAATGGATATAATCCTTGTACGACAGATTCAAAATCCTGCGTAAAACTGCCATCTTTCTGGAAGTTGTCTAATTTTTGTTTTACGATACGAATATCATCCATATATGTAGAACCATCTCCGGCATCTCTTGATAGTGTCAGTTTTGCTGTATCAGATTCAGCTTTGAAGGCAACCTGCATACGCTGCATATTCGTACCATGTTTATTATCACATTGTACATAGTTTTTCGCTATAGAACGCAAAGTGTAATTTGTGACAGCGTCTTTTCCTGTATTTACAGTAATTGCGGCTTTCACATCACTTTCATTATCAACATATACTTCTGCGACATAATCACTTCCAGGTGTTAATCCTGAAATCGTTGTTGTTACTTCTGTATTCGTATCAACAGAATTGAACGCAAGACGCTGATCGCCAGTATTTGCTATTTCCACCTGTACACCTTTTTGATCAATATTGCCACTCCATACTTCTGGAGATAATTTTGATGCATTGGCATACGCATTAAAGCCTGGATCTTTTACATAATCGCCTTCACCAAATGCTTTTACTGTTTTCGTACTTGCGCCTTTTGTCATAACATAAGCAGTTGCTGCTTTCGCATTTAATGTCACTTTACCATTTTCAACAGGAACATTAATTGCTTCTCCACGACCCTGATCAGATAATGGATACATAACAACATTGCTTAATCCTGACCAATCATCTGGTAAATCCCAGGTAGTTGTACCACCATCTAAATTCCAGTGATATAGTTTTACACTGCCATCTTCATCTGTCCATGGTAGTAAGTATGTTACATCATTCAATACTGTTTTACCATTTAATGTAATATTACGTTCAATATTAGAATCTTTACGTTGTTTTTCATTACGTTTTACGATAACCGTATCACCTGCTTTGTTCTTTAAAGTGATTTGTTTTTCGTGATTTCCTACAGGAGATTCACCAGGTGCATAATTTTCCCAATCTGTTACCTGATAATGCTGAAGGAATTTTGTAGGAAGATTTTCATTAAATGTCTGTTTGATATAATTATTAAAGTCATTATTACCACTCCAGCCTTCAAAGCCGTATAAACGATATCCACCTAATAATGGGTTATCTGCTGTACCGCCAAATTTTGGATAATTTAATACTTGTGAATCTCTTTGATCATTACGGATAAAACGGATAATATCACTATTGTATCCTTTTGCACTTGCTCCACCATATGTAGCATCTGTAGACCAGTGCTGCCATGTAGAATCATATTCTCCTTCATAACTGAATTCTGTAGAGAATCTCCATCCCAAAGAATTGATTTCTTTCGCAATTTGTCTTGTTTCCCATGCATCCTGATACCATACATCCAGATAAATGAAATCCATGTTGTCCTTTAGACTTTCTGCTTCCTTTTGAATCGTTTCTTTATCAGCATCTACGCTGCCTTGAGAATTTCCTACAGCATTTGGCCATATACGATCGTAATGATGTGTATTATTGATACGATCATATAGTTGTACGAAACGTTTCCATCTTGCCTGTGTAGCAAGATCCCATTGCTTATCAATTACCTGAGATTGGTCAAGCCATCCCCAGCCACCTGCAAATGGTTTTTGAAGCATGTTTTCATTAAATGATTTAGCTTCTGGATATGCTTCCTGTGCGTTTACATGAATACCGATTTCTGCGTCATTCTCATGTGCAATTTTGATTAATTTCTGGAAATCTTCAACACCGCCTTCACGCTCTGCGATATCTGCATATTCAGAGTTTGCGGAATCATGTCCTTCATTGCCATAACCTTTCAACAATAAAGCCTGAGGCAATCCATCAGTTGCTAGTGAAACTTTTTTAATATTGTCAGCTGTTTTCAAAAATGGGTTTGGTGCCATACTTGCAAAATTCATAACAATACGATAGTTTACAAGATTTTTAATATCTTCAGAACCATAAGGTACATTCATGATATCACGGAATGCGATAGCACCATCATTCCAGTCTACATCATTATCCCCATTGATATCTCCAGCGATTGCAACTTTCATGACTGGTAATTCACTGGTTGGATACGCAGGAAGATTATTACGTTTTGCTCCACCCTTATCGCCTGCTTCATAATAATATGGAGCGCTTGTCAAACTCATAGTATCTGCGCCATTATTTAAGATGATACGTTTGTCGCCTTCAATTTCAGAGTTGCTGAATAAAGCAGCACTTAATTTATCATTTGTTAAGATACCATATAAATATCCATCACTTTGAGAAGGAATAAATCCCTCATCAAAACTTATAAAACGATCTCCTGTATCTGTTGTTAAATTAGAAGCTTTTGCCCCTGCAAAGTTAGCACTCTTATCTACTGCATCTACACTTAATAAATTTAAATCAGGAATATCAATCGTTTCGATTCTTAATTCAGTATCTCTTTTATTAACATTTAGAATCTGCCATGTCAATGTGTTTTTATCTAGACTGATTTTTACATCCATTGTAAGATTAACACCATCTTGGTTTACATCTAAAGAATATATTCTAGATGTATCTGTTGTTTCTTTTACAGTTACTGTTGGTGTAAGTTTTTTGCCATTGATCATGATACTGTTTAATGCCGTTTCATTACCACGGAATATTGAACCATCATTCATGATATAACGTGCTACATATGGGAACTGTTTGCCAATATAAGCTGTCATATCACTTGTCTTTAATTGATCATAATCATCTAAGTTAATCTCTTCTTTTAAACTTAAATCTACATTTAATACCGTTGCTTCTTCTTTGACCGTAACACTTTGAGAATATGCTTGATATCCTGGTTTTGTGACTGCCATATTATAAGCTCCTGGTTCAATTGCTTCAAAGCTGTAATTACCTTGATCATCGGTTTTTGTCTGATTCAGATTCAGGCGTACAACAGCACCAGAAATTGGTTTTTTTGTATTTTTATCAACAACAGTTCCATTCACAGGGAATAGTTCTGTATGTTTCTTTTCTACTTTTTGTCCATCACGTTCTGCACAGAATACCCAGTTATCTTCCATACAATCTTTGCCGTTTAATGTCATATCCGCAAAAGAAATTGTAGAATACCCATTGGTCTTAACACCAAATCTACTTTTATCCTGTACTAATTGCGCAAGTTTCATAAGGTTCTGATCATTCTTTGTGACTTTCGTACCATTCACAATTACTGTTAATGCTTCACGATCAAGTGAAATGCTTAAATTTAATTCCTCTCCAGGGATTAGTTCTGGCAACCCAGAAATATTAGGATAATTTCCTTTTCCATTCACGCTATATTGATAATACCATTTACTTGTTGGATCATAACCCACATACAGCCAGTTACTATCATCTAAATAAATTGGGAATACACCCCAGTTATCACTTGGCTTTAATGTTAACGATAAAACTGAGCCATCTGTAAAGTGTTTGTCATTATCCAGCAATAAGATTGGCGCTTTCGCAGAAGAATTTCCATATGCATGTCCTCCGCCATTGTTTGCGCCGCCAGTAATGCTATACCATGTTCTGCCTTGCTGAGAAGGTTCTGGTTCAGGTTTTCCATCGTTAATCAAAACATCAATGGATGTTTCCCATTTTTGTCCCTCGGTAGTTTTATACAGCTTCCATGTGTCATAATCACCATCTTGATATGTTTTATCACCAATTGTTACATCGCAAAAATCAATATCCGTGTATGATGTACCATAGGTACCAGCACCGAATCCAATTTGTCCGGCCTGTTTTGCTAGATCTAAGAAGTCAGTATTTGATACCAATACTTCTTTTGTTTCCTTTGTTGTTGTATTTTCCACAGAAACAGTAAGACTCTGATCGGTATAAACACCCTTTACATTGATGATATCGTTTTTATTTACAGCAGGTAAATCTAAACCCGGATATCCTGATTTATTACCATTTTTAAATTCATAAAACCATCCAGTTGCGCCATCATATGCAACATAACCCCAATGGGTATCATCCACATATTTTGTTACAAAACGCAATCGGGTATCCGCCTTTTCACTTTCAAGTTTTAATTGAAAGCTAAAATTCTCGTTTGTAATATCTTTTTTATCAGATAAAACAAATGCCTCAGGTTTTACACTGCCAAAGTGTCCATTTGCATCGTTAGCGCCAGATACTAAATGTGCCATTTTCTTTGTAGATGATGCCGCAAAAACATTTGCTACGCCACTCGTAAAAAAAGCACTAAATGCGACAGCCATGACAAGAAACACCTTGGATACTCTCGTTACAACTTTTTTCATAACTTTCCTCCTTTTCTAAAACCTTTCCAATAACAAATGAATAAGGTTCCATCACTACAGAGTGTAGTCCTGAAAAATAGTGTTGTAAACGTTTCCAAATCATATCCTTAAGATTACTATAAATTTCTGCAAGATTGTTACAAAATAAAAACCATTATTATATAAATCAAAACAATATATATAAAACGATATTTTAATAAATTAATATATATTATTGAAAATTAATACTTAAAAAAGCAAAAAAACACTTATTTAAAATTTGCCATAAAAAGTTTAGAAAATCTATAGTATATCATTTACGAAGATTTGTTCAATTCTTTAATAACTACTTCTTTAATGTTCTCTGGAAGTTTCAGCATATTCATCGCTTTATTTATGTCAATATTTGCTGATTCCATTAAGTTTTTTGTCAGTTCAATTGCAAATTTGATTTCTCCTTGCTCGATGCCTTGTTTTAAGCCTTGTTTTAAACCTTGCTCAAATCCTTCTTTCAAAATGCTCTCGCCAAGATTACACATAAACGTGTACCTCCTTATTTATCTTCTGTATCATCATTGTATCAAATCTTATTTTTTTGTCCATCACATTATAATGTATATCTTTTGACATCATATAGTATACAAAAAATGACGTAACCCTTTAACTACTGGATTACGTCATTTATATTATTCCTTCTTTAATTCCTTGATGACTATTTCTCGGATGTCCTTTGGCAGTTCAAGTATGTCTAATGCTTTGTTTACATCAACATCACAATTTTTCATTAGTTTTTTTGTATGTTCGATTGCAGATTTGATTTCTCCTTGTTCAAGTCCTTCTTTCAAAACGCTCTCGCTTAGATTACACATAAACTCCACCTCCTGATCCATCTTCTCTGTCATTATTATAGCATATTTTTCCTCTAATAATCGCTTTTTTTCTTCTGCCTTCATCTTTGTTGTAAACAATATATTCAACATCTCTAATACACTGTGACTTTTATCTTCATAATTGTACTCATTTCCTGGATACATCATGATCACTTCCATCAGATCATAATCTTCTACCTGATTGTGCCATTCATTCTTTAAACATTCTTCTTTGATATGATATACATTGATCACATCATTTTTTTCTTTTGTATGCTTTGGACATATCCATATCGAATATACTTTTTGTAGATCATTAAATTCTGATGACGCAAAACCGTCTTCTGCATTTTTCTGTCTTGATATCAATCTGCTTGCATAATAGATCCCTCTTGTGACTAAGGGATATCCCGGTGTTTCATCTTTTTGTATCTCAAAATTGATAAAGATACCCACACTTTCTTTTTTTCCTTTTTTTGTCGGCAGCGTTGCTTTAAACAAAATTAAATTCTGATGACGCAAAACCGTCTTCTGCATTTTTCTGTCTTGATATCAGTCTGCTTGCATAATAAATCCCTCTTGTGACTAAAGGATATCCTGGTGTTTCATCTTTTTGTATCTCAAAATTGATAAAAATACCCACACTTTCTTTTTTTCCTTTTTTTGTCGGCAGCGTTGCTTTAAACAATATATCATATCTTACACAGGCGCCTATGACGGATTGATCTTCTACATTCATTCCAACGATCTGATCATGATCATTAATGGTCATATTAATCCTTGGATCATTTTCTATGCTGTTGATGATTTCTTCTATCGTCAGATCCTTACATTCCTTCATTGCGAACTTCATAATGTTTGCTAAGATCTGCTTATTGCTCATGATCATTTTACATAAGTGATCATAGGCATCCGTATTCTTATCAAACATTTTTAAACTTTCATACAATACCATATTGTTTTTTACGTTTTTTAATGCGATTTCTAAAATACTTGGACTTAACTTTCTCTTTTTTACGATTTTCTTTTCCTTATGGGTTGTTTTTTCGATTATGCTCATTTGCATACCTCCTTGTCTTTAAGTAGTTACCATTATACACAAAAGATAAGGGTTTGTTATAAAAAGCATAAATTCTTATATTTTTTTCTGAAATCTTAAAATAAATCATTACTTTTCGCAAAA
>NZ_QVFL01000009.1:0-4923 GCF_003434225.1 Absiella sp. AM29-15
AAAAAAGCCTCACAAATGTGAGGCAAACAGACCTGGCAACGTGCTATCTTCACTGGAGCTTGCCCAGCTATTGTCGCCGCTGAAGTGCTTAACTTCTGTGTTCGGGATGAGTACAGGTGTGTCCACTTCGCCTTCATCACCAGATCTTTTCTTTTGAGGTCGTTCCCTCAAAACTGAATAACAGTCGACTTGTGATTAAGTCCTCGACCTATTAGTATCAGTCAACTCCACGTATCACTACGTTTCCATCTCTGACCTATCTACCTCGTCGTCTTCAAGGGGTCTTACTTCCGAAGAATGGGAAATCTCATCTTGGAGGGGGCTTCGCGCTTAGATGCTTTCAGCGCTTATCCCTTCCCTACTTAGCTACCCAGCTATGCTCCTGGCGGAACAACTGGTGCACCAGCGGTAGGTCCATCCCGGTCCTCTCGTACTAAGGACAGCTCTCCTCAAATTTCCTTCGCCCACAACAGATAGGGACCGAACTGTCTCACGACGTTCTGAACCCAGCTCGCGTACCGCTTTAATGGGCGGACAGCCCAACCCTTGGAACCGAATTCAGCTCCAGGATGCGATGAGCCGACATCGAGGTGCCAAACCTCGCCGTCGATGTGAACTCTTGGGCGAGATCAGCCTGTTATCCCCAGGGTAGCTTTTATCCGTTGAGCGACGGCCCTTCCATTCGGCACCGCCGGATCACTAATCCCGACTTTCGTCCCTGCTCGAGTTGTTTCTCTCGCAGTCAAGCACGCTTCTGCATTTGCACTCGTCGATTGATTTCCATCCAATCTGAGCGTACCTTTGGGCGCCTCCGTTACTCTTTAGGAGGCGACCGCCCCAGTCAAACTGCCCACCTGACACGGTCCCTCATCCAGTTCATGGATGCAGGTTAGAATTTCAATCAAACAAGAGTGGTATCCCAACAGCGGCTCCTCGTATACTGGCGTACACGTCTCTTCGCCTCCCACCTATCCTGTACATCTTTGATCAAAACTCAATATCAGGCTACAGTAAAGCTCCATGGGGTCTTTCCGTCTAGTTGCGGGTAACCTGCATTTTCACAGGTACTAAGATTTCACCGAGTCTGCTGCCGAGACAGCGCCCAAATCGTTACGCCTTTCGTGCGGGTCAGAACTTACCTGACAAGGAATTTCGCTACCTTAGGACCGTTATAGTTACGGCCGCCGTTCACTGGGGCTTCAGTTCACTGCTTCCTCTTGCGATTCACAGATCCTTTTAACCTTCCAGCACCGGGCAGGCGTCACCCCCTATACTTCGTCTTGCGACTTTGCAGAGAGCTGTGTTTTAGTTAAACAGTCGCTTGGGCCTCTTCACTGCGGCTCTCTTTTACAAGAGCACTCCTTATCGCTAACTTACGGAGTCATTTTGCCGAGTTCCTTGGCAACAGTTCTCTCGCTCACCTCAGGATCCTCTCCTTGCCCACCTGTGTCGGTTTTGGTACGGGCCGCTATGGAATCAACGCTAGAAACTTTTCCTGGAAGCTGGCCTCATGTGCTTCGGTACTTGTCCGTAGACGTTCCCTTACCTGTCACGTTTTACATTTCGACGACGCATTTCACTGCCGTCCTGCTATTCGCTTCGCCCACAATCCATTCAGTGGGTCACACTAGCCTTCTCCGTCATTCCTTCACTTCCATCGCGGGTACAGGAATATCTGCCTGTTTTCCATCCACTACGCCTTTCGGCCTCGCGTTAGGTCCCGACTTACCCAGGGCGGACGAACCTTCCCCTGGAACCCTTGGGCTATCGGTGTGTAGGATTCTCACCTACATCTCGCTACTCACACCGGCATTCTCACTTCCATACACTCCATCAGTCCTTACGATCTGACTTCTACGCAGTATGGAACGCTCCCCTACCACTTGTATTACTACAAATCCGCAGCTTCGGTAGTATGCTTAGCCCCGGTACATTTTCGGCGCAGGGTCACTCGACTAGTGAGCTGTTACGCACTCTTTGAAGGGTGGCTGCTTCTGAGCCAACCTCCTAGTTGTCTGTGCATCCCCACATCCTTTTCCACTTAGCATACATTTTGGGACCTTAACTGGCGGTCTGGGCTGTTTCCCTTTTGACCATGGACCTTATCACCCACAGTCTGACTGCCGAGTATATATATTGGCATTCGGAGTTTGATTATACTCAGTACCCCGGGATGGGGCCATCGTACATTCAGTGCTCTACCTCCAACATACTCTTCCTCGACGCTAGCCCTAAAGCTATTTCGGGGAGAACCAGCTATATCCGTGTTCGATTGGAATTTCTCCCCTAGCCACAACTCATCCGCCAACTTTTCAACGGGGGTCGGTTCGGTCCTCCATTCAGTTTCACCTGAACTTCAACCTGGTCATGGCTAGATCACACGGTTTCGGGTCTACGTCATCGTACTGCCGCCCTATTAAGACTCGCTTTCGCTTCGGCTCCGTATCTTCTACTTAACCTCGCACGATAACGTAACTCGCCGGTTCATTCTACAAAAGGCACGCCATCACCCTTTAACGGGCTCTGACTTCTTGTAGGCATACGGTTTCAGGTTCTCTTTCACTCCGCTCCCGCGGTTCTTTTCACCTTTCCCTCACGGTACTGGTTCACTATCGGTCACTTGGGTATATTTAGCCTTGACGGATGGTCCCGCCTGCTTCCGACAAGATTTCTCGTGTCTCGCCGTACTCAGGATCCCACTAGACTTCACTACGATTTCGGTTACGGGACTTGCACCCTCTCCGGTCAGCCTTTCAATGCTGTTCTCCTATCGTCGTTCTTGTCTTGTCGTGGTCCTACAACCCCAGTTCGAGAACTGGTTTGGGCTCCTCCGCTTTCGCTCGCCGCTACTTACGGAATCATTCTTTATTTTCTTTTCCTCCGGGTACTTAGATGTTTCAGTTCCCCGGGTACCTCCCTCATGAGTTATGTATTCACTCATGGGTGTCATCCTATTACAGATGACGGGTTTCCCCATTCGGATATCTGCGGATCTTTGCGTGCGTACCGCTCCCCGCAGCATTTCGCTGTTTGCTGCGTCCTTCTTCAGTTCCAAGTGCCTAGGCATCCACCGTACGCCCTTTCTTACTTAATCACTACTTTTCTTCGTGTTTTTGCTTTCTCAAAGGTTTACTGAGTTACTGTTAACTTTTATTTAACTTTACTCGTGAATATCTATGTTTTTTCTTACAACTTTCGTTATAGACCTTACATATGTCTTCTGTTATTCAGTTTTCAAAGATCGACTTCTCGGAAATCCTTCTCAGACTTCCAAAACTAAACAGGAAATATCTCTTACTTCTTTTTGTACTTTCTCCTTAGAAAGGAGGTGATCCATCCCCACGTTCCCGTAGGGATACCTTGTTACGACTTAACCCCAGTCATCGGTCCTACCTTCGACGGCTCACTCCTTGCGGTTATGCCACCGGCTTCGGGTATTACCAACTCCCATGGTTTGACGGGCGGTGTGTACAAGGCCCGAGAACGTATTCACCGCAGCATGCTGATCTGCGATTACTAGCGATTCCGACTTCATGAAGTCGAGTTGCAGACTTCAATCCGAACTGAGACGTCCTTTATGAGATTTGCTTCACATCACTGTGTCGCTCCTCTTTGTAGACGCCATTGTAGTACGTGTGTAGCCCAGGCCATAAGGGGCATGATGATTTGACGTCATCCCCACCTTCCTCCGGTTTGTCACCGGCAGTCTCACATGAGTCCCCAACTGAATGCTGGTAACATGCGACAAGGGTTGCGCTCGTTGCGGGACTTAACCCAACATCTCACGACACGAGCTGACGACAACCATGCACCACCTGTGTGATATATAGCTATCTTTCTATCTCTAGAACATTTATATCCATGTCAAGGCCTGGTAAGGTTCTTCGCGTTGCTTCGAATTAAACCACATACTCCACCGCTTGTGCGGGCCCCCGTCAATTCCTTTGAGTTTCACACTTGCGTGCATACTCCCCAGGCGGAGA
Source organism: Absiella sp. AM29-15 (assembly GCF_003434225.1). Lineage (NCBI taxonomy): Bacteria > Bacillati > Bacillota > Erysipelotrichia > Erysipelotrichales > Erysipelotrichaceae > Amedibacterium > Absiella sp. AM29-15. The sequence goes on from NZ_QVFL01000009.1 coordinate 3,984, forward strand.
ACTTATTGCGTTAACTGCAGCACTGAATCTCTCCAACACTTAGTTCTCATCGTTTACGGCGTGGACTACTAGGGTATCTAATCCTATTTGCTCCCCACGCTTTCGTGCCTCAGTGTCAGTTACAGGCCAGGCGACCGCCTTCGCCACTGGTGTTCCTCCATATATCTACGCATTTTACCGCTACACATGGAATTCCATCGCCCTCTCCTGCACTCTAGTACACCAGTTTCCAAAGCTTACAGCAGTTGAGCTGCTGGCTTTTACTTCAGACTTAATGCACCACCTACGCACCCTTTACGCCCAATCATTCCGGATAACGCTTGCCACCTACGTATTACCGCGGCTGCTGGCACGTAGTTAGCCGTGGCTTTCTGGTAAGATACCATCACTTGGACATCATTTCCTATATCCACCGTTTTTCTCTTACAACAGAGCTTTACGATCCGAAGACCTTCTTCACTCACGCGGCATTGCTCGTTCAGAGTTCCCTCCATTGACGAAAATTCCCTACTGCTGCCTCCCGTAGGAGTTTGGGCCGTGTCTCAGTCCCAATGTGGCCGTTCACCCTCTCAGGTCGGCTACGCATCGTTGCCTTGGTGGGCCGTTACCCCGCCAACTAGCTAATGCGCCGCAGGTCCATCCATGTTCAGAGCTAGCGCTCTTTTAATATGAGGCTCATGCGATCCTCATACCTATCCGGTTTTAGCAGACGTTTCCATCTGTTATCCCAGGCACATGGGCAGGTTCCCTACGTGTTACTCACCCGTTCGCCACTAAGTCTTTTTGAAAAGCAAGCTTTTCTAAAGACTTCGTTCGACTTGCATGTATTAGGCATGCCGCCAGCGTTCATCCTGAGCCAGGATCAAACTCTCCATTTGATATGACTCAAAACGTTACTAACGTTATGATTTTTGTTTTTCTGGTTCGTTTTATTTCTTTC
>NZ_QVFL01000009.1:4933-165376 GCF_003434225.1 Absiella sp. AM29-15
TTTTGTTTTTCTGGTTCGTTTTATTTCTTTCGAAATTGACGTTTCCTGTTTAGTTTTCAAAGACCGAAATGTTTTTCGTTTCCTGCGCCTCGTTCAGCGCTCGTATATAATACCAAACATCCTTTCTCCTGTCAACGCTTTTTTTATCTTTTTTTCGTTTTTTTCTTAAAAACCTTTTATACAGTGATTTCCCTGCGTTTCTTATCTTCTTCAATAAATGTTAAATACCGATCATATAACTTAGATATTTCAAAATGATCAAATGGCGAATTACGTAAACGAATATCTACCATTAAGCGATCAAGTCCTCTGTGAATTGCTTTTTCTAAATCTTCACCATAGTTCATCTGTTGTTTATGTTCTTCGTATTCATCTTCATCTAATAAGGTTGTCTTCCCTACTGGGTTCACCTTTACATCTAAATCATAATCAATATTCTTAATCGCTTCTCCATCATATAGAGAAGGACTTGCTAAATTACAATAATAATGAATTCCGGTTTTACGTATCATACAAATCACGTTATACCATTTATCTGGATAAAAGAAACAAATTGCTGGTTCTCTTGTAATCCACTTTCTTCCATCTGCTTCACTGACAAGTGTTTTATTTGTTACTGCCACAATTCTTTTATCATTTGATTCAATAACATATCCTTGTGCCCACGTTCGATGCAGACTTCCATCATGTTTAAAGCTTTGTATATAAACATATTCTCTTTCTTGGGGCTGCATAGTATACCTCCTGACGAGTATCTATTATATCATACTTTCTTTTTTCTGATTGTTAGAATAAAGTTTTTCTATTTTCTCATACTAGATGTGAAAGGAGTTGTTAAAATGTTAACACCAAAAGATGTATTATACCTGGAAGATCTATTGGATCAGACGCTGGTATTAAACAAACGTATTACCAATGACATTACCATGCTTTCTACTGAGGAAGTTGTCACTTGCTTTGAGGACGTCAACAAAAATCTGAAAGAGCATTATCAGACATTGTTACAGATTCTTGAAAAGGAGGTAAAGAATTCATGAGTAAATCTAAAAATGAATATAGTGAAAAAGATATTGCGACCAATCTTTTAGTCACTTTAAAACATATGAAATATGAATACAACACATTTACACAGGAAGCAAGCAATGAGGAATTATTTAAAGAAATCGATGCGTTATATGATTGTATTTCCAGACAGCAAAGAAATGTTTTTGATATGATGTGCGCTCAGGGCTGGTATAAAATGACTGCAGATAGTGAGAAAAACATTTCAAAAGCTTATACGAAATTCAGTAACAGTGAAAGTGAGTTATCTTAAGATAATTCGCTTTTTCTTTTTTGATAAGAATGCTATCATAATAGAAAAGAGGAGGTACATATGGAAAAAGAAGAGCGTTATAAGGAATTGATTCAACAGGCAGCTGCTTTATTTGGTGAAGAGGATGATTTAATTGCACGTATGGCAAATCTTTCTGCTTTATTGTATATACATTTACCACATGTCAACTGGGCAGGGTTTTATCGGAATATACATGATAAATTGATCCTGGGTCCTTTTCAGGGAAAGCCTGCATGTAATCCTATATTATTTGGTAAAGGTGTATGTGGTACTTGTGCAATCACAAGAAAGGTTCAATGTGTACAAAATGTTCATGAATTTCCTGGTCATATCGCTTGTGATGTAGATAGTAAATCTGAAATCGTTTTACCTATCATAGAAAAAGACACCTTGCTTGGTGTCCTAGATATTGATTCTGATCGTTATGGTAACTTTGATGAAACTGATATAATATATTTAACGCAATTATTAGATATTATATTTCATCATAATACATGTGAAAATAAGTAGAAGCCAGATTGACCGCTTCCCTTGCGGAAAAGAAATGACATTTGCTATTCGCAATATATGCAGTTTTTACAATCTTGCGATCTTCCATGACTTCTCCAATTTCGGAGAAGTTTTCATTATGTTGTTCAATATCCAACAGATCTTTCCATAGGATACGATGATTGCTTTCTATGGGTGCAGATACTAATTTTACAGGAAAGATATCCTCCTGGTATTCTGCCATATGAAACATGGTACATGCCTCATACTCACATCCTAGCAGGATACAATAGCCATTCATCTCATAAATTTTACCTAATGGAGAATCTTTTCCCAATGCGAAATGTAATGGATGTTTATCACAAATCAATTTGGCATATTTTCCCCAGGCTGCAAAGCTGTATAATGGATGATTGCTTCTTAAAACCGCATCATTTCTTAAAAACTGATATACAAAAGGATCTGCCCCCATGGGTTCACTGAGTTTTCGATCAAACGGCAGGGCTTGTTTTCTGATTTCCTGCCATTGCTGACGGGGTGGTTTGTCTTTTTGACATGCAGGGTCTTTATATTGTGGTGTAAACGTTGGGACTACAATCGTTCCTTCATAACCGACACACTCCATCAATGCTTCAATGACTGCCTGACATCCTCCATTTAGATATCCCATATGCAGGGTATCAGCATTCACAATCAATAGCATTCCTTTTTGAATGCCTAATTGTTCTAATTGGATTTTGATGTCCTGTTTATGAATCACGGTACGCTCGTTTTCTATAAAATACGCAGATCTTTCAGCCATTTTTCATAATCCCCTTTTTCTATATAGCCTGCTTTGATATTTTCAGGCTGCAGATTACCTTTGTAGAAATAGTACGTCATTGGAAATGCTGTATAATCGCCAATGACAACTTCTAATTCACTTAATGCTTCTTTTACATCTTCATCTTCTTCTTTTAAATTGATATGTAATTCGTATATATCAAATGGTTTTATATCCTGCAGTTCTTCTATTACTTTTTTATATTCATCACAAGAATAGCAATTATCAGTAGTGATATATAATAAAAAGCTATCCTTTTTTTGATTCTGTAAACGATCAACAACTTCACGGGCACTGACTTCGATTGGTTCGCCTTTTGTTTGACTTGATCCAAAACATCCTGATAGCATCAGTGTTGTCAGAATCGCACACATCATTTTTTTCATATCGCAAAACCTCCCATTATTTTTTATTTTAGCATATTTTTGAGCTTTAGGAAATCTTCCGTAACATGGTTTTGCATTTATGTGACAAAATAAAGGAAGAAAAGTCATTTTTCTTCCTTATCGTTCACCATGCAGCTTTAATAATTCTCTTAAACATTCTGCTTCATGTTCATACAACTGACGCTGATGGAAGATATTAGAGAGTTCCATCAATACAAATTTTTGAAGCTCATAATATTCTTCTTCCACAAATTTGTGATACATCTTTTCTAAGAAATCCACGCAATCTGCTTTTTCAATCAGTAAAACCACGTATTCGATGAGATCAAGGGCAGCTTCATCTTTTACAGTTTCTTTTCCACGATGTATCCATTCCCATGCTTTTTCTTCATCCTCCAGTTTATAAAAGGAAAATGCCAAATAGGCAAACAGAAACGGCCAGTGATAGTCCATATCAATTGCTTTGTAACAATATTTGATGCATTCTTTGTAATCATGCATCTTAAAACAGTTAAACGCGATATTATCATAAGTCGTGCACATGACATAGCGATTTTTATATTGTATTGCTAGACGAATCGTTTCTTCAAACTGTTTCTTTGCCATTTCAAATTCTGACATCCGCGAATAGCAGATGCCAATACTGCCATGGGTATAGAGCAGTCGGTTGGTATTCCATGCTTTTTCAAACATGGTATATGCCTTTCGGAAATAGAATAATGCTGTCAACTGTTCATTCATACGATAATGCATAATGCCCATATGGTAATACAGCATATCTTTATTTTCCATTGTTGCCAGATGTTCAGCGGTTTCATATAATGTTTTTGCTTTTTCGTACTGTCTGACTTTCTGATAACAAAAGCCACTATAATCATAGTAAAGACATTGTTCTGGCAGCGTATAGGCATCTTTAAAACATTCTAATGTTTTTATCATATCAAGCGGTGGTTTGTCTTCATTCATTGTATCATAGATAAATCGCAGCAATGCAAATTTAGGAAATAGTATTGACTTTCTGATGTGTTGTTCATTTACATTTTCAAAAAGCCGTTTTTGTTCATCTATATCATCATATAGCAAAGCATGCAATCCTGCATCATACAATTCTTCATAAACATCTTCATTCTTGAATAAACTGATAAATTCAATTCCAATAACATCACAGATTTTCTTCCAAGTGTTTAGAAAAACTTCTTTTTTCCCTGTTTCAATTTCTAAATATTGTGGTTTTTGTATTCCCGTTTGAATGCATATGGTCCCAATATCAATCCCTTGCTTTTCTCTATAATAACGAATAATGGGGCCTGTAAACTCTACAAATTTCACTATTTATTCTCGTTATCCACGATAATCATGTGTACTCCTCATACAGCATGAAAGCCTTGTTTTCCTGCCAGTCAGCCTAACTGGTTTTATCAACAATTTCGTTTTCATATTTTGCCTCTCCTCCTTTGGGTTACCACAAATTTTTGTACAGGTAGTCATTGCCAGATATCTATAAGTAATCAGACACCTTTTAACATATATCACAAACCTTTTCCGTTTACAAGTATATTGCGTAAAATATGCCCAATTTATTACAAAAACGTGAAAGCCTTACATTTTGCTTTCATTTCAACGCATCACTTTCGTTGAAAAATGTACGATAACCCAGCGTCACAAACAATACAACCGTGATAGCTGTACATCCAAGAATGGCAAGCATGATCCCAATTTGATATTTTATTGCGGTCAAAGGAAAGGTTCCTGATAAAATCTGTCCGGTCATCATGCCAGGCAAAGAAACGATTCCCATGGTAAGCATATTGTTCATCGTTGGAAGAATTGCACTGTCAAAGGCATCATTTACATATTCATAAGAGGCATCTTTACTTGTGGCACCAAGCATGAGGGAATTTTCAATTTCTTCATGATGATCCTGCATATTGGTACATAAACGATTTGCGCCAAGTGCAATACCTGTCATGGCATTCCCAATGATCATACCACTAATAGGAATTACGTATTGTGGATCAAACCATGGATCCACCTGTAAAACAAACAAGATAAATACAACTGCTGTTACCAGATAACCGACTGCCATAGAAATTATCATCAGATGTTTTAATTCTTTTGACATCTCATAACGTACACGTTTCATTGCATTATACATGGCAAAGCTTAACATCACTGCCAGCATCAGCAAAGAAATATACCATTTAGGATGCTGAAATACCACCATTAATATATAACCCATCACAGTCAGCTGAATGGTCATTCTCGTTGTCGCAATCAAAATCATCTTTTCTCTGCGAATGCCTCTTGATTTAAATATTACCAATAAAACAAGTACAAAAATATACGCGATTGCTAAATGCAGAATCGATAGATCCATTACTGTCTGATTATTCATATGCATATCCCTCACAGTTTCCATCTTTTATTTCTAATATACTTTCTGGGTATAATTCTGCGATTGCTGGTGAGTGAGTCACCATGATCAGCATTTTATTATTTTCTTTCACAAACTGTACCATATTTTCGATTACAAAGTTTTCTGTTTCTTTATCTAAAGCACTGCTTGGTTCATCTAATAAATAAACATCTGCATCCATCAGCATAATCCTTGCTAAACATAACCGCTGTTTTTCTCCACCGCTGAGTTTTGCTACAGAATCATTTAGTTGTTTATCCAGCTGTACTTTCTTCAAGTATTCTTTTAATTTCTCCTGTTTAGCCAATGGACGTTTACTGAATTGTAAACCAATCTGCAAGTTATCTTCAATGGTTCCTGTATATACCACGGGTGTCTGTTTTAACATTACCACCTTACGGCGAAGTTTTGTGGCATCCATTTGCGCAATATCATTGCCATTCCAGAGAATTCTCCCATCATCGGGATCGTTTAATCGATTCAGCATTCTAAGAAATGTAGTTTTTCCTGAACCGCTTGGTCCTGTAATACAGGTAATTTGACGATCAATACATAAATGATCCATATGTAAAATATGTTTAAATGTTAAGTTTTCTATTTCAAACATGCGTCATCCCTTCTTTCAATGGCATTGTATCATATATTCCTAAACGTTTCGACTAGAATGAAAAAAAAGACAAATCGTCTTTTTTATAAATATTTTTCTAATGTAACCGCAATACCGTCATCATCATTGCTAGCTGTAATCTGGTCTGCTATCAAACGAATGGGCTTTACCGCATTTCCCATGGCTACTCCACATCCTGCAAACTGCAGCATGGTCAAATCATTCATCTCATCGCCAAATGCGATAATTTCATCTTTTGAAACATGCATTTGTTCAGATAGATCGCGAAGTGCACTACCTTTATCGATACCATTATCCACAACTTCAATATAGAAAGGCGCAGATGTACAAATCGTCAGCATATCACCAAATGGCAGACGGAAATCTTCAAACTGGGTTTTTAGATAATCCGCAGGTGCACTGATCAAAAATTTATTAGGGTCAAAATTTTCTACGTATTCATTTAAATCATCTACAACCTTGACTTTCATATTGCAGATACTTGCTTCATAATCTGCCTTATAACAATCTTCTACATCTGTAATCACGTATTCTCCATCATGTATCATCACAGAAAGATTCAATGCTCTTGCATTATTGATAATCGGACGTTTACATTTTGGAAGTACGACATGATTATATAAGACTTTCTCACTAGGGTATTCCACCATTCTAGCACCATTGAATGACATTAAAATACCACCATAGGTATCCATCATCAGTTCTTTTGCTTCCTTATATAATCCATGGGTTGGTCGTCCACTTGCCAGAATCAGTGTTGCGCCCTGTTTTTGTGCTTGAATCAAAGCTTCTCTTGTTCTTGGTGTTATCTTCTTTTCACTATTGGTAAGTGTACCATCCATATCCATTACAATCCATTTATATTTCATACCATATTCCTCATTCTTTCCTCTTAAGATTATAAAAAATTCATACAGGAAAAGCAAGTATATTGTAAAAATAAGGCAAATAGCTGTTACACTATCTGCCTTATCGTTATTATTTTAGACGCATGAGGTATTCTTCCACAAATTTTGAAGCGGTTGCGCCATCACTTGCGGCTGTCACGATTTGACGAAGCGGTTTACTTCTAATATCGCCAATCGCAAACACTCCATCCAGATTGGTTCTTGTGGTTTCATCTGCCAAAATATATCCATGATCATCAAGTGTCAGCTGATCTTTCACAAGTGCGGTATCCGCAACCCGACCAACTGCCACAAATATACCATCACACGCAATTTCATGAAGCTTGTTGGTATGTACATCTTCTAAAACCGCACCACGTACAACCCCATCTTCTTTGATATCCACAACTCTGCTGTTCCATACGATATCAATACCACTGTCTTTTAACTGATCTTCATATACTTTGCTGGCACGAAGACTGTCACGTCGATGAACAAGATAAACATGATGACATATTTTAGAAAGATATAATGCATCCGCAATCGCACTATTTCCTCCGCCAACAACAATGACATCTTTATTTTTAAACAACATGCCATCACAAGTCGCACAATAAGCAATGCCTTTTCCTCTTAACTGTGCTTCTTTTTTCAAGCCAAGCTCTCTTGGATAAGCCCCCATCGCACAAAGTACCGTTTTACTTTTTAAAATTCCACCTGTTGTTTCAACTGTTTTAATATCACCTGAAAGCTCTAGTTTTGTGACTGTTTCATACATTGTTTCTGCGCCAAAATGTTCTGCGCCATGCTGCATTTTCTCTGCTAAAACAAAGCCATCCACGGCTTCATCAAACCCGGGATAATTTTCAATATGGGGACTGGTTGCCATTTGTCCACCAGCGCTTAATTTTTCAATTACCAGCGTGGAACGTGCATTTCTTGCACAATATAACGCAGCACTATAACCTGCTGGTCCTCCACCAATAATGATGGTATCATAAATTTTTTCCATAAGCTTATCCTATCACATGCTCTTGTTTCAAAAAATCAATGATTGCTGATTTTGATTGTGGAGCTACCAAAGGAAGGGATGCTTCTTTTTTATGGAATACAATGATACTTGGAATTGTTTCAATTCCATAACGATCAGAGATTTCTTCTAAATCATCAATATTGACTTGTAAAATCGTGACATCACTTAGTTCATTTCCCAGTGCCTTCATCACTGGTCCAAGGCGTTTACAATATCCACACCATGGTGCCCAAAATTCCACAACTGCATTTTCCTGAGCGATCATCTCTTCAAAATTGTCCTTTGTTGCTGTTAATAATGCCATAACTTATTCCTCCTTGTGCACCTGTTGTGCAATAACTTCCAATTGTTGAATCACATCCTGAATACTTTGATCATGTAAATAAGCCATTACCTGCTCATTCATTTCTGCTGCCATACCATCCATCACAAACTTCATGCCACTGGCTACAATACATGGCATATCCAAACTGCCACTTTTCCATGGTGCCTGAATGATATCCCGATTTAATGCTTTGATCAACTGGTCCAGATAAATATCTTCTGGTTTTTTATTCAAAACATAACCTCCGTATTTTCCTTCTTTTGTGGCAATAATCTCCTGCTTTCTTAACGCTGACATCACTTTTCGTATCTTGGCTGGATTTGTACAGATATTCTCTGCCAGCTCTTCACTGGATACTTTATCCTGTTTGTGTCCCATATATGCTAATGCATGCACCGCAATAACAAATTCACTATTCATTCTGCTCACCTTCAATTTCATATGGCCAGTCCTGAATACCGCCAAAATCATAAATATTTTGATAACCTGCTTCAATCAGTGTTTTACTCGCCTGTGCACTACGATTGCCGCTTCGACAATAAACAAGATACGTTGCATTTTTATCCGGCAGTTTTTCTTGTGCTTCTTCTTTGATTGTTTCATTTGGTACTAGAACCGCATGGGGAATATGTCCCTTTGCATACTCATCTTCCCGCCTGACATCCACAATGATCACATCCTGATTCTCCATCATTTGTTTTGCTTCTTTCGCATCTATCTTATGATAGGCTGTATTATCTTTCGGCTGTTGTTGAAAGCTGCACCCACTCAACAACAAAATACCCGTAAAAACTATAGCAGCAGCCTGCTTCCATTTCATGTCATCACCTCTTTATACTGTAATGATATATGTTACAGTTATTTTTTGCAACTTTCATGCTTTCTTTTTCTCAAAAAATCATCTACAATGTTTACGTACATGAGGAGGAATGTTTTTATGAGTATACAAGCAGTATTTTTTGACATCGACGGTACTTATTTTGATCATACAACAAATAAGGTATTGCCAGAATCCATAGAAGCCGTTAAAGCATTAAAAGAAAATGGATATAAAGTTGTTCTTTGCAGTGGCCGGGCATTGAGTATGGCCAGAAAAGTGCCGGTTTTTGATGGCATAAAATGGGATGGATTTATTGGTGGAGGCGGAAACTTCGTCTATGATGAAGATTTTCACTGTATCTGGGAAAATGCATTTACCAAAGAGCAGCTTGCACAGGTATTTACGATTGCGAAAGCTTTAGATTTGGTAATCTATGCAACTGGTGAAGATAATTTCATTACCCGTGAATTAACCAAAAAGGAACAAGCATTATTGGATATCTTCCATCTACACACACCACATGTACATGAATGGCATGGTGAAGCTGTTCATATGATGTCTTTATTAGGTGGAAAAGATTATGATTATTCCCCTTTTGACCATATTGAAAACACTTTACTACAGCCAAGCTGTGATGAAATCATGGATCTGGTTATCGCAAATGGAAACAAGGCAAAAGGAATTTCCCGTCTATTACAGCACTTTGACATTCCTCAGGGCAATTATATGGCTTTTGGCGATAACTTAAATGATAAAGAAATGCTGCAGGAAGCTGAAATTGGCATCGCAATGGGAAATTGTACACCAGAATTAAAAGCATATGCAAATTATGTATGCGCACCAAGTAATGAACCAGGCATCTATGAGGCATTAAAACATTTCCACCTGATTTAATACATAATTTATAAATTTGATTCCATCCTAAAGAAAAAGGGAGGAATCAAGATGCAGGCAGAACAATTCTATTATCAAATTGATGTATCCAAATACACGATGGTATCCTTTCATATCAAAAACTTTACACCACTTGTATGGGATCAATATTATCAAATCAGAAAACATATCCAGTCTTTAATTCAATCAACACTTCTTTCAAATGAAATGTTATTTGAGAAAGAGGATGACTTTCTGATTTTTCTTTTACACCGCAATTATATCCAATGGATTCATGACCTAGATGATGAAATCCAAAAAGCATATGCCTTTCATTTTGCCTGTGGTATAAACATCATAGATATAAAAGATGACTTTCAAACAAGCCTTCAAAAAGCAAATTTTGCATTATCTAATGGTCATGACCATCACAAATACACAACCACATATGAATTCTATACAAAAGATCTATATGAACAAAGAAAAAAGAAAGAACATCTAAGCCATGATCTTTCTTATGCCTTTCATCAAAACTGCTTTCAAATCTTCCTTCAGCCAAAAGTAGATACTTATCGTAAACAAATCGTTGGCGCAGAAGCTTTGTTACGTTTATTTTATCATCACAAAGAGATACCTTTATCTTCTTTTATATCTCTAGTAAACGAAAACACATTTATTCGCACCCTAGATTTATTTGTTGTAAAAAAAGTCTGTGAATATCTTGTTCAAACTGCACAAAAACAATTGCCTTTACTTCCAATCAGTATCAACATCTCTCCTGCTTCATTTTCCGATGGCAAGTATTATCTAAAAGCGCTGCACTCTATCATACAATCTTATGATATTGATCCTCATCTTATTAATTTTGAATTACATGAAGATATCGTATTGACCACTACCCCAGCACATCTAAGCTTTATGAATGATCTGATACAATCTGGTCACAAGCTTTCCTTAGATGATTTTGGCAGTGGATATTCTTCTTTATCTGTATTAAGCGATCTGCCCATTTCTACAATCAAACTGGATCAAAGCTTTTTTAAGACAACATTTACACCCAGAAAAAAAAGCTTATTAGATCATATCATTCAATTTCTCCATGCTAATCATTATGAAATTATTGCGGAAGGCGTGGAACAGGAAGCCATGTACCAGTATTGTCTTAATCATCATATTTCTATCATTCAAGGATACTATTTTTATCCAGCATTATCCATCAAGGAATTCAACAACCTCCTAGAAAATCAGAAAAATGCATAGCATATGCAGGTTATTTATGGTATAATATCACCTGTATTTAAGCGCCCGTAGCTCAGCTGGATAGAGTAACAGACTCCGACTCTGTAGGTCGCAGGTTCGACTCCTGTCGGGCGCACCAGATAATGATAATCCGAACCCGGTTCCAATCGGGGACGGCTTCGGATTTTTAGTATATCTTTAGTGCTAAAGCAAAAGCGGCGGTATCGTGAGTGATACCGCCGCTTTTGTCATACGCTTCTTTCCTTTTCCGTTTCCTTTGCCCTCTGTGCTTTCCATTCTTCAAATTCTTTTTTACCCTCCGGGCTTTCAAAGAATTTTTGGATTTCGGGAAGTAAGCACCGGGCAAGGGCTTCTATCTCATGCTGGGGGATATTTGTGTCCGGTTGCTTTTTTGCCATATATTGCCTTTCTCTGTATTCAGTTTTCAAGGTACAATGCCGCTGTGCGGCGTGAAATGTTTTCTGTCATCAATCACCTTTCCTTTGTGTGCCGCTGTTGGCGTTTCAGTTCTGCCAGTACCTCCGGCGGGATACGGTCTACCAACCGCTGAATATCTTTCAGCTCGCTTTCCAGCTTTGCCCGTTCCATCGTATCTTTCATTTTGCCTTTTTCGCTGGCTTTGGCTCTGGCTTCCAACTGTTCATTTTCTGCTAAAAGGTCGTTTATCGTGACCTTGTATTTTTTGAGCTGCCCGGAGAAGTTCTCCATCTGCGGAAACCACTTTTTCAGCAGGGAGAGGGCTTCCTCTTTCTTCTTTCCGGCGTTGAACGGGGTAATACCGTCCAGTGTGGCTTCAATGGCTCTTGCCTGTTTGGAGAGATTGACCGCCTGCTTGAACAGACGGGTGGGGATATGCTTCCTGCCTGTCTTGCTGGCACTTTCCCCACGCTCCAAATCTGGATATTTCTCCACCATATAGGCGTGAAAGTCGTCCTGCCATTTTGTGAGGTTGGCTCTGTTCCCGATAATCTCCTTTGCACACAGGCGGTTGTCCTCTGTCAGCGGGACAAAGACCAAATGCAGGTGGGGTGTTTTCTCGTCCATGTGTACTACCGCCGATACGATATTTTCTTTCCCTACCCGCCCGATTAAGAAATCAGCCGCCCTCTGGAAAAATTCCTGTATCTCCTTTGGGGACTTCTTCTTGAAAAACTCCGGGCTGGCGGTAATCAGCGTATCCACAAACCGGGTGCTGTCCTTACGGGTACGGCAGCCAGCCTGTTCAATGCGGTTTTGAATGAAGTGGTAATATCGTCCCTCTGGCTTGACGATGTGGAAATTGTACTTGCTCCGGCTGGTGTCAATGTCGGGATTGCTGGCGTACTGTTCCTTTTGCCGTTCGTGATGGGCTTCCAGTGGTCTTGCCGGATTGCCCTTGTGTTTTTCAAATCGCAAAATTGCATGTTGTGCCATGAAACTCCTTTCCCCATTCCGTTCCTTTCCGGGACTTTTCCACAGGAAAATCCCGCAGAAAATATCTCGGATAGGAAGGGAATGGATAGAATATAAATCAATATTTTTATCTCTGTATTTCTATATACCGTCTGGTTTTCGTACTTCAAGAGGATTGATTATCGTACTTGTGGAGTGCGGTTTTTAGTCCTCCGGAGTTCCATAACCGGATTTCTTGAAGTCGGTGTTTGGAACCGCTTCATAGGATTTCGGGTAAATGCGGTTGGGTTTTCCACAGCCCTGTTTCTGGATTTCCACCAGTCCGGCATATTGCAGCTCCCGCAGGGTGTTGACCGCTTTCTGCCGCCCGCAGTGGAGCAGCTCCACTACCTCATTGATGGGATAGTAGAGGTAAATGCGCCCATATTCGTCCGCCCAGCCGTTTTTCCGGGACAGGTCTGTCCGGCGTAGGATAAAGGCATACAATACCTTTGCTTCGTTGGACAGTGGCGTGAATGTGGGGGCTTCAAAAAGAAAATTGGGAAGCCGGGTAAAGCTGACCGCCTTTTCTGGCTGATGGATATAAATGGTGTTTGTCATATCGTGTTTTGTGGACGGTTAGAACCCCGTTTTCTGGGGCAGACGGTAGTTTCTATTGCCTGTCCCTGTTCTGTGCTTGCAAAGCCTTGTAAATCAAGGACTTTTCAGCCCCTAACTGTCCACACAAGACCTCCTTTTCCGTTCACTTTCTGTTTTCTGCCGCCTGTGAACTCTGGCGGCACAGCCGGGACAGTATTTCGCCCGGTTGGACTTTGGGACGAACACTCTGCCGCAGACCGCACAGCGTTTTAGCTCCTTATCCCGGAAAATCTCTGCTTCCAGCGTTCCGATTTGCGGTAAGACCGATCAGCGGAACCACTTGCAGCAGACCGAGAAAGAAATGGTCTGGGGACAGGTGTGGGTGTCCCCATCGTCAAGGAGCATACAGTTACCGTCCTCATAACAGCAGCACTCCCGGCGGATCAGGGCGTTTGCCTGTTTCCTCTGTGCTGGTGTCATGCGGTAAAGGGAACTGTCCAGCTTGCGCTCTATGGGCGGCAGTCGTTTATATGGGTTCTCTCTCATGTGTTCCCTCCATTTTTCCTTAGCCGTTCTCCCTGAAAAGGTTTCCTGCCCCATTTCTGCGGCGTGTTCCAGCGTTGGCACGCTCCCCGGACTTCGGGACATTTTGTCCCGAAGTGGCTCGTTGCGGTGCTTCCCCTGCCGGGGTATTCCTTTTCGGACGGTCATTCTGTTTTCAAGGTGCAGCTCATCGATGAACTACCCTAAGTCTACACCTAAATGACCGCCCACCCCGTATATCCATAAGGTCGGAAATCAGCCCAGAAAACTCTCTATTTCCACGCTCTCGGAATTGTGGTAAAATGGAAAAAACAGAATGCCATTTTCGTTTAGGGAGGGCTCTATGTCAAAATTAAGTGATTTAATAAATGCGGAAGATAGTTTTCTGGTAAAATTAAGATGTGAAAATACTTTTGACGAAACGAAATATTTAGAAATTAAAAATCAAATCCTTATTGAAATGCCAAAGTGGAGAACACAGGGATTTATTTTGAATTGTGATGTTGAAGTGTTAATTAGCTTGATTGACCAATTAGCGGGAGGAAGCCGCTTCTTTAGCGAGGAAACAGCAATCAGGGTTGAGGATGCTTGTATGGAAATAGAAGAAATTATAAACTGTTTAGGAAGTTAAGTCGTCATATATTAAGTAGACAAGGAGGGAGAGCATGGAACTATCCATACAAGAACGATTGAAAGACCTGCGTGTGGAGCGTGGGCTGACGCTGGAGCAGCTTGAAGAACAGGTAAATCTCTCCAAGTCTGCGCTGGGAAGTTATGAAGCAAAGGACTTCAAGGACATCAGCCACTATGCCATTATCAAGCTGGCGAAGTTTTACGGCGTGACCGCCGATTATCTGTTGGGGCTGTCCCAAACAAGAAATCACCCAAACGCCGATCTTGCAGACCTGCGTTTGAGTGATGATATGATTGAACTATTGAAAAGTGGGCTGGTGGATAATTCTCTCTTGTGTGAGTTGGCGACACACCCGGATTTCCCCCAACTCATGGCTGACCTCGAAATCTATGTGAACGGTATCGCTGGCAAACAGGTGCAGAGTGCAAATGCCATAGTGGACGCTGTGAGTGCAACGATTATGAAGCAGCACAATCCCGGCTTGTCCGACCCGCAGTTAAGACAGCTTATCGCCGCTCATATTGACGATGACAGTTTTTGCCGCTATGTGATACAGCAGGACATAAACAAGATAGCCCTCGACTTGCGAGAAGCTCATAAGGACGATTTTTTCAGCGTCCCAGAGGATAACCCACTGGAAGATTTCTTGCAGACTGTTGACGAAACTGCCAACCCGGACAGCGACCCGGAGCAAGCGGCTTTGGCGTTTATCTGTAAGCGGCTCAAGCTGAATTTGAAAAAGCTGTCCGAGGAAGAAAAGAAGTGGCTGAAAAAGATTGCACAGAAGTCGGACTTGCTGAAAAATCCAAACCCACAGCGGGGGCGGAAGTAAAAAGACAAATTGGAGTAGGAGGAAAAATAAAATGACAAAAGAAAATCAAGCATATATCAGCACTTTGGATATTCATGACATACCATGGCACCGCCTTACTACTGCCTATGGTCGAGGGACAGCTTTTCCAGCTCACTTTGAAATACTTATGAAGATGAACGATTTAGAGCAGGTCAAAAGTGCCCTCTATGAGTTGACTACAAACATGGAACATCAGAGTACTTTATGGCACGCCACGCCTTTTGGTATGGTGTTCCTAAGCCGTATTTTAGAAAAGGCTCTGGCTGAAAGTGAGAGGAACTCTGTTGCTTATTTTTTAGTTGGGGAACTTTTGGACTTTTTTACCTGTATTCTTCAATGTTACAATGATGGGAATGAAATGGAACACGCTGCACCGCTTCCGCTATTCTCCGATTTATTAAAAGAAGAATATTTGTGGTCGGAGGAATATGACGAGGAAGAAGATGAAATGCGGTATGAGGAAGAAGATGTATTTCCCGACAATTTATTTTATAGTTTCTATTATTATTCGTGGCAAGCGGTTTTAGCCTATCAAAGTTCATTAGAACAATTAGCTTCAAAAGAATTTGTACCTAAGATAGATATACTTATGAGTAAACTATGATTACCATCTGTTGAGGAGATAGCAAAGTCAGCCAAGCCAGTCAACGGTCAAGATGAACGGCACATAAATGTGCCGCCGTTGACAGTCCCGCCTGTCTTTGCTGATGGGCAATCAAGGCGGGAAAGCCCTAAAATGGCTTCCTGCCCAGTTCTAAGAGCTGGATTAAAGGGATTTCGGAGAAGTCTGACTTGCTGAAAAATCCATTCCCACAGAGGGAGAGGAAATGAAAAAATTAACAAATCAGAATTGGAGGGAACTCAAAATGGAGAAGGTAAAGGAATTCTTATTGGCACCAGATGAAAACAAAGATGATTTTTGGGAAAGTGATTTTCTTATCTGGGTGGACTGGCGAGATTTCGATGACTCTATTATCAAATATTTCAATGATAAACTTCCTGATGAAGATAAAATTCAGTTCGAGTGTGTGGAAATAGAAAAAGAGAGAGAAATTGATATTTTCTTGTGCAAGAATGGTGTTAAAACAACAATTCCTTATGCAGAAGATTGTACCGATAGAGATACAACCTTGAAAAGTATTCAAGAGTATATATCTCCGAAGTATCAAGTGCGTTGGTATATGGATTCGCTCGGCAGTGATACGCTCGCTTTCTGCATTGGACTTACTTCACAATGGGAGCAGTTAGAACAAGAATTTGGCTCAGAAAAGGTGGCTTATTATTTTGCACCGATACAGGCAGATAGCGTAATGTTTGAAATGGACATGGATGAAGTTTTCGATTTGTTAGAGCAAAGAGGAGAAGCCTAGCTTCCAAGTTTATCGGGGATAAATAGCAAAGTCAGCCGAGCCAGTCAACGGTCAAGATGAACGGCGCACAAATGCGCCGCCGTTGACAGTCCCACCCGCCTTTGCTGATGGGCAATCAAGGCGGGAAAGCCCTAAAATGGCTTCCCGCCCATTTCAATTTTGAGAGAAAAATCTGTCTGCTTTGCGTGAGTGCGCCCACAAGTTTGGGACACTTTGTCCCGAAGTCCGGCGTGGGACGAGGGACGGGGGCTTTCATATACGCCCTGTCTGCTGATGAAAGCAGTCCTGCGCTTGCGGCTCCACGCCACGCAATCACAGCCCTGTTTTCCTGCTGCTTCAAATGTGCTTGCCCGACCCGGCGGCAACCTCATTTTCACAGCAACGCCGACAGAGCGTATAACACACTACACTTTGCAAGCAAAGTCGTGTGCCAAAGGGGTACCCTTTGGAAACCCTATTTTGTGGTCGTGTGTAGCCACACTTCCTCCAAAATGCAAAATAAGCGGTTGCAATCTGCTGTAAAACCACAGCCGGATTGACCGCTTATTTTGTTATAGCCCTCCCCGTTTTCTCTATCCGATTTACGAATATGTTTATCGAAAATATGCTCAATACGGGTTGAAAGAAAACCGCAAAAGTGATATACTAAGCATAGAGGAAACAAGGAGGTTACAGTCCATGAAAGAATTAGGAGAACGCCTGCGGAGATTAAGAGAAAGTGTGAAGCTGTCACAGGTAAAGATGGCGGAACTTTTGGGAGTGAAGCAGTCCAGTATCAACCGTTATGAGCAGGGGCAGTCAGCCCCCTCTTTGGAAACGCTTGTAAGGTATGCGGATTATTTTGATGTATCATTGGATTACCTGCTTGCCCGGACAGACAATCCGCAAGGCAAGCTATATGAACACCATCCGAAGATTGTGCCGGGAAGCGAGGAAATGAAACAGTTTATTGAAATGTGTTTTGACCCGCAATCCCCGCTGAATGAAAAATTAAAACAGACGCTTCTTGAAATGATGGAGGTGGAAAGAAAATGAAAGGTGTGATTTATGCCCGTTATTCTTCCGATAATCAAAGAGAAGAAAGTATTGAGGGACAGTTGCGGGAATGTAAGGAGTATGCAGAGCGCAACGATATAACAATTTTAGGGACTTATATTGACCGGGCATTGTCAGCAAAAACAGATAACCGCCCCGAATTTCAGCACATGATTAAAGACAGCGCAAAAGGCTTGTTTGATGTTGTCCTTGTGTGGAAATTAGACCGCTTTGCCCGAAACCGTTACGACAGTGCACGATATAAAAACATTTTGAAAAAGAATGGTGTGAAAGTCATTTCCGCAAGGGAAAATATCTCCGAGGGTAGCGAGGGAATTATTCTGGAAGCCATGTTGGAGGGATATGCGGAATACTATTCTGCGGAGCTTTCTGAAAAGGTTATCCGGGGACTGACCGACAATGCGCTGAAATGTAAGTACAACGGCGGTACTGTT
The DNA here is from genome assembly GCF_003434225.1 of Absiella sp. AM29-15. Classification (NCBI taxonomy): domain Bacteria; kingdom Bacillati; phylum Bacillota; class Erysipelotrichia; order Erysipelotrichales; family Erysipelotrichaceae; genus Amedibacterium; species Absiella sp. AM29-15. The sequence goes on from NZ_QVFL01000009.1 coordinate 23,071, forward strand.
CCGATGGGATATTATATTGACGAACAACAGTATTATCAAATCGACCCCAAGACTGCCCCGGTAGTGCTGGAAATGTTTACAAAGTACAGCGAGGGCGCAACTATGCAGGAGCTTGTTAATCTATTGAACAGTCGGGGTATGCGTTCCATTCGTGGCGGGAAAATTACGCTGAATATTATGAACCACCTTTTGAAGAACCGTCGCTATATGGGCGAGTACAGTTATCGTGATGTAGTCAAGGAGGACGGTATTCCGACGATTGTCCCAAAAGAATTATTTGAACGGGTACAGGAACGGCTGGCGAAGAACAAAAAGGCTCCTGCCCGTCACAAAGCCGAGGACGATTACCTTTTGACAACGAAGTTGTACTGTGGGAAATGCGGCTCCTTTATGGTGGGAGAAAGCGGCACAAGCCATACAATGAAAGTACACCGTTATTATCGCTGTGTAAATACCAAGAAAAAGAAGCTCTGCGACAAGAAAGCGGTCAAGAAAGATTGGATTGAAGATTTGGTTGTCAACTATACCATGAAAGCAATTATGAATGATGAAGTTATGGAACGGCTGATTGATACGCTAATGGAATTGCAGAAGAAAGAAAGCACCGATTTGCCCCTTTTGAAAAAGCAGCTTGCAGAAACGGAAAAAGGTATTAACAATATGCTCAACGCCATTCAAGCAGGGATTTTTACCCCGTCTACCAAGCAAAGGCTGGACGAGTTGGAGGAAACTAAGAGCCAGCTTGAAGTCAGCATTTTGCAGGAAGAAATGCACAAGCCCCTGCTTACAAGAGAACAGATAGCATTTTTCATTTACCGTTTCCGCAAATTTGATGTGACAAAGCGGGAACAGCGGCAAAGACTGATTGACAGTTTTGTAAATGCGGTGTATCTTTATGAGGACAAGATAATCCTTACTTTCAACTATAAGGACGGTTCTAAGACCATCACGCTGGCGGAGGTTGAGGGTTCGGATTTATCCGTACTCGGTGCACCATATTAAACAAAAACATCTTGAATAAAGATGTTTTTTATTTTTTTAGATAAACATACAATAAATAGATTGCACGTAATATCGTACCACAGATACAAATGCTGTTAAACATAATACTATATACGAGAAAACTATCATCACTTGTCAAAAGCAATATCAAAATAAAACCTAAAATCATCACCAATATCATATTGATGAAGCATGATTTCAACTCTTTTCCAAAATCTTCCTTTTTCATTGTCTAAACCTCCTTGCTTTTCCCTACAAATGAATTGAAAAAGTATCATATGAAAAAACTCCTGTTTCCATTCACTTGTGATATATGTATCATCATCTATTTGATTTATGGAGAACCTATCTTCCATCTATATCACTTCCCTCTTATCATATATATCTGTAAAACTTTATTCTATGCATTATCATCAATCATATTTTTCTATCTTTACAGTTGCAATTGCAGATCGATTTGCCTCTCCTGTCATAAGGTCTTGAGGTCCTGGAATCAACATCATAAATCCATCTTTTCCATATCTTTGTTCATAACCCTGGGCATATGTTTCTTCTACAGAAATATGTTGAACTTGTCCAATAATCATGGAAGTAATACCTGCACCACTTAGATCCTGCACATCTTTTAAAGTACATTCCATATTTATAAACGCTTCATTTATCATTGGCGCATGGATTGTCTTTGCCAAAGAAAGAGTAAAGCTACCTGTACTAAATTCATCACTATCATATTCATTATGTTTGATTGTTTTAAGTAAATCGTCATAATAATGGATAGGCAGAAAATTAATACAAAAACATTTTTCTCTTTGGATATTTTCATATGTATGTGTATGTTGATATAAATTCCCCATAACAACAAAGAAAGATGTTTTATCACCATGAAAACAACTCCATGCGTGAAAACATACATTTGGCTGCCCATTTTCTTTCCATGTGGTAATGGCGAATAGTACGGATGGAATTCCTGCTGTTGTTTCAAAATGCGAAAACAAATCAAATTCTTCTGGATATAACGATTTAAAATACTGTGGAAAATCTTTCTTAATCTCAATTTTCATAACGCAGCCTCCATGAATTCTAAAACATTATACAACCACCCAATGAATAATCTTCATAAGCAGTGAATGCTTCCTGTTTATCTTTCTCTAACAAAAACATAAAACAGCTTTCAATAATATCAACCTATGTCAACAAATGCTTGATTTCTGGGACACCAGATTATTGCCTTCCAATATTCCATCACCTCAAAAAAATTCTCTTTATGCAGTTCTCCTTTAAAAGGGTGTTAACTTCCTAAAAATCCATTTTCCCATTTTGGGTTATCTATATCGCTGTTTCTTGTTGAATGAAATGATAATTATTCTTTTGTTTCTTCTATATTCATAGGCTTATCCTACCTTGCCACTATAAGTCTTCTCTATAGTACTTCAACGACCTCAAAACATTCAAATGATTTTTGAGCCATATTTTCTCAAAACAAAGTCTTTATCTTTATAATCAAAACAAACTTCCAATACAGTGTTTACATGATTGCCATTATATATGATTCTTATGTTATCATTTTCTTTTATACATATATATGATATATAAAAATCCTTCCAAAAGTTATCCTCGCCAAGAAATTCGCTATATTTCTGTACGATTCCATCTAGATTACTTAAATTAGCCGCAATGAATACGATATAAGATTTTAGTTCCTCAAAAGTTTTCTCACATTCCTCAAGATCAATACAAACATCATCTATGTAAGTTTTATCTAAGCAATCATTCTCTAAAAAACCTTCTCCTTGATATATTTGTACACAAAAATCATTATCCATTTTCAATTTTTCAACATCTAATACCAATCTATCTTTTTCATTATAGCGTTTATATATCATATCTTTCCTTCCTTTACTATTATTATATGTTACAACAAGCGCTTCATATAAATCACATCATCCATTGGATTATGATAATATGGTTCACATTCTTCAAAACCCATTTTCTTATATAAATGTATGGCTGCTTGTAATGGCACAATGGTATCTAAAACCATTTCTTTAAATCCAGCATTTTTTGCATGCTGAATAATTTCATCGACAAGTTTTTCACCTAACTTCATTCCTCGGCATTCTGGAGAAACATATAATCTTTTCATTTCACATCGTTCATCGCTATGTTTATGATAGGCAACCATTCCTATCACTTTTTCATGATCATCTAAAGCAACGAGAAGTTCACCTTGCGGTGCTGCATACTTTATCGCAGGATTGCTAAGTTCTTCATCAATATTTTGAAAAGATAAGTCACGCCCTAGACGTGTTGTGTATTCTATTATTTTGATTTTGACTTGTTCTATATAATCAATTCCATTCACAATTTTCAATTTTCATCCCTCCACACGTCTTGATTTATAAAAACATTATATTATAATTTAACACCAATAACAACCAATCTTATTCTAATAATAGATACTTAAAAAAGTGGATTTCTCCACTTCATTAATGATTTTTCACAACATGTTTCTTTGATATCTTCCATACAATAAGTGTAATCATGATATCCACAATCATCCAAAACAGTACGATTATGGTTTTCCATGAATAGAAAATTCCATTCCATAAACCATATGGTTCTGGAGAATTTCCATATCTAAATATCAAGAAAAAATCATTCGTATGCAACATGTTTCCTAAAAACAGATGATCTCCAAAATTATGAAAAATCGTATCAAAAGGATAACTAAAGGTTGTGATAAGAATAAAAGTGATCAATAAAATAATTGTGATAAATCGGTTTTTAGATATAAATGATGCCAACATCGTAATTAATGCAGTTGATATTACTGCCAACAAATTCAAAAATAACCCTGTGCCAATGATTTCTTTATATGTAAAAATGCCATTTGTGATACTCTTTACACTTGTTCCTGCCATGGAAATAGTTTCCATATTTAAATCACGAAGTGGCACATAGATCATCGTAAACATATAGAGCATAAGATATTCTAATAATAATATTCCTACGCTTACCAAAATACCAGCTAGTAATTTTGCCAAGGAAAGTTTCTTCATTGCTGTTTCACTTGGTATCAGAATCTGATCGGTTTTATAGTAGTTTTCCATCGCAAAGGTATTTGATAATATCAATGCAATCATAAGTAAGGTCACAAAATCAATACACCCTAATGCATTCACAAACAGATTATTACCCACAACACTGTTAAAATGTTGATTTTGTTCTTGATTGACGAAATGCTCTTTCATTGCTTTATTCAAAGGATCACTTAAATCTAATCCTTCCATTATTTCTGCATTTGATGCCAAACAATAAGCTTTAAAGTTGCCTAAATCAGGAATATCTTTTGTCGGTTTTAGATAATAGTTATATTCCATCGTATTCTTATAAATATTTTGATATAGTAATCTTACATGATCATTCTCATAAAACACCATAGGATATAATAGATTATCATTATCATCGTCTTTATAATAGTTAAAAGGATAAAAATTTTTTTGAACATTTTCCAGATACTCTATTCTTTTCTGTTCACTATATTTTCCATCTACACAATCTTGTAGAAATTTTTCATATTCTGTACCATATAGAGAAATCATATAGTTTACATCATAATCTTTTAAAGGGTATGCTTCTAATATTTTTTCATAATCAGACATAAACTTTTCATACAATTTAGGGGAAGCTTCTCCCTCATATTGATGAAGGATTTTATCTGCGTACATAAAATAATCAGCGCCATTATTTAAATCTTTGCCTTCTGTTGTTTTCATTGTCCATTCTTGCGCTACTGTATTTTGAAATTTAAACTGATACTCACTATATGCCTGATATCCTGTATAGCTGAATAATATAAGGATCATGAAGATATTGAATTTGCTTCTTAAAATCTTTTTACACTCTGCCTTTACAAGTCGCATCATAATGTTTCACCTTCTTTGAAATGATATAAATATAAGTCATCTAAATCAGGTATCACAGGTGTTGCTAAAGGATGTGGCTGTTTATCACATACAATACGTAGTTCTATCTTACTATCTTTATGATGACTCTTCACAATGATATGTTGACTCATCAACTTTAAGGCTTCCTTTTTATCAATGCACAATTCCCATACTTTTTCATTCATGGTGGAAAGTAATTCTTCGCTTGTGTCATGTAAGATGATATTTCCTTCTTTCATTATCATAATATCGTCTGCAATTGTTTCTATATCACTGACGATATGTGTAGATAAAAGGATAATCGTGTTTTCGGATAAAGACGCAATCAGATTACGAAAAACAATACGCTCTTTAGGATCAAGTCCAGCAGTAGGCTCATCTAAAATCAAAATTTTTGGTTCATTGAGTAAAGCGACAGCAATACCAACCCGACGAAGCATTCCACCTGAGAGATGTTTCATTTTTGTTTTACGTTTTTCTTCCAAATGTAGATCTTGCAATAGCTTCTGAATCCGATCATTTGCATAAGATGCTGTCATATTTTTGATAATTGACATATATTCTAAAAATGATTGTACGCTATAATTAGGATAATAACCAAATTGTTGTGGCAGATAACCCAGATTGGCGGCATAACTGTCGTATTGTGTTTTTAAGCCAATTTCATTAAAACTAATACTCCCTGTTTCACTGGGAATCAAACCGCAAATAATACGCATGAGGGTCGTTTTACCACTGCCGTTCGCACCTAACAATCCATGTACGCCTTCATGAAAGGTGATATTTACATCAATGACTGCTTTTTTATTTTTAAATGATTTATTAAGATGTTCCAAGACTAATTCCATATCATATTCCCTGCCTTTCTTATTTTGAAATATTGATAAATGCTGTTAAAGAAATAAAAGCATAACAGAATGATGAAAAACAGAATAATTATAAAAGGGTCATACAGATCAAAATAACATACAATATATTCATAAATGGCAAATGTCATAATATAAATAATCATTGCCTGTATATAGCTGTGAATATAAGGAAGAAAGATCAAATACATGCACTGAATCAAAAATAAAGGAATATAGGCATATAGAATAATGAAGGAAATCATAAAATCTGATAATATCAAATGAATCAAAGAAATTAATAACAGCATTCCTAGCATTATGATACTAATGGCGATATTTTTCATTAAAAACCGCCTGCCCGCATGTAGATATACTGGTGAGCATAATTCACTTGTGTGGTAATACATGTCTTTGAACATTTCAAAAATACTGAAAAATCCCAATGATATAAAATAAATCGTCATACTTTCATTTATATTGATTTGCATACACCATAAAATCAATATCGTTAGCATCAGACTTAGAAATGCAATGGCGGTAAATCGATGTAGATCAAAATATAAAAAACGTTTTAAACGACGTAAATCATTTGTTTCCTGTCTAGCACTTACCAGTTGCCATTCTTGTTCACACAGCCAGTGCATATGCTCTATTTCTTGTTCTGGGATATTCACATCAAATTTTTTCATGTTGAAATCCACCTTCTTTCATAAGTTTTCTTAATTTGATCAATGCTTGTGTATGTCTAGATTTTACGGTAGAAACCGGAATATGATGGATATCCGCAATTTCTTTAAAGGTCAATTGATGAAAGTACTTTAAAATGATCACATCCTGCTGGATATCGTTTAGTTTACTAATCCACAGCATCAGTTCTTCATATTTCAGTTGATTTAAAATACTTTCATGGACATTTGTATCATCCTCAATCATATAATCTAATTCACTGATATCTTCATGATACTGCATTTTTCTGTAGTAGTCTTTACAAACGTTGGAAGCTATCCGATATAAATAATGCAACAGTTTCCCTTCTTGTCGATAGGTGGGAAGATATCGCAAAAACCGTAAAAAAACTTCTTGTGTAATATCTTTTGCACAATCATCCATCAACATTTTTCTTGATACATACGCATATATGAAAGGATAGTAGGATTGAATCAGGATATCCATAGCATCTTCATCGCCTTTTTTTATTTTTCTGATCAGATTGGATTCATTCATGTTCTACCTCCTCACTTGTATAACTTCTTTTTTCAGCATTTGGTCTTATAAATATTGCTTTTTATTGAAAAAAAGTGGAACAGTTATTCACTATTCCACTGATTTTAAAGATTCTACCATCGGAATCTTCTTTAATTTACGATACATAACAAGATTTACAATAATAGAGAATCCCATCGTGATCAATACTGAGTAAACAAAGGAGATTGGATAGATATTTCTGCCGAACATGACAGTATCTAATTCCGCAAGGCTCATAATCAAAGAATGCAATATGATTCCCAAGCCTAAACCTACCAGAGCACCAATCAATGTTAGGATGATATTTTCACGATAGACATATGCGGAAACTTCATTATCATAGAAGCCAAGCACCTTGATTGTCGCAATTTCCCGTAATCGTTCACTGATATTTACATTTGTCAGATTATATAAAACCACAAATGCCAGCATTCCCGCAGATATGATCAATACGACAACGATAAACGATAAAGAGGAAATGGTATCTTCAAAGCTTGACGCAATACCACTATAGAATGTCACAGACTCAATTCCTGCCTGTTTCATAAATGCATTTCCCAACGCTTCTTCCTGATCACTGTTTACGGTTTTCATAATGCCTAACAGTGTTGTGTTCTTAGGGGTCGTATGATATACACTCTTATAATAAGATGGTGTCATATAGATGGCATGGCCTACATAGTTTTCACTGATTCCAGTTATCTTGATATCTTTCTTTACCCCATCACCATTATCAATTGGGATGCTGTCACCAACTGAAATGCCTTTTGCTTTCGCAAGTTTTTCTGTGATGATGGCACCATCACTTTCTAAATCTAACGGGTCATGACCTTTCCTTGTTCGCAATACTGTAAACTTCTGATATTCATTGACATTTGCTGGTACATAGATATCAACACCTTTATCTTCACCTTCATCAGCATAGAATCCATGGTATATCGCTACACCCATTGCATCGGATATATCTTTATTGGCTTTTAATTCATCTAATGCTTTATCACGCTGAGAAGCTGTGGCATCTGTTGAAAATGTCATGCTTACATCGTATTTATTTAATTCTTCATACTGTAAAACAACAATTTCTCCAATAGAATCTTGAATACCGAAACCAGCCACAAGCAAGGCACTACATCCGCTGATACCAATGACAGTCATTAGGAAACGTTTTTTATAACGGAAGATATTTCTAGCGGTTACTTTATGAATAAAGTTAAATCGTTTCCATATAAATGGAACCCGCTCTAATAAAATTTTCTTGCCATTCTTTGGTGCTTTTGGGCGCATCAGCTGACTTGGTACATCCATTAATTCCTTATATACTGCCGAAATGGCTGCTGCTACGGTAATCAAAGAAACGATACCTATCGCAGTAAAGGCTAGTCCAAATTGGAATTGAAGCTGTACTTCAGGCAGGGTATACATGATATTCCATGCATTATATATCACAGTTGGGAATACCACCATACCAATGATGGAGCCAAAGATACCGCCAAAGATACTGGCAACACCCGCATACATAATGTATTTCATCGCAATTGCTGTTTTTGAATATCCAAGTGCTTTTAAAGTACCGATTTCCTGACGTTGTTCATCCACCATACGCGTCATGGTTGTTAAACATACAAGAGCTGCGACCACAAAGAAGAATAATGGGAATACTTTCGCAATTCCACCCATACGATCGGCTGCACTTCCATAATCTCGATAGGAATAATGGGAATTACGATCTAGCACATACCATTGTGGTGTTTTCATTGCTTTGATTTCTTCTTCACTTTTATCAAGTTTTTCTTTCGCTTCCGCAAGTTTTGCGGCACCATCTTTTTCTTTCTCTTCTAATTCCAAAGTACCTTTTATGACCTGTGTATTGCCATCATCAATTTGTTTCTGTGCTTCTTCAAATTGTTTTTGAGTACTTGTTTCAGCTTCAGCTAGTTGCTGTTTTCCAAGCTCTATTTGATTTTTGGCATTAGAGATTTGTTCATCTAATACAGCTAATTGATTCATACCGGTTTCTAAATTGCTTTGCAGGGTTTCCATCTGTTTTTGTAGAAGTTCAAGAGATGGCACCATATACGTTTTAGAAGCCTCTAAAGCTTTCTTTTTTTCCTCCAGCAGCTGTTTTTCCAAGTCTGTCAAATCAGGCTGTTTCAACTGTTCTTCCACATCTTTGATCTGTTGATCAATTTCATCGACTTTACCCTTTTGTGTTTCAATCTGTTTATTTAAATCCGCTATTTGAGTATCTACTTTTGTTTTTTCCTCATTCAATTTTGCTTTTGCTGCATCATATTGGGCAACCAAGCTGTTCATCTGGGCTTCACTTTGTTCAAGCTCCTGTTTTTTTGACGCAAGCATTTGCTGGCTGGTCAACTGGTTGGCATTTAATGTTGCCTGTCCAACAAGTGCCTGATCATGTGCATCAGATAACTGTTGTTTAGCCTTTTTGATTTCTTCATCAAATTTCTTTTTATTGGCTTCATATTCTTTACGCCCATCCTCTACCTTTTCCAAAGCATCTTTTTTGATTTTCTCAAAGCGTAAATCAGCTCTTTCTTCTCCAAGTGAAGTAAGTTTTGTTTCTACTTTTTTTATCACATCAAAATAAGCATCATCATAAGAATTATATTTTTTCGCATTTTTTACTGTTACATATATTTCTGTATAGTAATCCATTTTAAAGTTGCTGTCGGGTATGATGATATAATTGTCAATCGTACCACTGCCGATAGCAGAACTACCTTTTTCATATGATAAATAATAAGGCGTTGTGACTTCTCCAACGATTGTATACGTTGTATTTTTCAACGTATCCTTTAATTCATCATCACTCCCACTAGTTAATGTGATGTGATCTCCAACTTTACTGGATGCACCTTTGATACTATCATGTTCAATGACACATTCATTTTCTTTTTCAGGCAGACGGCCATTGATGATTCGCATCTGATTGATATAATCCGGATTATCTTTGGTATCCTTCATTGGATATGACATCACTTTAATAACCTTTTGTTTATTATCTACTGTATTTAAGGTATCGATGGAATAACTGGGATAAACACCCTCCACACCATCAATTTTACGAATGGCGGATGCATCCTCTTTTGTCATGCCAATGGTAGACATTACTTTAAAATCCATGAAATTGTACTCATCAAAATAATGATCGGCACTGTTTTTCATGACAGGAACACTTGCTTTGACACCCGCAAAAAACGCTACTCCGATGGCAACGATAGAAAATATAGATAAAAACCGCCCCAGCGATTTTCGCATTTCTCGTGTAATGTCCTTTCTCAGTGCTTTAAATTTCATTTAGTATTCGATCCTTTCTACTGGCAGTGGGTTTTCGTTGATGGTTACACTTTCAATCTTTCCATTACGTACTTTAATAACTTTATCCCCCATCGCCGTAAGTGCCAAGTTATGAGTAATAACGATGACACTTACCCCACGTTGTCGACAGGTATCCTGAAGTAATTTTAAGATTTGTTTACCGGTATTATAATCAAGGGCACCGGTTGGCTCATCACATAATAAAAGCTTGGGATTTTTAGCTAATGCACGGGCAATGGCCACACGCTGTTGTTCCCCACCGGATAATTGTGCAGGGAAATTTCCACTTCGATCTTTTAATCCGACTGCTTCAATTGTTTCATCAATATCCAAAGGTTCTTTACAGATTTGTGCTGCCAGCTCTACATTTTCCTTAACGGTTAAATTCTGTACCAGATTATAAAACTGGAATACAAATCCAATATCATAACGACGATATGTCGTTAATTGTTTGGCATTATATTTACTGATTTCTTTACCATCTACATAGATATTGCCGCTTGTACAACTATCCATTCCACCTAGAATATTCAGTATTGTACTTTTTCCAGCACCACTGGCGCCCGCAATGACCACAAATTCTCCCTGATCAATAGAAAAATCCACACCACTTAGTGCTTCAATTTCTACTTCTCCCATTTTATATATTTTTTTTACATTTTGAAATTCAATATAGGCACTCATATACATCGACCTTTCTAACATATACGTTTTCCTATATTATACTAAAATTGAAAAAACTTTGATAGTCTTTCCCCCTATTTTCTTTTTTTCACTTTTTTCCTACATAATCTATTTTCTCTTTCAAACAGGGTTGATATTCCGTATCCTGCGACAATTATTGCCGGTATATTATCTAAATAATTTACCCACATATATCAGCATTATCATTTAGTTATAATTCCAATGAGGATCTCATAGAATATTATGAGATTTTTTTCTTTTACTTGCTTCTATAAAATGTTACAATACAAGAAAGAAAAGGAGGTATTTTATGAACTTTACAAAGAAACAAATCACAATTACATCGATTGCGGCCATTTTGATCATTGCGGCAGGCATTGGCGCATTCTTCTTGTTGAATTCAGGTCCATCTGCGAAAACAGCATGGGATGAATACAGCAAAGCATGGGAGAAAAAAGATTATGAAGCCATGTACAATTTATTAGACAGTAAATCAAAGTCAGAAACTGATCACGATACATTCGTTAATAAATATACAAACATTTATAATGGAATAGAAGCAGACCAGCTTAAGATTGAAACCAAGGATATTGTAGATGGTGATGGCGGTAAAACAGCTGCCTATCATTTCAGCGCAGATACCCTTGCTGGAAATGTTAGTTTTGATCAGTCTGTACAGATTGTCAAAGAAGATGACACCTACAAAATCAGCTGGAGTTATGCCCAGATATTCCCACAGATGCAAAATGGCGATGGCATTCAGATATCCAGTGAAGAAGCAAAACGTGGCAGTATTCTTGATCGCAATGGAAAAGTTATTGCAGGTGATGATCAAGCAATCGTTGTCGGCGTAGTGCCAGGTAAAATAAAGGACGAGGAAGATCTTTCTACTTTAGCGAAACGTTTGGATATTAATGTTGACAGTATCAAAAATGCTATGCAAGCAAGCTGGGTAAAAGATGATTTATTTGTACCTGTAAAAACGATATCCAAAGATACAGATATCAAAATTGATGATTTATCCGGGGTTACAACACAAACAACAAGTGCCCGTATATATCCTTATAAAGAAATATGCTCCCACTTAAGCGGTTATGTACAGACGATTAATGCGGAAGAATTAGAAAAACATAAAGGCGAAGGTTATGACAGCAATTCACTGATTGGAAAAACCGGATTGGAAAGTATCTATGAAAAAGATTTGCGTGGACAAAACGGGGTAAGCATCCTTGTGGTAAGAGATGGTAATGTTGTGGATACCATTGCGAAACGTGATGTAAAAAACGGTAAAGATATCAAAACGACAATTGATGTTGACGTACAGAAAAAAGTATATGAACAATTAAAAAATGATCAGGGGGCTGGTGTGGTGATGCAGCCAAAAACCGGAGAAGTCTTAGCCCTTGTATCTACTCCAAGTTATGATCCAAATGATTTTGCACTAGGTATGACAACTGCCAAATGGGATTCTTTGAATAATGATAAGAACCGACCATTAGAAAATCGTTTCACAGGTTTATATACCCCTGGTTCTACCTTTAAAGCATTCACTGCGGCAGCTGCACTAGATTCTAAAACCATTACAGCGGATGAGGATATGGGACAGGCAAAAGATAAAAAATGGCAGAAAGATAATAGTTGGGGTGATTATTTTGTAAAGACAACTGCTGCATATGATGGCAAAGCTGATCTGCAAAATGCCCTGATTTATTCTGATAATACCTATTTCGCAAAAGTAGCGTTAAAGATGGGCATCAAAACCTATACAGATAAATTAAACAGTTATGGTTTTAACGATCAAATGGATTTCCCATTTACGATTCCCGCAAGCAGTTATGGTGAAGAAAGTGATTTAAAGAAAGATATCACATTAGCGGATACAGGTTATGGACAGGGAAAACTTCAAATATCTCCACTTCATTTAACCGCATTTTATGCATCCTTTGAAAATAATGGAAGTATTCCTAAACCTTATTTGATTTATCAGGATGGAAAAGCAGAAACATGGAAGAAAGATGCTATCTCATCTGGAACAGTAGAAACATTAAAGAAAGCTTTAACAAACACCTATAGCAGTTATGATTCAGAAAATCCTACAAAAGCATTAGGTAAAACCGGAACCGCACAGGTCAATGAAAAAGAAATCGGATGGCTGTGCAGTGCCAATAAAGATTATGCAATTACCTTAATGGTGGATAATGCAGAAGATCGTAACGGCAGTTTATACGTTACACCATTAATGAAAGCTTTGTGGCGTACACTTCAATAATGATAAAAAGTCTAATCGATTAGGATTAGACTTTTTTTACGCTTTATTTTGATATATAAAATCATATAAATTTAAATGATGTTCGACAGCATACAATACCTGTTGTTCATCAATGATATGATCACAAAGCTTTGGCAACATCAGCATGATCTGATTGACTTCTTCTTCTGATAAATTCGTAAGATTGAAACGTTTCTTCCCATAGACAGAATACAGATTGAAATAGAATGTATCCGGTGTTCGTTTTGCCGGGCCTGCGATCGTATTTTTGATATAACGAATTTCGATTTTTTCAATATCTTGTTTTTTCAATACATAGTAACAATCCACACTTTCATTTTGAAATAAAGCTTTTATAATCTTTGCGTTATTGATCACGGTATCATTTTGAAGAATGATTTTATCTTCACTGATACACCAATACTGTTTAAATGCCCCAGGCAGCATTGCCAAACATAATAAACAAAAGAAGATGATCCACATAGCAAAAAACATCCATACTTCTAACTTCATCAATCCAAAGAATAATGATGCAAGTAATAAGGCAATTAATGCGACAGGTACCATTTCCTTTCCAACGTTTTTTCGATTTAATTTCTTTCCTACGACGATATTCATAAAATACCTCCCAGATATTTCACTGTTTCAATGTTACTTATAATATACCACCTGTTTATAAAAGTTCAATAGAAAAAAGATAGAAATCCTTTCTTTACATGCTGGATTTCTATCTCTTTGCTTATTTTACAATTTCTGGCTTCAAAAATACTTGTAAAGCTGTATATGCCATTGCTTTTGTGGCTGTATGTAAACTATGTTTTGCGTTATCCCCATGTACATATGCCAAGAAATCTTCATGATGGGCAAATACTTTAGGATTTGCGCCTGTATCAATTTCACAATATACACAAGGACAAACATGGGATACATTTCCAATGTCACTGGAGCCACTGGCTTCTTCATCCGCTTCCACAAAATCATTCACACCAAGCGCCATCAGATTTTCCTTCAATAGCTGACGCAATCCTTCATGATAAACAAGGTCATCATAAGAATTTTCAAAGTTATGATATTCCAGTTTTGCGCCACTCATCAATGCTGCACCCTTTGCACAGTTGATGATACGTTTTGTAAGTTCTTCTAAATATGCACGATCTTTTGCACGGATATAGAAACGACAGCCGGCTTTATCTGGTACGGTATTACATGCGACACCGCCATCTGTAATGATACCTGCAACTCTGGCATCACTTCGCATATGCTGACGAAGAGCATTCACTCCCGCAAACATCAGCTGTACACCATCTAGTGCATTGATGCCTTTTTCAGGATAAGCAGCCGCATGTGCCGCAACTCCTTTAAAATTAAATTCTAAGGAATCCATCGCCAATGTGACCACATGGATATTATTTTCAGCACCTAAATGCATTTGTATTGCCGCATCAATATCATCAAAAGCACCACGTTCAACCAAATCATATTTGCCACCCGTTGTTTCTTCCGCTGGGGTTCCAATGACCACAATACTACCTGAAATAACATCTTTCATATGTGCAAGGGATATTGCTGCGCCAAATGTAGATGCCGCAATCCAATTGTGTCCACAAGCATGTGCTACTTGGCATTTATCTTCCCCATATCCTGGAAGTGCATCATATTCCGCAAGAAATGCTACCTTAGGACCTTCTCCACAAACAAGCTCTGCACGAAATGCTGTAGGGATATCCAGATAAGGATAAGTAATCGTGAATCCTTGTTTTTCTAATTGCTCCACCAAATAAGCACTTGATTTATATTCTTCATTTCCAAGTTCTGCGTGTTCATAAATGTATTCACTGACTTCTTCAATCAATGATGCACATTCATCTTCTATCGTATATAAACGTGTTTTTAATTCCATATCGTTTTCTCCTTAATATCCAATGACAACTGCCACACCAAGTAAAACCATAGATGCGATAAATAGTAAGCCAAATAAAGGTGTCACAAATTTATACCAGCGATCAATTGGCAAACGCATGATGCCACACATCATGAATACACTGGTTGGCCAGAAGATATTAGAGAATCCATCACCAAACTGAAATGCCAGTACACTTACCTGACGGGATACACCTACCATCTCTCCTACTGGAGCTAAAATCGGCATCGTCACAAGTGCCTGTCCTGCCCCACTTGGGATAAAGAAATTGATGATATTTTGAACAAACAACATACCCATTGCGCTTAACATTCCCTGGAAGTTTGATAAAAGGTTAGCCAGCCAGTAAACAATTGTATCAATGATATGTGCATTATCCATGATCACAGGAATACTGCGGCTGACACCAACTAACAATGCACCATACATCATTTCCTTACTTGCTTCAATAAAGAATTCTGCAATCTGACTTGCGGTAAAACGAGAAATAAAGCCTGTCACAACTGTCATAATAATGAATAATGTCGCTATTTCATCAATATACCATCCAAACTTGATGGTACCAATCAACAGCATCGCAATTGTAAATACAAACATCAAGCAGCTGATTTTATGTGTCCATGTGAACTTTGATTTCATTAATTCATCTTTTGAGCCAACTTCCAGCATTTCAACTTTTGCGCCATATAATACTGATTTTGTTGGATCTTTTTTTACACGATGTGCATAACGCCATACATACCAGATACTAATTCCCATAAATACAGCAAAGCAGACAATACGATATCCAAGCCCGGAAAACATTGTCACACCCGCTACTTCCTGAGCAATTCCTACGGTAAATGGATTGATGGTTGCTGCCGCAAAACCTATCGCAACACCAAGATAGATGATGCTTCCACCAACGATTGCATCATAGCCAAGGACTGCCGCAATGGAAATAAATACCGGAATCAATCCATACGTTTCTTCAAACATTCCCATGGTACTACCAAGTAAACCAAAGGTAATCATACATACAGGGATAATCAATTCAATGCGATCACCGATTTTTCTTAAGATAAATCCTACGACTGCATCAAAGGTTCCATTCTTAATCAAAATATAAACAAATGCATATGCAAAGATGATAAAGAAGATAATCTGTGCACCATCCACAAATCCCAGCTGAATGGATTTAAACATATCAAAAATTGAACATCCTACCTTTTCTACCGCATGATAGCTGTCAGGAACAACAATTGTGTTGCCTGCTGCATCTACAATTCTCTCAAATTCTCCTGCAGGTACGATGTTTGCCAGCACTGCCGTTAACATAGTCATTAAAAAGATGATGACATATGCATGCGGCATTTGAAACTTTTTCTTTTTCTTTTCCATAATTTTCCTCCAATAAAAAAGTCCTTGCACCCTAAAACATGCAAAGACCTTTTGGAAGATAACTTTGATGTTTTAAGATAGCGCTCCTTTATGTTTTAACATAAAGACAGTGGCATGCTTCTTCAACATACCCCCAGCAGATACTTTGACCTATCTGCTTCGGCGTATCATCCTTTCTGATATCTTCACAGACTTTCGATCTCCGATATCATACTCATAATCAACGCGCCTCTTCTTAAACACAAGACGTTGACATTTTAGCATTATTTGTCTACATTTGCAAGACAGACACCACTTTTTTCATAGTTTAATTTTCATTAACTAATAAATACGGTGATATTTTTTTGATTCTTCTTGCAATCCACATAGCTAAAGCACTCCCAGTTAAACAAATAAGTAAAATAATGGTAATCAACATCATCCATGGTATTTCAAATTGAACCTTCATCATACCAATATAGGATAACAACATACTTAATAATGGATTGATGAGATAGTATCCAAGGATTGCTCCTGTCATAGCGCCAATCACAAAAACCATAAGTGATGTTAATGCAATTTGATGAATCAATTGTTTCGATGTGTAGCCAATGGCCTTTAAAATACCAAACTCTTGTTTCCGTTGCAGGATGGATGTCTTTTGTACAAGATACATAATCAATATGATAATAAATAAGGTGATACCCGCAATCACACATACCAACGCACTGACAATATCTCGATAAGACCCCATTGACGCCTCTACCACTTTGCGATTATTTTGTATACCGATAATATTTGAGGAATAATGTTGTTTGATATATTGTATGGTATCCTCAATTTCTTGTTTATCTTTGGTATAGATATTTAATGTTCTAGCTTCATAGTCTTTGACAAATAATCGATACCCTTCTTCTGTGATGGCAACATCATGCCCCATATAATTTGCCCCCTGAATCAAGCCGGTAATCAAATACTCCTGTTCCTTATCCCCCTTTTTTAAGGTAATCATTTCTCCCGGCTCTTTGTGTAATTTAGAAGCTAATAATCCACCGATTGCTACTTCATTTGCATATTTTGGAAATCTTCCCTGATATAAGACTTGTTGAGAACGTAAATGCAGGAAGTTTTCACTAGTATAACAGATGACTACCTCATGCCCACATTGAAAAGCATTATCTGTATAAAAATCCACGCTATGATCAACGCCGGATATTTTTTCTAAATCCGTTTTCAGACGTAAATGATCCTCATGGGTTTTTGATTCTACAATAATATCTGCAATATCTCCTGAACTGGCAAATAAAAAGTTATCAAACTGATACGAAATATTATAGAATAAAACACCCGCAAAAACACTGGCGAATGCAATGGCACTAATTACAATGCTTACCATAACGTTTGCTTTCAGATTTTGAATCAAGACTTTCATTGCCAACAAAACCGTTAACGTTGCTTTATGTTTGTCTAATGGAACATGATTTCGTTTAAAATTATGTGTATAAAATCCACTTCGCAACGCCACAATTGGTGTCAGCTTTTTGGCCTTCATAGATGTTACCATTGTGATGAGGGAAATAATCAGCATTAAAAAAAGCAAAGTCATACTTACACAAAGCGCATCAAGTCCCTGATGCCATGTGAGTCCTGTTTGAATGGCAAACATATAAGATAGAAATGGTAATAACAGATTGGATAATCCAATCCCAAGGATACCACCAATTCCTCCAATTATTAAATATGGAAGCATCAACGATAATAGAATCTGTATTCCTGTATATCCGATAGCTTTATAAGCACCAATATTTTTCATATCCTCCACAATGGTATTTTGTATTTTAAAACGTATCACAATCACTAAAATAACCATCATGATCATGGAAAAAGCGATAATCAAAGTAGCGCCAATAGAAGATGTCAGTGTTCTTGATTGTTTGATCGTATCATAATAATTCATATCAGAGCGAATGGATGGATTAGTGGAAGTGAGGGTTGGTAAATGTCTTGTCGCATACTCACTATTTTGATCATGCTGGTTCACTTTCATTAAAAACATCGTCGCATCAATGGTATGTGACAAGCGCTTTGATACTGTTTGATATTCTTCATCATCTAATAATAAGCCGGTTGTGGAGGAATTAATTGTCGCAAGCATCATTTCCTCATAAAAGCCTTTTATCTGATAGGTGAATGCAACCTCTTTACCATCCTGTATGATGGTTAACGTAAAATCATCCAGTAAATTATATTGACCACCTGTATGAAATAAATATGGCAAATATATCCCATGTTCGACAGATTTCTTGCTTTCTTCCATGATTGATATTTTACCAATTTCTTGTTTATCATCTTTATTCAACACCGCAAATTGACGTAAGGTTTCACTGTTTCGATATTGACATTTACCCGCAAAAAACAAAACATTTCGTTGCTCCATCTGTTTTGTATCAGGATCATGAAGCAGTTCTTGTTGATACGTTTTTATATACGTTTCATCTTTGTTTTGTATGGTGGTAATGACATCTGCACATTGCATATCTTTGGCGTATTGATCAAATAGCTGGGGATAATTCAAAAACGTAGTAAGCCCTAAATTCATAAGTGCGCTTGATATTATAATCAATAACATAAAACCTATCATCTGTGATTTGTTTTTTTGAAAGGTAGCTTTTGCTAGTAGCATCACTGACATCATCACCACCCCATTTCAAGTAGAAATGCTGCCAGCTTTTCATGACGTTTTTCATCACTGCCCTGATATTTTCCAAGATGATACTCTCCCTGGATCAAGCCATCCTGTAAATATAAAATACGATTGGCACGTCTTGCTGATTTTAAATCATGTGTTACCATAACGATCGTTTGTCCAGCTTCATTCATTTGAGTTAAGGTATTTAAAACCATATCACTGCTTTGTGAATTTAATTGTCCTGTTGGTTCATCCGCAAATACGATATCCGGCTGATTGATCATCGCTCTGATAAGCGCTGCACGTTGTGCCTCACCTCCTGATAACTGAGTAGGAAACTTATGCCATATCTGCTCATTTAATCCAACACTTTTTAACATTTCTTTCGCTTGTTTTAATACCTGTTGTTTATTTTTATTTACCAATAACCCAGCAGCTAAAATATTATCCATAATACTCATGCCATCCACTAAATAAATCTGTTGAAATACAAAGCCACAATGCTTTCTGCGAAAAAGTGCCAGTTGATCCTGATTCTTTTCCGATATGCGTTCACCTGAAAATTCAATCGTTCCCAGCGTTGGACGATCCATCCCGCTTAAAGCATATAATAATGTAGATTTTCCAGCACCAGATGGTCCCATAATCACTGTAAAATCTCCTTCATATATCTGCATATCTAAATTTTTTAAAACATGTTGTTGTATTCCGCCATTGGAAAAACTCTTACAAAGCTTCTCACTTTTGATGATGATTCTTTCATTCATAATATTTACGTCCTTTCTTACAAACAAATCTTATCATAGAGAAACCTTAACAGTCTTTATCCAATCCTTAACGAATCCTTAATTCACAAGTTTTACATAAAGCTTCATACAACAACCTTGTTCATTTAATTCCACTTCCAGTCTGCCTTTCATTTTTTCCATCAGATAATGGGATATATATAATCCAAGTCCTGCCCCTTTTTCATGGGATGCATTATTTCCTCGGTAATATTTTTTAAATAAAAATGGTAAATCATCTTTTGATAATGTGTGACCATAATCCTGTATCATGATACATAAAAAATCATCCTCGTATGCAAAGGATACCTTCATATCTGTTTTCGCATATTTATAAGCATTCGCAAATAGATTATCAAATACCTGTTGTAATCGCAATACATCCATATAGATTAAGCATGGTTTTGTTTCATCGATATATGCCTTATGTAGATAATCTGCTTGCTTTATCATATCAATCAATTTGGTGCTTTCCATTTCTTCTATATGTACATCTAAATGCGATAATTCCTCTAATGTCGCAGAAAATAAATTATTGATTAATGCATCAATTTGTGTAGCTTTTGCCTGTATCACTGCCAGCTGCTGCTTTTCTTTTTCATCTTTACTCTTTACACTCATTAATTCTGATACAGCTTCAATGGAGGCAATCGGTGTTTTGATATCATGGCTGAGTTTAGCGACCAGCTCTTTTTTACTCTCATCGGCAATTCGTTCCTGTTCTCTGGCTTTGCATAATTCATCGCGCATCATATCAAAACTTTCACTAAATGCCCCAAATATATGACTTTGATCCATGGGTAATGGATGATTCAAATCACCTTGCGCGATATGTTTGGCAAATGTTTGTAAATTCTGAAAAGGTTTTATCATTGTTTTCTGTAAATAAACATAATAAAGAATGAATATGAGCAGCTCTAATATAGACATCATCATGACGATATGCTGTAGGCGTTGTTTTTGCATAGTAAACTGATCATTCATAATGACAAGTTTTCCATAGACATGCTGTGTATCAAGAATATCCACCATGGTTGTACGCTGCTTGATTGCCTCATGAAGATCTTTTGGCAAATTCGTTCCATAACCACACTGTCTTTTTCCCGAAGGCTTCATCACGACATAAGAAAAATCAGCATCGATTGTACATACATCTTCTTGTTGATCCCATGATGTTATCAACTGCTGTATTACTTCATTTACTTTTACCATATCTAATGTAGGTGCTTTTTCCCCTAGATAATAAATCGAAACTATTTGTATCAATAACAATGCCCCACATAAACCAAACATCATTTTATGCTTCATGAGGATTCTCCCTGAAACATATACCCAACACCCCAAATGGTCTGGATATATTGAGGATGATTAGGATCTTTTTCAATTTTTTCACGAATATGGCGAATATGCACATTTAAAGTACCATCCAATGTTACACTATCCTCCCATACATCACGAAAGATTGCTTCTTTTTCTACCCGTTTGCCTGCATGCTCCATCAAATATTTTAAAAGCTTATATTCCATCGCTTTTAGCTTTATCGGTTTGTTCATGATTTCTACTTTTTCCAGTGCAAAGTCTACAGATAAATAACCATCATCATACCTCTTTACCGTTTTACTACCATAGCGTTTTAACACAGTTTTTACTTTTGCCAACAGTACGCTTAGGGAATATGGTTTTCGTATATAATCATCTCCACCAATACTCAATGCTAAAATAATATCATCATCGCTTTGTCTTGCGCTGATAAACAGAATTGGCACATCGCTCTCTAGACGTATGGCCTTACATAAATCAAACCCTGAAGCTCCACCTAAATTGATGTCTAAAAGTATCAAATCCACCGTGTGTGTACGCAAAAAAGCTAAACAGCTTTCCGCATCAAAAACAGCCTCACTGCTTACCTCAAACAGATTGAAATATTCAACAGTACTTTCTGCCAAAGGTATTTCATCATCTACGATCAGACATTGTATATGCTCCATGATTGTTTCCCCTTATCCTTATTTTATAATCGTATTGTAGCTTGAATCCAAACATGTGTCAACAAGCCCATTTACTGTATCAAGAATAATTTGATTGACAAACTATCTAATTGACTTTATCATTTATAAAAACAGGAGGTTCTATTATGAAGCTAATATTAGATCACGTACAAAAATCCTATGGTGATAAAGAAGTATTAAAAGATTGCAGTTTTACTTTTGAAAGAGGAAAAATATATGGTCTTTTGGGTCGCAATGGCAGTGGAAAAACAACGCTGTTCAACTGTATCGCACAGGAAATCGATTGTACAGGTAATATACAGATTGAAAAAAAGAAACCATGCGAAATATCATAGAATCAGATATCGGATATGCCTACAGTCTGCCAATTCTGCCAGAATTTATGACTGGCTATGAATTTATACAGTTCTATATGGATATTAATGAACAACGCTTAGAAAAGACAATCAATATTGATGATTATTTCGATTTGATGCGCATAGATGAAGATGATCGTCATCGTTTGATCAAAGGCTATAGTCATGGAATGAAAAATAAGCTTCAGATGTTAAGCTTTATTATTTCACATCCGGATATCATCTTATTAGATGAACCTTTGACATCCTTTGATGTTGTAGTTGCTAGTGAAATGAAACATTTGCTACTACAGATGAAGGAAGATCATATTTTATTGTTTTCTACCCATGTTTTACAGCTTGCGACAGATTTATGTGATGAGATCATTCTATTGAATAATGGCAGTTTAACTTTATTAGATCATGATTTATTAAACAGTCCGGATTTTGAAGAACGTGTTGTGGAAATGTTAAGGGATGAAGAACATGTGGCATGATATCATTTTCATGTATCATGTATCCATGACCAAAAAGGTCAATGGATTATTCTATTTTCTTCAAAAACTGCCTTTTCTTGGTAAAAAAATCCCATCACGTATCTATCAATTCATCCGTTTAAAAAAAATATTAAGTATCATCACTTTTATATTTTCCATACTGGGGTCCGCCCTAAAAAACTTCTTATATCTTTTCATTTTTTATATGCTTCCCATTATTTTTCTATATATTAAACAAGATCCAATCCCACGGGTTCAAATGCAACAGGTATTCTTTCTAACATTTACGATATTAACCATACTTGGCGCCTGTACCAACAGTAAAATGTGGACATGTGATGATGAAACACTTATTATGATCAAGCAACTGCATATGGAATCAAAACGCTATATGCTGCACCATTCCTTATTTACATATACCATCAATACCATATCTTTAGGAATCAGTTCCCTACCCATATGTATGATTTTAATGATTTCCCCGGTATATGCACTATTAATTGCTGTTGTCTATCTTTGTTCTCATCTGATGATGGATGCATGTTATCTGTATCTTTATGAACGTTACCACAATTTTATTTTATTCCATAAAGCATACAAGCCAGCCTTTCTCATGATTTGCCTATTGCTTGCTTATGGTATCTTATTTTCAAAAATCACAATATCTTTTGGATATATATGTATGTATATCTTCACCCTTCTTTCTTTGCTTGGTATTGTATTTGCTTATCGTTATTTGAAAACAACAAACACTTACACAGCAGTCATGCGCAGAATCATACAGGACTATCTGTCTATGGGCTTAAACAACGACACCAATGTACAAACATTAGATGTTGCCTTAAATGAAAAAGACTATAGTCAATCTGAACTAAAACAAAATATTCATCATAAAAAACATGGATATCAGTTTATGAACGCCTTATTCTTTAAACGCCATAAACGCTTGATTTATAAGCCCATCAAACACCGCCTCATTATATTATTGGTGATTATGGTTTGTGTGATTCTCTCCTCCTTTTTTATAAAAGATCCTATTGATAAGAGTGACCTCTTAGAATTAATGCCACCCTTTGTATTTTTCCTGTATATGTTAAACATCTCCCAGCGAACATGTAAAGCCATGTTTATGAATTGTGATGCATCCTTGTTGCATTATGGTTACTATCGTACTCCACAGGCTATTCTTACAAACTTTCGTATCCGCTTAAAAGCTTTAATTTTATACAATCTGCCTGTGACGATATTATTATGTATATTGATCACTGTTACCTGCTTTGTTTATCATATTTCTTTCACACCTCAGACAATCGTTTTATTTCATATCACCATGTTTATATTATCCATTTTCTTTTCTGTTCATTATCTGTTTATCTATTATATCGCTCAGCCTTATGATGAAAAGCTGGAAATTAAAAATCCTTTGATGAATATCGTAAATGGCGCCATCTATGTGCTTTGTTACTTATGTATCAATTTAGAAGGAAACTTATATTTCTCTATCGGGGTATTAGCTGCCACCATCTTATATCTCATGATTGCCTTGCCACTTGTTTGGCATTTTGCGCCTAAGACTTTCCATTTAAAATGATTTTCGGTATAATGAATGCATAAGAAGGAGGTTCATTTATGGAATTTCACATTGCACATTGTAATATCAATGTAACAGACCTTGAGAAAAGTATTGCTTTCTATGAAAAAGCTTTGGGTTTAAAGGTGGTCTCAAAAAAAGAAACACCGGATTTTACCTTATGTTATTTAAGTGATGGTAAAACACCATTTGAATTAGAATTAACATGGTTAAAAGATCATCCACAGGCTTATGATTTAGGTGAAAACGAAAGTCATATTGCCTTTGTTACTGAAGATTTTGATGCAGCTTATGCCTTGCATCAAGAAATGGGTTGTATCTGTTTTGAAAATAAGGATATGGGTATCTATTTCATCCATGATCCTGATGATTACTGGTTAGAGATTGTACCACAACATAAATAGGAAAACGAAGATGAATGAAACTCACCTTCGTTTTTTTAAAATATAAACGGCAATAGATAGATTGGAAGATAACGAATCACACCATCGGATTCTCCAATATTTTTTTCTGAAAAGCGATAAGCAATCTTACTGTGGTATTGTATCACGAAATTATCAAAGCTTTTAGAGCGTGTATTTACACCGCTTTTAATTTCAATGGGGGTAATTTCATTCCCACAATATGTCACAAAATCTATTTCTGAACTTGTATTGGGTTCAAAATAATACATAGCCTTATGATTGGCATACATGATTTGCGCAGCCATATTTTCATATATCGCTCCTTTAAATATTCCCAAATCTCCCGTATGAATTTTCGCAATGACAGCTTCATTGAAAAGTGAAATCAATAGTCCTGTATCAAACATATACACTTTGAATATTGACAGTTGCTCATATGCTTCTAAAGGAAAATCAATACATTTTAAATGATGCACAGGCATAATTAAGCCACTATCCGACAACCAGCGCAGGCTTGCATCATAATATCTTGCATTATATCCTTCCTTTACTACTTTATATTGAAATTTCTTATTATCTTTTGCTAATTGTAATGGAATAGATGAAAAACATTCATGAATTTAATTTTATCATTTGCTGGCGCATATTTTGCCATATCATTCGTATAATCAGAAACAATCCGTCGTTGTGTCAAGATGACTTGTTTCCAATTCTTAGTTTCCACATAACACTGTACAACTTCTGGCATACCACCACACAGCATATAATCTTTAAAATACTTTAAGAACTGTTGATGTATGCTTTCCATGAAAGGCTTTCTATGATGGCAGGCGTCCTTTAACATTTGGATATGTTGTGATTTTGCATTCATTGCTAAAAGAAATTCTTCAAAATCCATAGGATGGAGTTCTCGGGTATCTACATATCCGACAGGAAAAGATGAAGTATGAGCAATTGCCACACCTAACATAGAACCACTTGCAATCACATCATATGGGCATTTTTCATATAAGAATTTTAAAGCAGTAATCGCCCTGGGACAGGCCTGTATTTCATCCAAAAACAATAACGTATCTCCATGTGATAAATCCTTATCCAAATTTGCTAATTCTATAAACGCCAATATTTCATCTGGTTTGATAGTTTTTTCAAATAGATCCATATAATCATGATCTAATTCAAAATTAATTTCGATGATATGATCATAATGTTCATTTGCAAATTTACGTATTGTCCAAGTTTTCCCTATGTGGTTAGGGCCTTTCACAAGTAATGGTTTTTTTCTTTTGTTTTGTTTCCATACTTTTAATTCCTCTTCAAACTTACGATACATCTATATCACCTCGAAAGATATTGCATCACGATATCTATTCATATACTTGAAAAAATATGCATTTTTACCGTTTTTATCTTGATAAAATATGCAATTACACTGATTTTATCTTGATAAAATATGCATATCTTCTAAAACTCCTTTATTTAAAGGCTTTTATACATCAATATTTCACTTATATAACTTCCATCTTTATAGCGCATGGCACATGGGCGTTTTCCATATATCTGAAAGCCCATTTTCTGATACAGTTGTATACCACGTTCATTACTTTCTACGACTTCTAATTCTATCTGTTCATAATCACATGCTTTCGCAATGTGTAACATTGCCTCAAATAAGCTGGTGCCAATTCCCTGCCCCCAATACTCCTTTAAAATGCTAATCGCAAAATTACAGCGATGCGCTACACGCTTCCTTTTCCCTACCATACTTAGCTGACTCATCCCTACGTAAACATCCCCGACTTGTGCCAGAAATAAGCCCTGTCGTTCATCATTTTCATATGCATAAATCATTTGTTTTAAAGTTTTTTTATCATCAATTTCATCTGAGGCCTGCATTAGAAAATCAGTTTCCTGCGTAGTTTTCCTTTTTGATTTTCATGATGATATCTATATCTTCTGCTTTTTACGTTTCTAATTCTACATACATCCTGATTCCTTAATATTATCCTTTGATCTACGATCATATGCCTTCACATCCAATCCTTTCTTCATTATATCAAATCCTGATTCATAAAAGTGCATAAAAAAGATAAAACGTGGTAACATATAGGGCGCATATAAGCGAAGCAAACATCTTGTAATTTTACAATGATACGCTTATAATGAACACGTTAAATATAAAGAGAGGTCATATGGAACGATTAACAATAGAAAACTATAAGCAACTGGAACCATATATCAAAGACGCTGATTATAACGAATATAACTCTAACATAGTAACCATGTTGATGTGGCAGGGCAGCTATCCTGTTTATTTCAGCTGTTATGAACATTTTGCACTTGTATACAATAAGATGCCTCATCGTGAACCGGTCTGGCTGATGCCTTATTGTAAGAAAGAATATCGTAAAGAAGCAGTAGATAAAATAAAAGAATTAAGTGAACAGGAACATATTAGTTTTGAAATACATTCTATGATCAAAGAATTCAAGGACTGGCTACAGGAAACATATCCAAATGAATTCTTGATATGGGACTGTTATAACGCACGTGATTATATTTATGATCGTAAGCAGCAGGAAACACTTGCGGGTAAGAAAATGCAGAAACGAAGAAATCATTTCCATGCATTTGAAAAAGAATACGAAGGTCGTTATCATTATAAAACATTGGATAAAAAAGATATCCCTCATATATATGAGTTTCTGGCATACTGGAAAAAGCAAAAAGAAGCGATGGACAGTATCGATGTAGAAGAAGAAGGCATTCATTTTCTACTAGAACATATGGAAGAATTACCTATAATGGGTGGTTGTATCTATATCGATGGAAAACTGGAAGCATTCAATATCACTTCCCTTGTATCACATGATACAATACAAATTCATGTGGAAAAAGCGAATAAACAGATTCGTGGTTTGTATATTGCCATCTTAAAATTATTTTTGGAAACACTAGATGATGCGGTATTATATGTCAATCGTGAAGATGATATGGGATTACCAGAATTAAGGAAAGCCAAAACAGATATGCAGCCAATATCAAAAACTAGAAAATTTGGCAGCTGTTATCAAAAAATTATCATAAGAAAAGCAGTTCCTGAAGATATATCCGCCATCAAAAACTTATGGTTATCCAACTTTGAAGATGAAACACCTGCATCAACTGATTATTATTTTGAACACTTCTATCATATGGAGGATTGTTATGTATGTGTCAGTGAGGATGAATTTATCTCTATGCTGCAGCTGCGTCCACTCTCCTTGATGCTGAATGGAAAAAAAGATGATGTATCCTTTGTGGTGGGTGTTGCCACAAATAAAGAATATGAAGGATGCGCTTATATGAAACAGCTGCTTCAATATGCGATGGCACAGGCTTCAAAAACTCAGAATTATATGATTCTACAGGCATATAATTGGGATATTTATCGTTCATTTGGATTTGAAGAATGTTATAAATTTGCGAAGATCAAGTTATCAAAAGATGCTTATTCTCAGGGGGAAGGGGCATTTGTTTCAACGTATGATATAAAGACATTATTATCCTTATATGAAATTTATGTACAAGATAAAAATGGTTATCGTATCCGAGATCTTGCCTATTATGAAAATCTGTTTTTGCCAAATGCGCACTTGTGGCATCAGGATATACAAGTCTTTGAAGTACAGGGAAAAGCTGTTGGCTATATCGTAAAGGAAGAACATGCAGATGAAACAGATATATTAGAATTTATCTACGAAGATACAAACGCATGTAACAACATGTTATATGCCCTATCACAAAGTGATAAAAAAATTATCATACATACTGATTTACAAACTGAAATTACAGGCAGAAAAAAAGAAGCAACCTGTATGATGATGGCATCATTACATGGCGCTTCCTTACCTGATTCAAATTTGTATATCAATGAAACCCTTTAGAAGCTAGAAATTAGCTTCTTTTTTAGATACCCAGCTCTTTTAATTTACTCATTGCCTCAGAAAAACTATGTACAAAATAGCCGTGTTTCAAAATGGCGCCTAACACATAATGATTCATTCCATAAGTTGGTATCTCATATTGATTTGCGCTCATCAAACGTATATCACTATTCATGCCTATAATGATTTTTGTATTGCTTTTGATCGCAATTCCCAATTCTACCATCACCCCGGCATCTTCATTTGTTAAGTCTGCGATGAAGATATCACATTCTTCAACTGCCTTCGTATCAGCTTCATATATTTCGATTGGCGTAGGAAGTGATTGTTTATTTTCATTAAAAGGCTGATCGACTGGATTAAAGATATCCAGGTGTGGGAACATCTCTTTCATGAGCTTTCCTTCTTTTTTTCTTTGTGCATTTTCTGCTTCATTAAACAGCGAACCTGCAATATAAACTTTCATGTATATCCCTCAACTTTCTGTTACGATTATACTATAATTCCTTACAAAAGCGAAGAAAAACACTTTTTATGGTATACACAAAGAAGGGTACATGGTACAATAACCTCAGGAGGTGATCATATGAATGCTTACCAATTAAAAATATCAATGAAGGGTGCGAAGCCCCCTGTTTGGAGAAGAGTCAACGTCCCAAAAGATTTAACTTTTAACGAATTGCACGAAACAATTCAACGTTTATTTGGGTGGATGGATGAACATTTATATAAGTTTAGGATTGCTTCACAAATGTTAGAAATATTAGGACCAGGTGTAGAAACGAACTATCTGGATGATATATTTGCGGAAGATCATTATCTGTATGAATTTTTAAATGAAGGCACAAGATTTCAATATATTTATGATTTCGGTGACTGGTGGGATCATGCGATCCTTGTCGAAAAAGAAATTGAAATGGAAGAAAATTATCCTGTGTTGATCAAATGGAAAGGTGACAATTTTGCGGAAGATTCTGGTAATGTTGAGGGTTATGAAGAAATTGTAAAACGTTCTAAGGATAAAAAAGATGCAGATCAGAAAGAACTGATGCAATGGTTAAAAATGCAACATATTCCTTTTGATGAATATTATGTAAAAGAACAATTAAGTGAAATCATAAAAGCTCATGAAGATTTAGATAAAGAGATAGAAAAACAATTAGATCAAAGCATGCTTGCCTTGCGTAAAACACTGATGAAAAAAGATATAGGCGAACTTTCTTTAATTGAGATGGAAAAAAGTGATATGACTTATTACATTGGTTTTAATCGTATGGATAATGATATCGTCTTACAGATTTATGATGATGAAACAGCGTATTTACAAGGCGTTGATTATGTATCCCCTCAGGCTTCCTGTAATATCTTTGCCAATACCATTTGTGTGATATTCAATGAAGAGGAATTGCCAAATCTTGGGTGGAACTGCTCTGATGGAAAATCAACGATAAAAATACTGCGTACTGGTTATTTTCCTGTTGATTTAAATAATGATGATGCTTTATTGGTCATAGATATTCTACAAGGTATTGAAGAGATTTTATCTCAATGGAAAAAACCTTTGCCTTCTTATGAAACAAATGAATGCCTGCATGTGACACATAATCATCAAGATTGGATAATTTCTAAACAGCAGATTCGATTACATGCGACACGTGATCTTGTACATTTGGATGAAAAGGAAATTGAACAGATTGAACGTGAAGGCGTACATCATGCAGGTACGGTTTTATGCGATGTTTTAAGTGCTCCAAGTCCAATGATGATGAACAAAGCTTATGATGTTTTATTATTGATTGAATCAGATACAGTCAATGCGAAAGTCACCTTGCCGCATGAACTATTAGGTGATATGGTACAGATCAATATCCAGATACTACAGGCACTTGCACAATTTTTCAAAGAAAACGGTATTCCAGATACATTAAAAGTGAATAGTGAAAATATGCGTTTTATGTTAAGTGCTTTTTGTGAAGATTTAGGTATCATGTTATTGATGGAACCTTTCCGTACCCAGTTTGAAACAATGCTGCTTCCAGATATCGATGAAAAAGATATAGAAATATTAGATACACTGGCTCATTTAAGTGGTGAAGAATTTTATGATTTCATGGAAAGTATGGATGAAAATGAATTGATGGCATTTCAGGAGTTCATCACAAAATATTTAGATTCAGATGATTTAAATGATATCTTTGAAGACAGTCTTGCACTGAAGAAAGATGATCATGGAAAGAAAAAATTTGACGCATAATATTTCTTATTCAGATTCTTTATTGCTTTAGGGTATATACGAAAAAAGATTTCTAAATGATTATATGTATAGTCATTTTAGAAATCTCTTTTTTATTTTAGATATCCAATTGTAAGTAAAGATCCTTATTCAGAAATGTTATTTTTCAATGTATTGAATAGCAATACAATCAAGTCCTGTATGTGCACTGATCACAGCACTGATATAGTTTGTTTCTATATCTAAGGTAGGATCTTTCTCCAACAACATATGTTTAACCTCTTGCGCACGATCTAAACAATCTGAGTGAATAACGAAGATTTTCCCCGGTTTTCCATGTAAATGATCAATGATATAATCCACTGCAAAGGATATTGCTTTTTTCTCTGTACGTACTTTTTCAAATACATCGATCTTTCCATTGGTTTGTGGATCAATACGTAAGATGGGTTTGATTTTCAATAAACCTGCCGCAGCTGCCGCAAGTGGCGTTAATCGCCCACCTCGTTTTAAGTGCTGTAAATCATTTGGCAGAATCAATGTACCACTTGTCTTTACTTTTTCTTCTACCAGCGCCTTTACTTCTTCTATACTTTTTCCTTCATCCACATAATGTTTTGCCAGTATTGCGCCATAACCCTGCAAATCACAGGTTGTGTAATTCTCAATTGTCACAACCGGTATGCCTAAATCTTTGCCACATACTTCAATTGCATTATATGTTGATGATAATCCACTGCTTAATGGAAGGGAAAGAATCGCATCATATCCATCTGCTTTGATTTGCGCAATCTGATTTTCAATCACAGATAAGATTGGCATACTTGTTTTTGGTGTATGATTCTTCTTTAATCTTTCATATAACTCCATCGTCGTGATGTCTACGCCATCCTGATAGGATACTTCTTCATCAATGACCTGAAGTGGCAGAAGATACAGTCCATATTTTTGTGCATCTATCACATTTAATGCACTTCCTGTATCTGTTAATACAGCTATCTTCATAACAGTACCTCTTTTCTCATGTGTTAACACATGGCTTCCTACAAGGATATTTTACTCTTTTTTTAGACAAAAAGGTAATTTTATCCAGTAAAAATCAATTTTTTTATTTTTAATATATTTATTTTAGATATTGATAACGATCAGGTACTTCCACTTCTTTGTTTTGTTCTTCTAATGTTTCCAGATAAGTATCATATGCACGTTGTGCATTTTGTAAGATACCGCTTTTATGAAATAAATGAAGTGAACTTTGATCATCTACGACCCAGTATTCTTCTCCAGTATCCATTTCCACTAACCAGATATCCGCTTGTGGATCATCGCCAATAGTTTCTATAAAAGAAGCATCTTCTACATCCTGCTGTGAAAAAGCTTCTGATACGTAAGATAAAATCGTTTCTTTTCTGATAGCTTCCAACATTTTATTTCCTCCCAACTTTTTACACGTGCAATCATAACACCATTTGTTATTTTAATAAAGTCTTTCATTTATTTTTTTGAATATGACACACGATGTCATATATTTATGTTACGATAGTATCAGGTGATCATAATGCAAACATTACGTTTATTTGAAATACTATATATCCTTCTGCAAAACAAAAAGACAACTGCGAAATATCTGGCACAACATTTTGAAGTCAGTGTCCGTACAATTTATCGTGATTTAGATGTATTGACGCTTGCCGGTATCCCTATATATACCAACAAAGGAAAAAACGGCGGTATCTTTTTAAATGAGGATTATATCTTGAATCGAAGCTTTTTCAGTGATGATGAACAAGCAAAATTATTAGCTGCCTTACGTAGTCAACAAATTGTAGATCCAGAAGCATCTGATACTTTATTATCTAAACTAAGTGCCATCTTTCAAAAACCGGAAATCCCATGGATTCAGGTAGATTTTCGCAATTGGCAGGAAGAAGATCATGATGATTTATTTCTTAGCTTAAAATCCGCAATTCTAAAACATCAGGTAGTTACCTTTCTCTACCATGATGCAAAAGGCAACAGTAAACAGCGCACTGTAGAACCATTACAGCTTTTATTCAAAGGACAGGCCTGGTATCTTGTCGCTTATTGCAGGGAAAGAAAAGCCCAGCGTACTTTTAAAATCAAACGTATGCAGCATCTGGAAATATTGCCACAGCATTTCACTCGTGATTTGATAGAAGTAAATCATCCATACCAACAATACCAGCAAACATGTATAGATGTTGTTTTACGCATTGATTTATCCATGGGATATCGTGTATTTGAAGAATTTCCCCGTGATAGCATTGAAGTAAAAGAAGATCATTATCTGATTAAATGCAGAATGCCAGATTGTGAAATGACTTATGGTATCTTGATTTCTTATGGCGAAGCATTAACTGTACAATCCCCTGCCCATATCAAAGAAGGCGTCATTCTACGTATACAAAAGATATTAAACAATTATCTTTAACATGACATGAGGTGTCATATATACAATGATATAGTAGAGATGAAAGAAGGGATACTTGTATGGAAACATTTGATTATAAAAAAACATATAAAGATTTATATATACCGAAAACAAAACCAATGATGATTCAGGTTCCATCCATGAATTTTGTGATGGTCAAAGGAAATGGCGATCCAAATGAGCCAGATGGCGCATATGCCAATGCTTTACAGATTCTATATGGCATCAGTTATACCATAAAAATGAGTAAAAAAAGTTCTATGCAAATCAAAGGATATTTTGATTATGTTGTACCACCACTGGAAGGTTTTTGGTGGATGGATGAAATACAGGGAATTGATGTTACACGAAAGAACAGCTTTCACTGGTATGCTTTCATTCGCTTACCTGAGTTTGTCAATCAGGAAATATTTGAATGGGCATGTGCACAGACACAAAAGAAAAAACCACAGCTTGATGTATCACTTGCAAAGTTTGTGACACTTGAAGAAGGTTTATGTGTACAAATCATGCACAAAGGCTGTTACGATGATGAACCAGCATCTATTGAAAAGATGCATGCCTTTATGGAAGCTGAAGGCTATGAACTGGATTTTACAGGCATCTATAGCACAGGGCAGCCCAGAATGCATCATGAAATATATTTAAGTAATCCAAATAAATCAAAACCAGAAAATTTAAAAACGGTGATTCGTCACCCAATAAGGAGAAAATGATATGGTATTTATAAAACTTACACCAGAAAATATAGAAAAGGAGCATATCTGTTGTGCTTTAAGTGATAAAGCACAGGTTCAGATGAAAAAGATATGGTTAACACAACGCATGAAAGAAGGCTTGCAGTTTTATCGTCTACAGGCAAAAGGCAAAGTATTTATTGAATATGCGCCAATTACTTGCGCATGGGCACCTGTGGAAGGCAAGAATATGATGATGATCGACTGTTTTTGGGTCAGTGGACAATATAAAGGAAAAGGCTACAGCAATGCATTATTATCTCAATGTATTCAAGATGCCAAAGATGCGAATATGGATGGCATAGCGGTAATATCCAGTGAAAAGAAACTAGGCTTTCTAAGTGATGGCGATTATTTAAAGTATAAGGGCTTTACACTTGTTGATGAAGCAGGTGTCTATCAATTACTATATCTGCCTCTTACCGATAACAAAGCTATGCCACATTTTACCGATACCGCTAAAACAATGAAAACAAAAGAAGATGGTTTTGTATTATACTATACACCACAATGTCCTTTTGCTTTAAAATATGCGGAAATCTTAAAACAGCGCGTAGAAGCTGCTGGTATTCCTGTACATCTGCACCTACTTCAAAGTAAAGAAGAAGTCATGAAAGTCCCTGCCCCATGGTGTGTTCATGCATTGTTTATAGATGGAAAATTCATAACACATGAAATCCAATCTGAAAAGAAACTAGATAAAATAATTGCGGCTTATGGAAAAGATAAAACAAAAGGATAATCGTTTCCTGATTGGAAAACGTATTCCTCTAACTGCTTCTTTTTCTAAAAACATGTCTTTGATCACATCATTTTGGCAAAGTTTTCAACAGGATATCAAGCGTTATCATCTTCAACAAAAAAAGCCCTTTGAAAAATATGGCATCACCTTTCGTGAACAATCAAAGTTGTATTATGCTTGTTGTTTGCCTGCGGATATTACCTATCCCGATGACTTTGAAATCTTTCTATTGCCCCGTTCCCACTATTTTCTTTATGAACATGTTGGTCCTATGCGAAAACTACCAGATACCATACAATACCTGATGAAACAGCATTTACCAGCTGCACATCTTACACCAAAACAAATAGATCTTGTTTATTATGAAGCCTATCGACCAGGTTTTGCTTATCAGGATGAACATTCTGTTATAGAAATCGGTATTCCCATCTTACAGGATACACCAGATCATATGCCCAGCATCAGCGCAAAATCTTTACTTCAGGGCAATGGTAAACCCACAGAGCCATATACCTGGTTTGGCATGGATTATAATATGAATTTATACAAAGGCTGTCCTCATGGTTGTATTTATTGTGATTCCCGCAGTTCGTGTTATCAGGTAGATAACTTTGATATCGTTCGTAAGAAAGAAAATGAATTATCTATTCTTGAAATGGAACTAAAACGCAAGAAACGAAAAGGTGTTATAGGAATTGGTTCCATGTCTGATACCTATCATCCATTTGAGAAAACAGAGAAAATCACACATGGTGCATTAGAGCTGATCTATCGTTATGGATTCGGTGTTGGCATTGATACCAAAAGTGATTTGATCCTGAAAGATATTGATTTAATTTCAGCGATATCAAAACAATATCCCAGCATTGTAAAAATTACCATTACAACCGCAGATGATACATTATGCCGTATCATTGAACCACATGTCTGTGTCAGTTCCAAGCGCTTTATAATATTAGAAAAGCTGCATCAGGCTAATATTTTCGCTGGTATTTTAATGATGCCCATACTTCCCTTCATCAATGACAGTGAAGAAAATATCAAAACAATCATTGAACAGGCACACTTGCATCATGCCAAATTCATCTATCCAGGTTTTGGTGTAACCTTGCGATTAAATCAACGCAGTTATTTTTACTATCAACTGGATCGCTTTTTCCCAGGAAAACGACAGCTATATGAAAAATATTATCACAATACCTATTCCTGTGAATCTCTTCATCATCAAGCATTATGGAAACTATTTCAAAAAGAATGCCAGAAATACGGTATCCTCTATCGCATGAACGATATCATTCATGCATATAAAAAAGAAACCGGCATCAAACAGATGTCACTATTATAAAGGAGAACAATATGAATTATCATCTAACAAACGTTACACTAACAACCGACAACACAATAGAAGGCATGGAAAAAATCCAGGCACTCTGGAACGATATCACAACAGGAAATCTTCCCCTGTTATGTGATAATGAACATCATCCTATTGAAAATGTAACACCCATTTCCTGTTACAGCAATTATACATCAGATGAAAAAGGCACCTATGATTTAACCATTATGGCAGAAACATTGGATTTTTTCACAAGAATGGAAGAAAAAATTGCACAAGGCACTTACCTTCTGTATGAGGAAACAAATGATGAGGGAAATATTGAAGCTTGTACAAAACAAGCATGGATTAGAATCTGGAATGATCAAAACAAACAGCTTATCAAACGCAGCTTTACAAAAGATTATGAAGCTAGCATTCCCAAAGCATTCTCAAAAGACAACAAGGCTCATTGTTATGTATATATCGCAATCCAGCAGTAATTTCTATAATTACTGCTTTTCTATTGACAAACACTTATTTATACATTATATTGATAATAGATATATCGATATTCAATATAGTGAGGTGATCACATGGCACGAAAAGAATTTCAGACACTGACAGAACAAATGTTTTATATTTTACTTGTTTTAAGACAGCCTCATCATGGCTATGAAATCATGCAACAGATTGATGAAATCACCCATGGCCGTATCAAAGTAGGTGCCGGCACTTTGTATACTCTGCTTTCTCGTTTTGAAGAAGAAGGCTTCATCAAAAAAGTAGGAGAAGATCAACGCAAGAAAATCTATCGGATCACGAAAGAAGGAAATAAATTATTTGAAAAAGAAAAACAACGCTTAAAACAAATGTTAATTGATAGCGGGGAGGTATGATTATGAAAACATTATATACAATCAATGCTTTTCATCCAATGGACTATCAGGCAATACAACAATACTTAGAACACAAGGCGCAAAAAGGATATATCTTAAAGAAAATAGGATATTTCTTCAAATTTCAAAAAGAAGAACCGCAGGATTTAGTTTATTGCGTGGATTTCTTCCCAAAAATCACTTTATTTTCTTCTCAAAATATCGAAGAAGCAAAAGATTATCGTTCCTTTTGTGAAGAAAGCGGCTGGAAATTTGTCTGTGGTTATGACAAAATGCAAATATTCTGTGCCAAACGAAGTGATCATTTAATACCAATTCAAACAGAAGATATGATACAATATAAGATTGTGAAAAAATCCATCATGCCTACCCTCATTGCATTGATTCTTGCATTTGCTTATATTTTATACTGTATTTATGATGTTTTTTCCTATCATCCTCACTTTGCAACCTTAGATGATGACTTTATCCGTTTAGGAATACCAGTAATACTTTATAGTATTATTATCATAGCGATAGAACTATTCCGTTATTTTTATCTGCTTCTATTGAATAAGCATCGTATAAAAAACGGACTATCCACACATAATACCTCTTATCAAAATGCAATGTTGTCTCGCTATCTTGAAACATCTATTTATCTAATGCTGCTTTTTGTTTATCTGTTTCCACTTATGATTGCGCCTTATAAAGATGCATTCCTATATAATCATCTACAACCTTTCTTATATCCTGCAATTGGAATGTTTCTTGGTTCTTTACTTCTGTTTTTACGTAATCACTTTTCTATCAAAACAGAGATCAATCAAATGATCACACTATTTGTTTTCTTAATTATCATTCCATTAGCCACAGGTATCACCTATGCAACTGATTTACAAAGTCAAAAACTTTCCTGTATCAAGCAAACAGTATACTTCGATTATTTCCACAATCATCTGCCAGATCAAGGCACATGGGAAGTCATCAATATCAATAGCTCCTCTCATGTTCCACTACAATTTGAGGCAAATTATTCCATAGACAATGATTATCAATTCAATATTAAGATGATGGAAATAGAAGATCAAAGCGAAACTGCCTATTTCCTAAAAGAAAAATTAATTGATGACTACACCTTTGAACATGGTCATTTTAACACAAGATCAATGAAATATATCTATGGGGATGTTCCTGATGATCAAACATTGTATCAAGCATATCCAGAATATAAACATACTGATATTGATCAAGGATACGATTTAACATCAGATAATTATCCAGCTTTCATTGTACAAAAAGGCAATTATATATATAGTATCAGAATGTCTGTATATGATGAAAAATTAACAAAGCAATATCTTCAAATATTTGAAGATTTCCTAACCATTTAAAAAGAAGCTAAATTCATAGCTTCTTTTCTTTACTATTCTTTTTCGTGTTTTTTATTTGTGATTATCACTGCACCTGCTAATGTAACGAATCCCATTAATAATCCTGCTGTATGATCTTGTGTGGTTGCTGAAGTATCTTTTACGACTGCATCTTTAGGTTTATCTTTATCGCCTTTGTTATCAGCTGGTTTTGCAGGTTCCTCTGGTTTCACATCAGGTGCTATCACAGTATTATCCTTTGTGATGGTAACTCTATACTGATATACTAATTTATCATTAACATTATAAGCAAATTCAAATTTATTATTCTCAAAATCATAGAACCTTCCATTATCAAATTTCGCACCTACACAAGAGGACTTAATATTTGATGCATATTCATCTTTATAATTTTTTAAATTTAAGTCTTTCAGATATATATTTCCATCTTTATCTGTTTCTGCCTTAATATCCATCATTACGATGACTGGTTGATTACTATTTCTTACAATCTCTAGATTATAATTACAAATAGTATTACCCAATGTATAATGGAATGTAACTACATTTCCATTAATATATATAAACTTCCCATTTTCATAAGTTGCTCCTTTTAAGGATTCTTTGATTTCTTTTTCATTTTCTGAAGTCAGGCTGTCAATATTAACATCGCTTAATTTAAAATAGCTACTATCCCCTAAATTTATAATCATTTTAATAAGCTCTTCTTCTTTTTGTTTTTCTTTTTCCACCATAAAATTCTTTTTAATTACTAATCCACGATAGATATCATTTTCATAAAAATCAACAATAACTGAATATGATCCTGCTACTTTTGGAGGCGTTGAAGATATCTCTCCCGTATCATTATTCTTATAGGATATGTGTCTTTCTTCTGGTTTATATGCCTCTGTTTTAATTACTGGTGGATTAGGCTTTTCCCCTTCACTCCATCCTTCAATTTCTACAGTAGCAGATCCATTTGCCTTTTTTACTTCAAAATTCTTAGATTCACTTTCTAGTCCAGTATAGCTTTCTCCAGCTTTTACATAAGCCTTCATATACCATGTTCCTGCAGAATTAGGTTTATTAGAATCAAATGTTTCATTATCTTTGCTATATTTGAATTCAACCTTACCATATTTTGCTTCTGCTTTTGGTTGTGGCTCTTCTAAAAGATTATAGCTAGCAATATTAGGTTCCTTCACCCATGAATTTATATATGATTTTTGTGTTACATACATAGTGACTTCCATACTTTTTCCAGAACTTTCAAAGTTATAAATAATTTCAGAATCCTTTATATTACTAAATATTCCTGTTTCACTATTATAATCACAATTACCATTTACGTTTTTGACACTCTTAAAATCTTTTGTTGTCAATCCATAATCAGCTAAATTCACTTCACCCTTCTCATTCATTTCAACATCTGTTGGCAGCTATCCAGTAATATTTACCATACCATTAAAATTTTCTCCTAAATCATAACCTAGTAAATTATTTCCTGACAAGTCAAAGTTTGTACTTTTGTTTTTAGATTGTATACCTGATAAATCAGCGTATTTAAGCTTATTGTATTTTCCATTTACCGTAATCTTTTTATCACTTGTAAGTTTGCTAAAATCAAAAGACTCTACATTGTTGTTATAAAAAGACAAACTTGTTAAATTAGGATATTCACTACCTAACTTTATTTCCTTTAATAATCCTTTTTGTCCATCATTTT
Source organism: Absiella sp. AM29-15 (assembly GCF_003434225.1). Lineage (NCBI taxonomy): Bacteria > Bacillati > Bacillota > Erysipelotrichia > Erysipelotrichales > Erysipelotrichaceae > Amedibacterium > Absiella sp. AM29-15. Next base: position 63,380 of record NZ_QVFL01000009.1, read on the forward strand.
GTGCATTAACTGTTTCCAATTTTGTATTATTTGATATATCCAAAATAGTTAGTGAATTATTAGAAACATTTAAGTTAGTTAAGTCTGTGTTATTATTCAAATTAATAGATTCTAAAACACCATTGTTTTGAGCAATTAATTCTTTTAATTTAGGTGTATTTTCTAAATTTAAATTTTTTATATTATTGTATGCAATCTCCAAATATGTTAAATTGTCTAATTTAGGTATAGTAATATCACCTGATAGACCACTATTAGTCAAATATAATTCTACCACATTTTGCAACTTATCAATTCCCTTTAAACTCTTATTTAAATTTGTGATTGGTGTATTTGATATTGATACTTGTTTAACATTATCAACTCTCATTTGGCCTTGATCATTGAAATTAGTTTCTCCATATATGCCTTTCGTAGAGGCAATTATTTCATTTGAAAATTCTATTACATTAACCCAAGTTTCTTGTGTTTCATCACTCTTTGTCACAACTGTTTCAGGTGCTTTTGTTTCAACTGCGTGAATATCCAACATCCCCAAGTTACTACTACATGCCAATCCTAAGCATAATGCACATACAACTGCTTTTTTTTTCATTTCTTTTTTCCATATTATTTCTTTTACCTTTCTTTCGGTTAACCCGAACAAAACATAATTAATACGCTTACATTTTATCAGAAATGAATATACAAAACTCATATGTGATGAATTCTTGAATATTCTTGAACATTGGATGATGATGTGATTGTATAAAAAAAATAAAACCAGCTCGATATGGAACTGGTCAAATAAGAAAGATAATGGCGATAAAATGAAATATACTGGCAATATTAATACATATATGCCAAATGGAATGATAATATTTTTTCTCTGGATGTTTATAGAAGATTGCGCCAATGGTATACATTAAACCACCCGCCACAATTAATGATATAAACAAGATAGAACTGCCTCTGACTAAATCAGGAATAAACAGGATTGCAACCCATCCCATAATCATATAGATTGCCATAGACAGCTTTGGAAATGCATGGGAACTAATACTTTTCAATAAAATACCGCCAAGTACTGCCAGCCATTCTATAGCGATAATAACAAATCCTTTTGTGCCACCAATAACAGTTAATGCAATTGGTGTATAACTTCCTGCTATCGCAAAATAGATACAAATATGATCCAATTTACGAAATACATATTTATGTGTTGTGCCAAATGGCATGGAATGATACAGCGTAGAAACGATAAACATCAGAAATAAACTAATCACAAAGATGGCATCTCCGATTGCTTTTAGCATGCCTGCCTGTATATAGCCATAAACAGCAACACACGGAAGTGCAAACAAACACAACAAGGCCATAACCCCATGTGTGACACAGTTAGCAACTTCTTCTCCAAATTCTAATTTAAACATATCTTTCATGGATTGCTGTTCCATAAGCTTCTGCCTCCTTAATCTTCAAGAATCTGTACACCAATGCCGATAGTGCCAGGTCCTGTATGAACACCTAATACTGGTGTTACCTGCTCTTCAATGAAGATATCTACATTTGGAAGTTTTGGCAGAATTTCTTTTTTGATATCTGCGGCAAGTTCTTTTGCGGCTCCATTCATAATCGCAACATTGTAACGCTTATGATCACCTGCCAGTTTTAACGCAAGCTCAATTGTTTTTGAGATAGATTGTTTTCTACCACGTACTTTTGCGACTGTATAATAAATGCCTTCATCGTTACATGAAATGATTGGTTTTAAATTTAATGCATTCCCAAATAAAGATGCGACCAAACCAATTCTTCCACCCTTTTGAAGATATTCTAAAGTTTCCACAACGAAGAATACTTTACACTTATATACTTCATTTTGAAGTTTTTCACATATATTTTCAAAAGACATACCATCTTCTAGATAGCGGCCTGCCTGAATCGCATGGAAGCCACCGCCAATAGAAATATTTTTTGTATCCAAAATAAAGAAATTTAATCCTTCATAATCTTTTGATAATAAATGAATCATATTATTTGTGCCACTTAATCCACTGGATAATGTTATCGCAATCACATTTTCATATCCATCAGCTTTGATCTTGTCGAAGATAGAAAGAATAGCTTCTCCATCAGGCAAACTGGACTTTGGAATTTCTTTTGATAAGCTTTCATATACTTCTTCCGGTGTAATATCTACGCCATCTAAGTATTCTCTATCTTTATAAATTACCTTTAAAGGAATGACATACATATCATATTTTTTCGCATAAGCTTCTGGTACATTACAACATGTATCCGTCAGAATTGCTGTTTTCTGTTTATTCATTTTTGTTACCTCCACATCAATCACATACATAGTATATTCTAATTAAGATGATTAGTCAATCTAGTTTCAGAAACTACTTATATTTATTTTTGATATGAGGATACTAAGACTTGAATAAGATGCGATAAAACGGCTGTTTCTTAAATAAAGCTGCCGTTTTATCTTAATTCATATCATTTTTTTATTTTTCTTCATTCATCCATTTCTCACACTGTCTTATGCGTTTTCCATTATCTCCCTGCTTTTGATCATAGGAAAATGCTGTTAATTGTGCACAAGGAAATGATTGGCATTGTCCACAATGATCGTGCCCTTTCTTTTCACAAGATTGCTTGATTACACAAACATCTCCCCAGAAAGGTTTTGTGATCTTTGTACATCCTTCACATACCCCATCCTTTAAAAACTGGCATTCACTGCATACGATGCCACATCTTGATTCTATCATATTGATCACCTCGATTATATCCTACCATCTGAATAAAAAAAGGAATTGTAAAAAACAGACAAAAAAAGGATAGAAAGATGCCTCACCTTTCTATCCATAATATTAATCTAATTCAAATTGTCCAGTATATAACTGATAATAACGGCCTTTCTGGGCAATTAATTCATCATGACTTCCACGTTCAATGATTTCACCATGATCTAAAACCATAATTGCTTTACTGTTACGTACAGTGCTTAAACGATGGGCGATCACAAAGACTGTACGATTTTCCATCAAACGATCCATTCCTTTTTCAATTAATTTCTCTGTACGGGTATCGATGGAGCTTGTGGCTTCATCTAAAATCAATACAGGTGGATTGGCAATAGCTGCTCTGGCAATTGCTAACAGCTGTCGTTGTCCCTGAGATAAATTTGCGCCATCTCCAGTCAACATCGTATCATAGCCATTAGGCAGACGCTTGATAAATGAATGAGCATTCGCAAGTTTTGCGGCTTCAATTACATCATCCATATCCGCATGTAAATTCCCATAACGAATATTATCTGCGATGGTTCCGGTAAATAAATGGGTATCCTGTAACACCACAGATATAGAACGTCGTAAATCATCTTTTTTGATCAGTTTTACATCAATGCCATCATAAGTGATACTGCCACTTTCGATATCATAGAAACGATTGATCAGATTGGTAATGGTTGTTTTACCAGCTCCAGTACTTCCTACAAATGCAATCTTTTGTCCTGGTTTTGCGTAAAGATTGATACCTTTCAGAATTGTTACACCTGGTTCATAGCCAAAGACAACATCATGAAAACGAACATCTCCACGTAATGGTACCAATTCAATTTGACCATCATGTGGGTGACGCCATGCCCAGTGTCCTGTGTTTTCTTTACATTCCTGCATGGTTCCATCTTCCAAGATACGTACACGTGCAAGTGTAACTTTTCCTTCATCAATTTCTTCACTTTCATCCATCATGGTGAAAATACGTTCAGCACCTGCCATTGCGGCAAGCATGAAGTTTAACTGTTGTGTGAATTGGTTGATTGGTGCTGCTGTCTGTCTTACATATACCAGATAAGATGCTAATGCGCCAAGTCCGATATTGCCTGCAATTGCAAAGAAACCACCAATACATGCAACGATTGCATAATTCAGATAAGACATGGAAACAACTGTTGGAATGGTACGTCCACTATAAGTTAATGCGTTGGTAGAAGCAATACGCAGACGTTCATTTCTTCGTTCAAATTCTTCAAAGTTTTTTTGTTCATGATTAAACACTTTAACAACTTTGACACCATCCACCATTTCTTCAATAAAGCCATTCAGATTTCCCATAGCTGCCTGCTGATGAGAGAAATAATATTTACTACGCTTACTGTAATACTGAATCATAAGATACATGGAGATCATAGAAATCATAACGATCAATGATAACTTCCAATTTAATATAAAGATAGCAATCAAAGTACCAGTGATCATAGTAAAGCTTTGAATCAGGTTATCAAAACAGTTGTTCATGGCATCCTGTACAGTATCCAAATCGTTGGTGAAATGACTCATGACATCCCCATGGGTATTCGTATCAAAGAAACGAAGTGGGAGTGATTGCATTTTATCAAACAAATCCTGTCTGATTTCTTTAACGATTTTTTGTGAAGTGCGGGTCATCAGCTGTTTATATACAGCGGTACATACAGCACCACAGGCATACATGATTCCCATGAAAACCACTGCCGTGAATAATCCATCATAATCTTTAGGAACGATGTAATTATCAATGATTGGCTGCAACAGATACGTACCAAACAGATTAGCACCGGCACTAAATATTGCCAAAACGCCAACAAGTATCAAAGCAAATTTATGCATTCCAAGATAGGCCAGAAAATTCTTCATGGTCTTTTTCATATTTTTAGGTTTTTTACCTGTAATCTGTCTTGCCATTATAAACCAGCTCCTTCCTGTTGAGATGTGTAGATATCCTGATAAATCGGATCATTTTTCAATAATTCTTCATGTGTTCCGATTGCATGAATCTTTCCATCATCCAAAATGACGATCTGGTCTGCGTGCTGTAAAGAGCTGACACGCTGGGCGATGATAATCTTTGTGGTATCTTTTAAGGAAGCCAGTCCTTCACGAATACTTGCTTCTGTCGCAGTATCCACCGCACTGGTACTGTCATCAAATATCAATACACGAGGCTTTTTCAATAATGCTCTGGCAATACATAAACGTTGTTTTTGTCCACCAGATACATTGACACCACCCTGTCCTAAATCTGTATCATACCCTTTAGGGAAATTACCGATAAATTCATCCACGGCTGCGATATGACATGCCCATTCGATATCTTCATCACTTGCGTGTTCATCTCCCCATAACAGGTTTTCTCTTATCGTACCACTAAATAAGGTATTCTTTTGAAGCACCATACCTACAGCATCACGCAAATGTTCAATAGAATATTCCTTTACATTTCTTCCATCAATGCGTACTTCCCCTTCACTGACATCATATAGTCTTGGGATCAGCTGTACAAGGGTTGTTTTCGCAGAACCCGTACCACCTAATATACCAACTGTAGAACCCTTTGGAATATGCAATGTGATATCGGATAATACATATTCTTCCGCAGAAGCTTTATATTTGAAATATACATGGTCAAAGTCAATACTGCCTTCTTCTACCATGACTTCTTTTGCATCATGATCATTGATATCTGGTTTTTCATCCAATACCTCAATGATACGTTCACAACTTGCAATGGATCGGGTAATCATTAAGAATACCGCTGAAATCATCATTAGTGAATTTAAAATCTGCATAACATAACTTAAAAATCCAGTAAGCTCTCCAACTTTCATATCTCCAATAAATATCATATTGCCACCAAACCAAACGATACATACAATGGTTGCGTACATTACGATTTGAAATAATGGCATATTCCAAACAGAAGTAGAGAATGCCTTTAAACTTGCGACACGTAATGATTCATTTACATCCGCAAATTTTTCTTCTTCATATGTGCCTCTTACATAAGACTTTACCACTCTGATTGCGTTTAAGTTTTCCTGAACGATGGTGTTGACTTTATCGATACTGCTTTGCATCAGACGATATAATGGTCCAACTTTTCTAACGATAATAAACAAGCCGACACCTAAAATTGGAATGGCAATCATAAAGACAACCGCTAGCTTTGCGTTGATTGTAAAAGTCAATACAAGGGCTGTCAACAACATGACCGGTGAGCGGACAAGTGGTCTAACACCATTACTGACCGCTGTTTGCAGGATGGTAACATCACTTGTTAAACGGGTAATCAAAGATGAAGTTGAAAAGTGATCGGTATTCGCAAAGGAAAAATTTTGTACCTTCTTGAATTCATCTTTTCTTAATTCAGCTCCAAAACCCTGTCCTGCTGTTGCGGCATATCTGGCATATAAAACACCAAGTACCAATGCCAATAATGCGCACACAATCATCTGTGCACCTTTCATAATAATATATTCTTTATCTGCATTCGCCACACCAACATCAATGATATCCGCCATTAAAATTGGTATGATCAATTCAAATATTGTTTCTGCGATTACACAAAAACAAGCCAGCACCAGATATCTCTGATACGTTTTCATATAAGGGAATAACCGTTTGAGCATAAGAATCCCTCCCATCTATTCTATTGTCTTACCACTCAAATTCTGATACATGCGACATAAATAGTTTTCAAATTGCGCACGTTCTTCTTCAGAAAAGCCCTGTAGTGACAGTTCTTCAACTTCAAGGCAATGTGCATTCCATTGTTCTAGCGCTTTCTTTCCCTTTTCTGTAATATTTACCTGTAAAGCACGCTTATTTTTTTGATCAACATGACGGGTCAGCATGCCTTTCTCTTCCAGGCTGTTAAGCAGTTTGCTGACAGTCGCACACTCTACATCACATTCTTTTGCGATATCCTTTAGCTTACAGTTAGAATTTACCGCAATATAACGCAGAACCTTTGGCTGTCCGGGATATAAACCATAGGCATCCATATTATGTCTGATTTTATTGCGTTGTGCGTGAAACGCTTTAAATACTAGAAAATGAAACGAAGTCTGCATATTCATCACCTCAATAGTTAGATAGCTAATTATTAGCATGCTAAATATATACCTGTTTTTTTATCATGTCAAGGTAAATCTTATGATTTTCACACACTGTTCATAACCATATATTTTTATGTATGATTTAAAAGAAAAGCGAAGATTATTCATCCTCGCCTGCTTTAAAGTTATAAATTGGTGTTACTTTTTTTAAGATTTCCACGCTTTCTTCGATCTGAGAAATGATCATATCCGCAGGTTTATAAGCCATAGGACACTCATCAATCGTTGATTTTATGACAGATGATGTAAAAATCCCTTTCATTTCTTTTTTATATTCAGAAAGTGTAAAGCTTTGTTTTGCTTCACTTCTGCTCATTGCTCTACCAGCCCCATGAGGAGCTGAGGCATTCCATGCAGAATTACCTTTTCCTTTACATAATAATGCCCCATCCCGCATATTTAATGGAATCCATACGATTTCATCTTTACCAGCGCGAATAGCGCCTTTCCTTAATACCTGTTGTTCATCAATATAATTATGCATGGTCGTAAATCGTTCTTCAGCATGTAGTTTCATATACTTCATGATATCTTCGGCCATTGCCTGTCTTGATATATCCGCAAACTCCTGAATGATTTTGATATCATGCAGATATGCATCTTTATACTTTCCTTCTAAGTAAGACATTAGATAAGGAATATCTGTTTTCTTTGTATTCTTCAATGTTTTTGCGACGGCAGCATATTGTTGTTCCCTGCCTTGTTTCTTCAAGCTTTCTTTTAAAGCCTTTAAACTTTCTTCATCACAACCATTTAAATGATCATATGCCAGCTTCTGATAATAACTTGCGACTTCCACGCCTAAATGCCTGCTTCCAGAATGAATGACCAGATATAAACAGCCATCTTCATCTGTATCAATTTCAATGAAATGGTTTCCTCCTCCAAGCGTACCTAAACTTTTCTCTGATCTTAATTCATCTATGGCATGAAAACAATATAGGTTTCTTAAATTCAACTTTGCTGCTTTTTTATGAATCTTGTTTCTAATATTACAGCCTGATGGTATCTCAGTACGTATGAATTTATCTAGTCTGGCAAGCTCTATATGCTTTTCTTTCAACTTCACAACTTCCATACCACAACCAATATCCACACCTACAAGACTAGGTATCACTTTATCCTTTAAAGCAATTGTTGTACCTACACAACAAGAAGATCCCATGTGTACATCTGGCATAATGGCGATATGACAGCCTTCCATACTTTTTTGATTACAGATCTGAAAAATCTGTGAAATACTGGCATCATCCAGTTCCTCTGTGTATACAACCGCAGTTGTATAACTTCCTTTTATTTCTATCATAAATTATTTTCTCCTTATTATCTATTTTTCCCACTATAAAAAAACACCTCTGTTCTACAGAAGTGCATATAAACAATTTCCTGCTTTAATATCCAAATATTACAAGATGGAACAATATGACTTCTGTGTATTAAGATTGTATTGATTATTTTTATTCATCATATTGTCCACCTTCTTTCGCTATGTTTGATTTTAACACCATTTTCTCTTCTTGTACAGTCATAGTTTAAAAAAATGTAATATGACAAAAAAAGGTGTGATTACTCACAACCTGATTTTATTATTTTTGATTATTTTTCTTTTTTTTCTATTACTGCAACACCACCTGCTAACATCACGAAGGTAGCAAGCAAGCCTTTAACAGGATGGTTAACTGAATAAGATACTGCTGTATCTTTAATAACATCTGTTTTAGCTTTTTCTTGTTGATCTGTTGTTTTAGGTACATTTGATTTATCGGATATAGATGGTACTTCAGCTTTATGAGGTGTATCCTTTTTATCTAAATCTACTGTGTTCGCTGGCTCATTCACTTTACTGTTATCTTCTGTTGGTGCTTTATATATAACATTAATTGTCACTGGCAATACATCGTTTTCAGTAATTTGATAATCATAATGAATGACCATATCTTTTGTAACACCACTAAACTTTGTACCATCAAGTTTCACACCATCTTTTGATGTATATTTGATTTTACTTGCGGTGATACCAGGCGCTTCTTTTTCTAAATCAATCGTTCCATCAGTGGTTACGATATCTACTGGTTTATTCTTTTCATAACGTAAAAAATTAATTGTCTGTTCTCCTACGTTTAGATATAATAATGGGTTTTCTGCAATAATAAGCGTTTCCAAGTTTTTAAAATTAGATACATCCAATCCTTTTAATTCGTTTTGATATAAATTAAGCGTTACGATACGATTATTATCTGCGAACTTAATAGAATCTATCTTATCATTATAAAAAACAATACACGTTAAATTCGTGTTTTTACTTAAATCAACTGTTTGAAAAGTTTTAGAATTAACATAAGTAATTCTTTCTATGTTTGGAAAATACGCGACTCCTTCTAAATCCTTTACATCTACATGAATAGACCCTGTAGTAAATGTATTTAATACCAAATCATCTTCGATAACTGCTTTTTCACTTAGATTTCCATTTTCATCCATATAATTGTGTTTCACATATCTTAAAAATTCTGAATCCGGAAAATGTTGTGCATCAACTGGAATAGTTTCTCCTCCATTACTTGTTGATACCTGTGCTTCTTCTGCGTTAATCGTCACCATATTAGGAATACTTGCTAAACCGAATGCAATTGCAAATGCTAATGCCAATCCTTGTTTGTTTTTCACTTTTTTTCCTCACTTTCTCGCATATGGAATTTCCATATTTTGGCTATGTGAAACTATTTTAGCATAACTACAAATGCAAAACAATACCATTTTCTAAAAAACGTGCGCAATATATATAAAATATAATCGTTTTCATTAGCAAAATACATAAAAAATCGTTCATTTATGCTTCTTTTATAAAGTTTTGTAATCTTAAGAATTCAGTTTCTTTTTCCGCATGAATATCAGATACAGATAAGCCAAATACCATACATATCACCATCATACTGCTTATTATTTTCTTTATCATGGATTGGAAATAATGTAAACATTAGGAATGTTCAAGATTATGTGATAATGCTATAAAAGCATGAAATGATTTACAAAAATCTAATAATGTTTTAATATTTTTATAAAGTGATGTCAAAAAAAGGCGTTTCGTGTCATACTTATAGTAATTCATCCATTGCCAAATTATAATGACGGTGAACAAAGAAAGGATGGTCACATATGAAAAAAGAAATTATGAAAAATGCGCAGTCTGTCATTATCGGTAATGATGGAAACGAACCAAAACACTTTGTATTTGTTATTACACTTGTTGCTGTTGTAAGTTCTCTTGTATTATATCTGTTCGCAAATCTTGTGATTCAGCAGTATTTTACATTTCATCTGTTTCAAAATATCTTGATTTATTTATTATTTTTGATTATCACCTTTGGTTTGATTTACCTTTTCACATCTTTGAAGTACCACTATATCACGATTGATTCAGAAAATGTTCAGGTAATGGATACCACAATCTGGCAAAAACATTTACACCCTCAAACACCTTCTGCAGTCGTTTCTTTAAAAGATATCGCATACGTAAAAGTATATGCTGTAAAAGAGAAAAAAGTTGGAGAATTATTTGGTGAACCAGGCCATAAAGTCTTATTAAAATTTGCGGTAAATGATGGCACATCTTTCACAATCTGTAACTGGATTGATCCTCGCAAAGAAAATGCTGTCGATGGTATTGATTATTTACAAAGCCATGGTATTCTAATTGAAGATAAACAAGGACTGTTAGATGTATTACGTAATCATGAATCTGTGAATGACTACCTGAATAGAGGAAATTCCTTATGATACAGTTCTATGTAAAAGCAAATGATCAATTTCTGGATGCCGTATGTAATGAAGTCAAACAGTTCTGTGACTCTATGCAAATGAAATATGCAATATCTACATTTCAAGATGATATAACTTTGCAAGAACAATGTAGCCTGTTGTTTTATGAATTAAAAGATAAAAAGGATATTTCCCTTTTAGAAAATGTAAAATACCAAAATGAACATACTGAAATCATATTGATGTATCCTGATCATACGTATGTTTATGATGGATATGCACTACATGCACTTGGCTATATCGATTATTCCAATCTATCTGAAAATTTTCAAAAATTATATCCTGTTTTGAAAAAAGTCATCACGATGGCACAAAGTATGTATCATTATCATTCTGGATTTTTAAACTTTGATATTCATCCTATGCATGTCTTATATATCGAATCTTACCGTCATGATATTTATCTTCATACAAAGAAAATGCAGTTAAAAATTCGTGGAAGCTTGCGTAATTATGTGATTGATCATGAATATTTAAAACTGATTCAAGTGCATAAATCCTATATCGTGAACTTTGCATATGTAAAAGAAATAGCAGGTAATGAACTGATTCTAGAACAGGATATCCATATTCCAATTGGTGAAAAATATCGTAATACAATCAATGAAGCTATGAAAGCCGTAATGAAATGACACAGATGAAAAAAAGCTGATCTACAAAGGGTATGATCTTTTGTAAATCAGCTTATTTTAGATTTTTTCCTGACTGATTTTTATAATATGAATGTAATACGAAATATTTAAGTGATTAATACACATAAAATTGTATCCGATGTTCTTAAAATAAAGGTTATTATATTAGTCAAAAAACATGATTCCTGTGTTTCAATATGGATTATTGCACGTTTTTCTGTATTTTTTTCCCTATTTTTACACATTTTTCTGAATTTTTCCTATCATTTCTGCACATTTTTTCTGAATTTTGACATTCTTTATCATAAAAAAAGCTGGTATGCATTAACATTTCAATTTTGCATATCAGCTTTTTTTTTAGGTATTTGGCTGTATCTGATCCCAGTCATCTGTATGATTAGCACCACATAACCAGTTGAATGCATAATGATGTTCTTGTACAACACCTGGATCAATGCCTTCCATTTCTTTTTGATGGATCCTTGCATTTACGCATGACCAGTCATAATATAATACTCTGGTATGCATATCTAATAATTCATCATCGCTTCTTCTGTTTGCGGCTTTACACATATCCTCAATAGAATCAAAGCTTCTGATTATTGTTGCCATACCTGCGACATCACAAATTGAATCAAAGTCATTTAATTCCATAAAACCTAATGCCCATAGCATAACAGCACAGCATTCATAACGCCATGAAAACTGAATACTTGTGGACTCATCTACTTTTCTTGCCTCAATAAATGCACGTTCTTTTTTGCTCAAAAAGTCTTTACAATGGAACTGTTTATCCATGGCTTTAAATTCACGTAATCCAATTTTACGACTGCCATTTTCCATTAACGTTCCCTCTGCACATACTGCACATGCAAAAATAGCAACCGCACGTTTAGCGATTTCCTTGATTTCTGGAACATATAAGGATGCCTTTGTTAATTGTGTAGACATGATATGTGAAATACATGGATAACCATGTGCTTCTAATTCTGCTTTGATATTTTCATAACGCTGGATATCTTCTTCTTGAAAATCTGGTTCTTCCATCACAAAATCCTGATAAGCAATCGGATTATATGCATTTAAATCACTATTTCCTTCTATAGATAACAATAATTTACCATCTGCTGTATACATGGACATATCTGGATATAAAATGATACAAGCACAATCATTTGCGACTGCATAAATACGCCCAATAATCGCATTGGTGCGATCCTCCTGTTCATCAACTGCAAATGTGATTCCCGTAATACAATTGAATAATGATATTTGCAGCATCACCTTTTCCATTAATTCTTTGTTATTACATGGTGCCTGTGCAAAATAATTTTGCATTCCGGCAATCTGTGGATTTACTTCCTTCATATCATTCATGATATGAACTTCAACAACAGATTCATCGAATAGTTGAATCTGAATACCGTCTGCAGTTGCTGTATAGGTAGTAGCGATTGCTTCAAAATGATGTTTCATTGCATCAATAATTTTAGTACTGTCTTTTATTGCATTATAAAGTGTTAAACAAGCTTGTTGAGCCATTTGATCTCCTCCCTTTTGTAACAGTATATCATTGATTCCATTACACATTCAACATACTATAAAAAATATATCAAAACCATTTAAAAAGACTGTATTTTCAACAGTCTTTTTACCATATACATCTGAAATTGATGAGTTCTTTCAAATGTTTTATGCTTTTTTCTTTTTCAGCATAACTACCATTATACCGCCACTTAGCATTAATAATGTGAAAATCATGCCTACATTTGTTGTATCACCTGTATCAGCACCATTACTATGTGCTGCATTATTTGAAACGATCGCATATGTTGAATTATGATTGGTATCAAATTCAATATAATCACTGCCCTTACGAGTAACCATATCTGTAACATTTCCTTTATCGTCAATAAATACCACTTTTACATCTTTTGACAAGATATCAGCACTTACTTTAATACGTACAGAAATCGTACCATCAGGTTTCACGATTGTTCCATCTTTTACAAGTGAAATATCAAACGCTTTTTCAATTGTAAAGTTCTTCAATAAATCTTTATCCTTGATAATTTCAGTTAACTCTTTAACCTCTGTTTCAGAATATTCCTTAGTTATCAGCTGTGTGCCAGCTTCAACTTTGCCAATCACACTAATAGTTTCTGTATGATTTGTGATAACATTTTTATCTTCATTATTATCTGGTGTTGTAGGAGTATCTGGTTCAGTTGGCTTTTCTGGTTCAACTGGTTTTTCTTCTTCAGCTTTCAACAATCCATTCATCGCATTTTCCAATGCTAATACAGCTTTATCAATTGTTTTTTGATCTGCATTTTTATCTGCTAGTACTGTTTTCGCATCTTTTAATGCTGCTTCCAATGTTGTCCATGTTTCAGCTGTATAATCAGCTTTATTCAGTTTTTCAGCAGTTGCTATTGCTGCATTTAATTTTGTTAAATCTATTTTTTCAACTTCTTTTAAGCCTTTCACTGCATCATTTAATTTAGATAATGCTGCATCTACTTCTTTTTGTGTATTTTCTTTTGTAATTGCTTTTGCTTCTTTTAATGCTGTTTCCAATGTTGCCCATGTTTCGGCTGTATAATCTACTTTATTCAGTTTTTCAGCAGCTGTTATGGCAGCTTCCAAAGCTGTAAAATCTACTTTTTCAACCTCTTTTAAGCCTTTTACTGCATCATTTAATTTAGATAATGCTGCATCTACTTCTTTTTGTGTCTGATCTTTTGTGATTGCTTTTGCTTCTTTTAATGCTGTTTCCAATATTGCCCATGTTTCAGTTGTATAATCAGCTTTATTCAATTTTTCTGCATTTGCAATCGCTGCATTCAATTCTGTTAAATCCGCTTCAATTATACCACCCTTAAGAATACGCATTTCGGTTAATGCTGCATAATCGTTGCCTTCTTCTGTACTCACAGCATCTAATACAACAAATTTCACTTGTTTTGCCATATATTCTTTTTGATCATCAAACTTAAGAATCTGCCATCCATTATCATTCGCATCTAATTTTCCATCAGTAATAACTTTTGTCCAATCATCAGATTCAGAATTTTTAATATAGACTTCATATTTTGTAATCGTACCATTTCCACCATCAGTTCTTGGTAAATATCTTAATCCACTTACCATCTGTTCATCATTTAATGTAAATGTTAAATAGTGTTTAGCACGATCAGAACCACCATATGTTGTGTGCCATTTTGTACCAGTATTCCCATCTAATACTTTATCCGGGCTGCCTTCACCATATTCTTCGCCTCGTGTTTTTTCATAATCCCCTGCTTCTACAGAAATCGTTTTCACATCTATATCTTTTGATGTATCTTCTGCAGGACTTTTGAAGTTTTTAACAGAGAAGTTTTCAAGAATATTAGCACCTAAATCTTTTAAATTTAAATTGGTTGGTGTAGACGTATATTCATCATCACCACGTGCCCATGTCCATTCCCATGTAAACCAATTTGGATCAGATACACTTTCACCAGTTTCTAATTCTGTTGAGCGATTATCAATCCAAATCTGCCAACGTGCTTTATAGAAATCATTAATTAATCCTGACCATTGACGGTTAGAATAATCATGTAATCCACCACTTTCTGACTGATTAATAGATCCCCAAGTAGTGATTAAAGACTTCGCATTTAATTCATATAATTCTTTTGTGAAATCATCCGTACCATCCGCAAGTCTTTTCGCCTGATTTACCCAAGTTCCTAGTAAGTAATATTTACTGGTGCTTGTGACTTTATCCATGTGATCAATGATAGAAAGGAATGTATTACTAGCTTCAGTGAATTTTTCTAAACTTCCACTATCGTAAGCTGCTTTCATTGTTTTCAAAGATTCTTGTGCACTATTACTCAATACCTGTTCTAGTACAGTTGCTAAATCATAACGATATCCTTCACTGTCTTTTAATTTATCATAATCTTCCATTAATAGTTGTGCTGCTTTTTCAAGGTCTTCCTTGTTATAATCAATCTCAGCATTTCCCCATGTAGAGGCAGCACTAATATTGAATGCAGGACGTGAATTTGCAACAGATTCAGGTGCACCCTGACCTTTTTGATTCAGGCTTGCTTTGTATACTGTATCTTTTAAAATCTTCAATGCTTCTTGTGCTGATTTACTTTCTGCACCATAACGACGTGTTGCATAATCATTTAACCAAGTATCTAAATCAATAACTTTTAAATCTTTTGTAGCATCGTCTGTCCATACAGTTTCAAATAAGAAATCATATAATAATGGATTATTTACACTTGCTTCTGGTGTAATACCAATACCCTGTACATATTTTTGAGTATTGAATACCTTAGGAATATTATTAGCCAAGTTATCTAAATGACCATGTAACCCTAAACGACCACCAAAGTTATTTAACATACAGAATACCCATGGTTTTCCATCAAATTCTGGATCATTACCATAAGATCCTCCACCATTATCAGCATAATGTGGTGTTTTATCTGCATATAAATCAAGAATTAATGCATGTTCTTCTCTTCCATCAATACCATCTAATAATCCAGATGAAGGATTTCCCTGCCATGATTGAATGATCCATACAGCATCATTATCAAAATCAAGCATAGAATCTAATACTTTGCTTGCAACAGTTTGTGTTGACATACCACCTGTAATTCCACCTTCATGGAATGGATCTGTTGCATAATATTGTGTAATATCACCATAAACTTCTTTTTGTGACTCATAGAATAGTTTTGCATATTTTGCATATGTTTCAGAATCCGTTTTTAACATATCCGGACGTTGGAAGCTACACCATGTTCCCTGTTTGATAACATCATTTGCAGCATCAGCATCATGTTCTGCTAAATCATTTGGTACCATACCACTATATCCTTGTAAAACTGGCTGCATACCAAGTTTTCTCATAGATAATTGATTTTGTCTTGCTAGTTCTGTTCTCTGTTCAAACCAAGAATCATGAACTGGTCCACCAAATCCAGATAAGTTCCCCATATAAGCCCATGCGTAATAAGCAGGCCCAGCGATAAAGTCTTTGATATCCTGATGCTCATAACCAACTTTACCAAGGAATCTTCTCCATACTTCTTCCTGACCAGTCGCATCCAATACAACGTTAACACCGTTTAATGCTAACCAATCCATTTCAGCACGCCATTCATCGACACCATAGAAAGGCATAGAATATGATAATGTACAGTAGTTATATGCATAACGTACTTTCGCTTTTGTTTCTTTAAATACTGTTCCATCAACTGCAACAATTGATTCAGGCATAACTACCTGATCTCCAACCTGAGAAATATTTACATAACAGTCATATTTTAAGTATTCATTTAATCCCATTGCCAAAGATACACCATTGTTACCTTTGATATGGATTTTACCGTTTACGTTAGATAATTCATAATAATCATAATCATGTCCTTTAGGATTTTCAGCGATTTCTAATGTAAACCAGTCTTTATATTCAGCGCCTAAACGACGTTCGATAATTCCATAAACTTCATCATATGTATCTTGATTCGTGATATTTGCTAATTGCGCAGCATAATTTGTATCAGCATAACTTGCTACATTGACTGCTGGAGTTTCCTGTAGAGCAGTGTTACTCTTTTCACCAAATACACGTACTTCGTTTATAGATGAAGCAGCACTTGCAGAATTATATGTTACATAAATACGAACATAACGTGCTTCAGTACCTGTAGCATCATATTTCTCACCATTTTCACCACAAGCTTCAGTACTTGATTTTTCAGCTAATTTTGTGAAATCACGACCATTTAAACTTGTGAAGATTTCATATTGTGAATATCCTTTTTCAGGTGTATATACCTCGATACCACTTAAATTATAATTTGCTTCTAAATCAATATCCGCATAACCTGGATAAGAAGTACCATTCCATACAGTTTTTGTGTTACCATCAACAATACTGCTTGCTTTTGAACGATTTGAATTGGTATGTACTGGTTTTTTATAAGCGATACTTTCTGTATCTACAACTTCTTTCTCACTACCATATATACCAAATTCTGCAATAGCTGGCCAGCCATTACCAGCAACACCATCAATTGCATTTGTTGTTTTATGCATTACAATACGGATATCACTATATTGTGCTGCTTCAATTTGATATTCCTGATAGAAATTATCTGTACGATTTGCTGTTTGATGATCAACTAATGTTTGATATTCGCCATCTTTACCATTTTTACCTAAAATACTATATTCAAATTTATAGTCATATTGTTCTTCATCAACATGTTCAAAATAGATATCAAATGCATCAATGGTACGTGCATCATCAAAGCTTAAATCAATATTGCGTTCATCACTTTGCTGATCATTATGAAATTTATATAAAGTAGATGGATCATTATCAGTTAAATTTTCTGGATTTTGTGGATCCACTCCATCTGTAGATATTGTTGCCTGTGAAGCGATATTGTTATAGCTTGATATTTTTTCTTCTTGAGTTTCATATGCTTCAATTTCACGAATAGATGGCCATAAAGTAATTCCCTCTGTTGATCCATCTGTTCTTTGTACCTTAGATAATCTAACTAAAACATGTGAGATACTTTTAACTTCAGTTGCATCAAACTCAACAGTACTGCCTAAAGGTTGTGCTTCTTTTTTGGTAGAAAAAGAACGCCAATCACTTTCTGTATCTGTAATCCCATTGATTGCATATAAAATTTCTACATCAACTGCTGCTTTATCTGCCCAATCAGCTGATCCTAGTTTTACTACAACTTTATTTACGGATGTAGATTTTTCTAATTTTAATGTTACATCTGTTGGAAATTCACTTCTTCCCAGTGCCCATGCTGTTGTATCATCCCCATCATTGATATTTTTTGCTAGACCACCATAAACAGTATCTTCACCATCTGTGATGACTTCTGCATCTTTTGCGACATTCACCTCAACTTCTTTTGCGCTCAAAAATTCGAGTTGCCCTGCAAACATACTGAATGCAACACAACCAGTTAGAATTAGTTTAGAACTTTTTTCTAATACTTTTTTCATACTTGCTCCTTTCATGTATTCAACTATACATTTTGAAAGCCCTACTCTTTCAACATGATAATTGTATACGAAAAGAAATTGTACATTTTTGTTATTTTTGTCAAAATTTTGCAAAAAAAAGCAGTCGCTTTTAAAAGAGGTTACGATACTCCTTTGGTGACATGCCAACTGCTTTTTTAAATGCTTTCGCAAAATAACTTTGAGAGCGAAAGCCCACATGAAATGCGACTTCTTTTAAAATAATACCCTGCCGTATCAGCTTTTTCGCTTCTTTGATACGAATATCATTTAATATTTCCACAAAACTTTTTCCATTATTATTGCTTAGCATACGGCTTAAATAAGAAGGTGATACATCTAATTCTTCCGCCACCTCATTCAAGCTGATTTGTTTCATATAATTTGCTTTGATATAATCAATTGCTTTTTTTGAAATATGATCCAGCTTCTGATATTTCATCAATTTTGCTGAACGTAAAATATTATAAAAGCGGTAAACAACTTCCATTTCAATTGTTTGATGAGGATGGTGGAAATCAATTGTAACTTTGACATCATCTGGGGTAATGCCATATTGAAAATGAAGTTTATCTGATAGCACATGCAATGCATCGTTTAAGAATTGTTGTCCACCTCCTATATTCAATTTTTCCTTCTGGATACATGCAACCGCAAAGTTTTTTAGCGCCTCCTTCAATATCTTTTCTTCATCATTTTCAAGATAATCTAACCACTCACTGATAAAGAAATTGATTTCGTGTTCTTTTTTATTTTCACTATATACTTGTTCCTCTTTATCAATTGAACGATTGATAATCGCATGGGTATAAGACACATATAACTGCTCCAGATCATTTTGAATACTGCCGATTCCATATTTGCTAATATGATGACGATTAAATATTTGAAGAAGATCATCAACATTTTTATCTAACATTTCATGATTTGCGATAATGAATAAAATAATATCATTTTTCATTTCTGTTTTTAAAACCGATAAGCCAGAATCCTCAATTTCCTGTATGACAAATTTTAAATACTGATCATCACTTTTATCCACAATTATACAAAAGCCAGAAGAAAACTGAATATTCAAGAGTTTTAAATGCTGCTGAATCATGATTTCATCCTGTCCAGTTAGAATTAAATGTGCGCACTCATTTAAAAGAAATGGCTTTGTATGATTAATTTTTTCCACTAAGGCAGAAGTCTGCATCTGCTGGTTCTTGTGGCTTTTTAAGATACCGACTGCTTTTGATAAGTTTTCAATAATGATATGAATATCTGCCGGCTTTAAAATGAAGTCCTCTACATGTAAACGAATAGCTTCTTTCGCATAAGAAAAATAGTCATAGGAAGTAAGAATAAAACAGATACTGTCTTTTACTTTCATTGCACGAATTTCTTTTAATGCTTCCAAGCCACTTTTCATTGGCATATTGATATCCATTAATATAATATCGCAAGGATGCTCACTATAAATCTGAATAGCCTCTTGCCCATTGGCTGCTGTATAAATATGTTCAATTGGTAAATCTGCTTTTTCTATCATCATTTTCAGATAGTCACGCTCTATTTTTTCATCTTCTGCAATTAATAAATCCATATCTTTTTCCTTTCTCTTTTATAAATTAGCTGTGTTAATTCTTGCGGTAAAAGAAAAGCCACAATCAATATCACTTTCAATTTGTATTTCAATATGTTCTCTATAAAACATCTCTAAACGTTTGACAACATTGTATAAACCAAGATGATTTTTACCATCATCTTTTTGATAACTGTTTTTGATAAATTCATTTAATTTATCCTGTGACATTCCTTCCCCATTATCAGATACGGATATCGTGATAATCTGATCTTCTTTTGTGATAAAAATTTCTACTTCCCCATCCTGCATCACATTGGATAATCCATGCTTTAAAGAGTTTTCTACAAGTGGTTGTAAAATCATGCCAGGTATTCTGATATCATTAATTTCATCTTCGTGTTCCACATGAACAATAAAATCAATACGATCTCCTAAACGAAGTTTTTGTATATCAATATATGCACGAATTGCCTCTAATTCTTTTCTTAAATCACTGATTTTATTCTGCATATCCAGCCCATATCGAAGTAGCTGACTGGTTTTTAAAATCATATCAGAAGCCGTTTGTGTTTCTCCAATCTCTACTAATCGATTGATCATATTTAATGTATTGAATAAGAAGTGTGGATTGATTTGATTTTGAAGCATTTGTAATTCACTTTGAATTAGCAATTCATCTTTTCTTAAACTTTCGTTTTCCTGTGCCAATAAACGTTTTTCAAGATTGGCTTTCTGACGTTCTGCGTCAAAATTCTTTTGAATCTGATCTGCCATATCATTTAAAGCTAAACATAATTCTTCCATTTCCTGCCCACTATCAGAAATTAAACGTAAATCATATTTTCCCTCTTTTACCTTATTGATATTATGAAGTAATAAATCCAAAGGCTTGCTTAAGGAATTCATAATATGATACATGAAATATAGAACCCAAATGGATAGAATCAACACCAATAAAAAGCTAAAACCTGTTGTCAATGTTTTTAACTGACTCAGCCTCACCTCTTCACTTTGCATAGACTTGGTGATCATTTGATAATAATCACTGCTTGTATTGAAAATCAAACGATAATATTGTTGTAACGTATTATAATTTTCTTCATAATCAGGTTTATCATTGTCAAAATCTCTTGCAATCTTATGGCATAGCTGATCATATTTTTTACTCATATTTTCCAACAAGGAAAATCGCCATGATTCTTGAATATAGGTTTTCTTTTCTAAACTTTTTAAACAATTAGATGCCTGATTATAGGATGTTTCATATTTCTGCATAGCCTGTTCACTATCTGTGTATAAGTAATCTTTGATATGTGTGGATGCTTCTTCCATATTTCCATAATACTCTAACATTAGATTATAAGCTTGAAGCAGATCATTGTATTTTCGTAAAACATTGGAATTGATGGAATTGAATACAAATAAGAAAACTAAGATACAGATAATCAATATAAAGTTGGCGGAATGCATCCGTTTTCTAAAACTTTTACTTTTTTTCATTTAAATCACCTTTATATGTATTCACGTTTTCCTTCGTTACCATCATAAGTGTAGGATAAACAGTAGTACTTTCCGGCTTTTTTCCATGATCCAGATATTCCATCATCAATTTGATACTCTGATATCCATAATCATAAAAAGATGTCACAATACTGCCATCGATATCTCCGTTTTTAATCATCGAAATCGTTGCCGGCATATCATCAACGGCATAAATTAAAATATGTTTACGGATATTCATTTCTTTAGCTGTTTCTGCACATGGTTCTGCGGATTCAGCCGCGAAATTTATCGCAACATTGATATCCGGATATTGACTTAAAACATTTTTCCATTCTCTTTTTGCACGAACGATATCTGATTTAGAATCACTGATATCCACTAATTCATAACCACCCGGATGTTGTTGGAATACGGATTTTATTTGTTCAATCTGTTGTTTTGCGATAGAAAAATCAGATTCTGCGACCTGTATTGCAATCTTTAATTTCTCTTTGGTTCCAAGATGTTTTTCAACATCCTTTAACATCAGTTCTGCCTGTTGTTTAAAATCTTTTCCCATATATGCAAATCGTTCACTATCCGGCTGATCGCTATCAACCAAAATAAGTGGTATCCCATCTTCTTTCGCCTCTTGTATCAAAGATGAATCAATAACTCCTTGTGTAATGATGCCATCTGCCTGTTGTAGAATACCTGTTTCAATTACTTCATTCATTTTTTCGGTATCTATGACATTGGGACCAATCCAATCACAATGGACATGATAAAAATCACAGGCGCTGTTCAATCCTGCTTTCGCTTGTAACCATATCGTATGATCACGTAGTGGTGTGGCAAATAAAAAATAGCGATCATTTTCATTTGCTGCTGGTTCTGTTTTACCATAACAACCTGCCAGCATTAAAATACATAATAAACTTATTAATTTATTTTTCATGCGTTACCCTCATACAATCTTTCGCTGGTATTATAACGGCATTTATGGTATTTGTATAGAATCCCCTATAGACTTCACATAATTTTCACACTTAATAATAAAGCAAAACGATGTATTGATTTATGAATATTCTTTCTTTACTTTTTTCAAACTATATCAAAAATTATGTAAAAAAATTTCTTTAAAAATATTCGTGAAAAATATCACAATGAACTATTTTTGTAGTATAATACTAAATAGTAAGAGGTTACAACAAAATAAGGAGGACATTTAAACATGCAAAGATTTACATTACCTAGAGATTTGTACCATGGCGAAAACGCCCTGGAAGCCTTGAAAACATTAGAAGGAAAGAAAGCTATCGTATGTGTTGGCGGTGGTTCTATGAAACGTTTTGGTTTCTTGGATAAAGTTATTGCTTATCTTGAAGAAGCTGGAATGGAAACAAAATTATTTGAAGGTATTGAACCAGATCCATCCGTAGATACTGTTATGAAAGGTGCTGCTGTGATGGCTGAATTTGAACCAGACTGGATTGTCGCAATCGGTGGAGGTTCTCCAATTGATGCCGCTAAAGCTATGTGGATCAAATATGAATATCCAGAATTAACATTTGAAGATATGTGTAAAGTATTTGGTATTCCTAAATTACGTAAAAAAGCTAAATTCTGTGCAATCTCATCTACAAGTGGTACAGCAACAGAAGTTACAGCTTTCTCAATCATCACAGATTATAAAAAAGGTATTAAATACCCAATTGCTGACTTTGAAATCACACCAGATATCGCTATCGTAGACCCTGCTTTAGCAGAAACAATGCCAGTAAAATTAGTAGCACACACAGGTATGGATGCGATGACACATGCTATTGAAGCTTATGTATCTACAGCAAATATGGAATATACAGATGCTTTGGCAATTCACGCGATTGAATTGATTCAGAAAACATTAGTTAAATCTTACAATAAAGATATGGACTGCCGTCACAAAATGCACGATGCACAATGTTTGGCTGGACAGGCATTCTCTAATGCTTTATTAGGTATCGTTCACTCTATGGCTCACAAAACTGGTGCTGTATTCCAGGATTGTGGTGCACACATTATTCATGGTGCAGCAAATGCTATGTATCTGCCTAAAGTTATCGCATTTAACGCAAAAGATGAAACTGCGAAAAAACGTTATGGTGTCATTGCGGACTACATGCACTTAGGTGGAAATAATGATGATGAAAAAGTTGCATTATTGATTGCTTACTTACGTAAGATGAATGATGATTTAAATATTCCTCACTGTATCGCTCATTATGGTGCTGATGGTTTACCTGCTGAAACAGGATTTGTACCAGAAGAAGTATTCCTTGAAAGAGTAGAAGATATTGCCGCAAATGCAATCTTAGATGCTTGTACAGGAAGTAACCCACGTCAACCATCTCAGGAAGAAATGGTAAAACTACTGAAATGCTGCTACTACGATACAGAAGTAGATTTCTAATATAAAAAAAGTTGTGACAATTAGCAAATCGCTAGTTGTCACATTTTTTAATATGCTTCAATTTTTTTAATCAAAGCCGGCAATTCTCCCATATGTGAAATGACATAAGATGCGCCTGCAGCTTTATATTCTTTTGTTAATTGCTTTTTTCTTTCTGCTTTTTCTGTTTCAGAAAGCTGTTCATATTCTTGCTTTGTTAACCCCATTAAAGAACTTCCTTCCAGAATACCAACACTAATAACACCTGCAGCTGCTCCTTCTTTGATATCAGAAATTGTATCACCAACTTTTATCACCTCAGATACGGATGGTATATGTAAGGCCTTCATGTTCTCAAATATCATATAGGGATATGGACGGCCATAATTATTTACCTGATTAGGTGTAATCCAGAAATCTGGGCTATATCCATTTTCTTTTGCCTTTGATACAACAATTTGCATCATTTCATCTGTATATCCTGTCGTAGAGCCAATACGGATCCCCATATTCCTTAACTCCTGTATTGTTTCTAAAACATATGGTTTGATATCCACAAATTGATCTAATATTTTTAAAAGGCTTAATGTAAACTGGGTATGCATGGCATCAACATCCTTATCTGTTGGCTCTTTTCCATATCGTTTGATCCATTGACTTTTAATTTCAGGCATATCTAACATTGTTTTGATATGATCCCATTTTAATAATCCCATTGGTTTTCTAGTTTCTTCCATAGTGACATGAATGCCATATGATTGAAAGATTTCCATAAATGCCTGTACTGGCGCAAAACATCCATAATCGACAGTTGTCCCTGCCCAATCAAATATAACTGCTGAAATTTTCATATTCTCTCTACCCTTTCCTTTCCATATATTCTTTCATAATCTTTGTTAGTTTTTGTATATCTTCTTCATATATTTCACCAATCACACCAATTCGAAAAGTTTCTTTATCTGTGAGTTTCCCTGGGTATATTGCATATCCACATGCTTTGATGTACTGATACATTTCATGAAAATCAAAGTTTTTTCCTTCGGGGTACAGGAATGTTGCGATAATTGGTCCCTGATTTGCTTTATCCACATATAAAGTAAACCCTAACTGTTCAAAGTTTTGAATAAGTAAATTCATATTATGTTGATAACGTTGATGACGTGCATATACGCCACCTTCCTCTTTTAACTCCTGTATCGCTTTGGAAAACGCCAAAACCACATGGGTAGGTGAAGTATAGCGCCATTTCCCATCTTTTTCCATTGTGACCCATTGATCATATAAATCCAAAGATAAGGTTCTTGCCTGATCTTTACAGTGCTTTAGTTTATCGCGATTTGCGATAATAAAGGAAAAACCTGGTACTCCTTGAATACATTTGTTCGCAGAGCTGATTAGGAAATTAATATACCATTCTTTCATTTTGATATCAATAGCGCCAAAACTTGACATTGCATCTACGATCATAATTTTTTTATATTGATGAGAAAGTTTTCCAATAGAAGCGATATCATTTAATATACCACTGGTTGTTTCACTATGAATCATCGCAATATGTGTAATCTGTGGATTTATCTTTAATACTTCTTCTACTTTTATTGGATCAGGAATTTCATCATAAGCAAAACGCATATGCATACAATCAATATGATGATAACAGCACATTTTATAGATACGTTCTCCATAAGCACCATTGCTTAACAACAACAGACATCCATCTTTTGGTATGACAGTACTGATCACACTTTCTACACCAAAACTCCCTGATCCCTGCATAAGAATCGTCGTATATTCAGTTTCTGACACATGGGCAAAACCTAATAGATCCTTTCGTATATCCTGTGTAATCCGTTTATAATCATCATCCCATGTACAATGATCAATCATCATCGCTTCTTTTACTGTGGCAGTGGTTGTTAATGGTCCTGGGGTTAATAATTTATATGTATTCATCATACTTCTCTCCTTTATTTATTTTGACATTCTTTGAAAAATTTCTGGTGTTCTTTTAAAAGCTCTACACATAACGCCTCATGATATTGTTTAGGATAACGGCTTGCATGATTCAAGTCTGCGGTTTCTCCTTTATATAGTGCAATTGGATAAATCTGTATCAATTCCTTTCTCGCATATGTTTGTATACAATTTGCCATTTCCATTGCCAGCTCCTGATGTTCTTTATCTAATACAGCAATCGATTCACTTAACTGCATATTTCCTTCTATTGGATCAATCACTTCTATTGGCAGATTATTTTCTTTATCCTTCAGTGCTTGATGTCTTAATCCATATGCAATCGCAACTTCTCCAGAACGAAGCTTTTTCACAGGCCCTGACCCACTGGATTCTAAATGCGGTCCAACATTATCTAACAATTTCTGTAATATCTGTTTCCCTTGCGTTTCTCCATATGCTTCAATAATAGATTGCACAAGCAGCCATCCTGTTGAACTGGCATTTATATCTGGTGTCGATATGTATCCTTTATAAATATCCTTTGTTAAATCTTTGATGGAGGCAGGTATTGGAAGATGTTGTTCCCTGATTACTTTTGTATTGATGATGATAGCTCCTTCTAATGCAGTGAGTGGCAACGCATATGATGGGGTTGCATGTATGCTTTGTATAGGAAATGTTATATCCACAAACATGTGATTTTGTTGTTGCACACTATCTATATAATAAGAACTCATGGTAATGATATCTGCCTCAATATCTAAGCCTTCTGCCATCATTTTACCGCCAAGTTCACTTGTAGATATAGATTGCAAAATATATTGATTTTCATAACCATGGGCATCTAATGCATGCTTCATTGCCATCAATGCTTCTTCATCACCATTAGAATAAATAACAATCGCATCCTTCGTTCCAGCATAGGCAAATGTAAATAGCAGAATACATCCACTAATCATTAGAATCACACCTTTTTTTATTTTCATATGCATCTTCTCACAAGGTTGTGATAATAATGAAATTACTTTTGTGACAATAAAATTGGTAAATAGTATCAGTAACGATAAAACAAAGATTTCATCGAATTTCGCAAAGTGCTGAAGCTCTTTGATTTTGGTTGTTAAAACAGCTGTATTTGCGCCGACAATAAAGATCAATGCACTGATGGTAACCATCGCATTCACAAAATAATAGCGAAACATTTCTAACAGTGTTGATTTAGAATTTGGCACAACCACTCTGCGGATCGTCTGAAACCAGCTGTCCCCCATTAACATTCCAGTAGTTTCATACCCTGCATTCATTTTTCCCAATGCACTTTTCGCCATCACATAAGGCGTAGAAAAATAGTGGATGATATTACATATCACGATTAATATAAAAGTGTTTTGTAAGGGTGTTTTCTTCCATGCCAGTAAATATGCAATCCCTAATACCATTCCTGGTATCGTATTGGAAATACTGTGGATTACATCCATGCTTTTCTTCATACAACTAGGCAGTTGACTGCGTATATTTGTTAATGCTGCACTATATGCAATCATGGTTCCAAACAATGCGGTAAGTAATGATACAAATAATGAATTACGATAAATTCCAATCAGGTTTTGGTTAGATAAAGTATCAATTACATGTGATATTGTAAAAGAACACGCATATGGCCATGCATTCATGAACGGAAGTAAGAAGATTACCGCAAAAATACTGAGTATAAACATAGAAATACAAACAGATATCGTAAAACAAAGATAATCTCTGCATTTGTTTTTTGGTAATTCAATCACTGTTGATTTATTGTATTTAATTTGAAATCTTTCAAGATAACGAAGTATAAAAATACTGAATATACTAGGCAGCAACATCATAACAGCAATCAAAGCACCCTGGTGAAAATCTGGTACAGATCCCAACATTTTTTGAAACAACAAGGTTGCGACAACATCATATTCTCCGCCAACGGAGGCTGGTATACCAAAATCGGTAAAGCTTAGAAAAAATGACTGGATAAATGATGCAGCTAAGGTAGGAATCATAGGCATTATGATGGTCATCCATAAGCGTTTTGATTTAGTATCCTGCATAATTCTGGATACAATATCAAATTTTTTATCAATAAATTTCATGGTATTATCCATCAATAAAAATCCAATTGGTAATGTATAAATGATATATCCAATCAATAAGCCACAGAACCCATAAATATCAAATAACTGTACGCCAAATAACTTTGTGAATAAGCCTTGTTTTCCAAATGTATAGATAATCGCAAAGCCATAGGTGATGGTTGGAAGTAACATGGGCATGGTTGCGATATGACGTATTTGCTTTTTCCATACCGATTTCAAATTCGTGAAATGAATCGTATACCCTAATAAAAATGCAAGAATCGTTGTACATAAAGCAGCACATCCAGAAACCATAACACTATTGAAAAATGCTTTCCAAAAAATTTTATCTTGTAGTAAGCCCGCATAATGAGAAAATGTGATTCCCTGCTCATTTTGAAATGATTGTGCAAACAGCAATGCAACTGGTGTAAACAGAAACACTACAAACAATAACATCAGTGTAATGTATATGGCTTTCAATTCTTTTTGTTTATGAAGCATAGGCGTTTTGATATAATGCGTAAATATTATTACGCTTGATTTCCAATTGATTCAAAATAAAATCTTTCACAAATACACATGCTGGTTGATGTAAAATTTCTTGTGGCTTCGCATATTGCGAGATATTTCCATCTTTCATAATCAATACACGATCACTTAAAGTTAAAGCCTCTTCAGGATCATGTGTCACAATAATGGTTGTTAAATGAAATTCCCTGGCAATCGTTTTTATTTTATTTTTAATCGACTCTTTGATCACTCCATCTAAAGCGCTTAATGGTTCATCTAATAATAAGATTTTCGGTTTCATAACCAGTGTTCTCGCAAGTGCCACTCTTTGCTTCTGTCCACCCGACAATTGATCAATTGATTTGTTCAAATGTTCTTTTAGACCTAATAATTCGATTAATTCCTGCACTTCCTCTTCATTTGATAATTCAGGCTTGTTTTTCAAGCCATAAATGATATTCTGATAGGCATTCAAATTGGGAAACAATGCATAGTCCTGAAATACGATATTAAAGCCTCGTTGTTCCATTGCTACATTTGTAATATCTTCATTGTTATATATCAAATGTCCTCCATCAATTTTCGTAATACCTAAAATACAATTTAATAAGGTCGTTTTCCCACTTCCACTTGGTCCAAGTACAGATACAATTTCTCCATCTTGTATATCAAGGGAAATACCATTTAAGATAACGTTTTTTCCATAAACTTTCTTCAGATTTTCTATATGAAGCATTCTCATCTCTCCTTTTCATTCCTTGAAAACAACCACATTATAGAAACATTGGTTTTCAATGACAACGCTTTTAAACAATCGTTAACAATCTTTAACAGATCATTTACATTCATAAATATTTCTGTATTGTTCATTATAAAAGACTATCTTATATTGAAAAAACAGAATTATGAATTTTAAATGAAGGATATCGTTCATATCCAATATTTTAGATATTTATATAAAACAAAAAGATGCATCTTGTGCATCTAATGAATATGAACAAATTTTCATAAAAAAACAGAATCAATTTTGGCTGATCCTGTTTCAATAGAAATTATAATTTTTTTTGAAATAACAAATTTTATGTAAAATATACCAATTCATCTTCCAGTGGTTCCACAGATGTCACATGATCACAATACAGAATTGGAACATCACCTTGATATTCTTCATCATACTCTACCGCAATCTTCGCATGTACCTCTACCCATTCTTTTGGTAAAAGGTCCACTGAATTTTTGTAATGACACAAAAGCCCAATCAAAGATGTATCATCAGCGCAACAAACCATCGCAAATCTTCCAAATACAAAGGCTTCAGGAATATCATCAACATGCGTACTGATGACTTTACCTTTGATGGTAATCATTTTGCCTTCATATTTTGTTGGATGTTCCAAAGCATCCATATACCATAAACCATAATCATCATCCTGAATAACAAGATGATCTGCATTTACATCAAATGGCAATTCATCATCTTTTAAATCATTAATCGTTCCATCTTTTGATTCATAAATGATCTGGGCAGATTTATTGATTGCCTTGATATTGTTTCTTAAATAAAGCTTTTTGGTATTTTCATCACAGCGATTAAAGATGATTGTTTCACTATGTACTAATTGTTCATAAATTAAGGAACGCATATTGTTTAGATATACCTCAAATGTGGAAGCATCCACTGTAGATAAAATCTGAACAAGCAGCCAGTCAAATGGCATTTCTTCATCTAAGAACTTGGTAAAATTCCATGTACCATTGAATTCAATCATGACACGATCTGGTTCTATCAAACTATCGCATTGTTTCATAAATGCATAGCTTAAATCTGTTTCTTTTTCTATAGTAACAATTGAAGCATTGGCTTTTTTCAAGAATTCATCATCGTATTCTTCCATGCCTTCTTCACATACCAATAATAATGTTTTTTCGCCATCATTAAAACCAGGATCCATCAGCGTATCTTTGATTAAAGAGGTTTTCCCACTTTCCAGAAACCCGGTAAATACATAAACAGGTATTGTCATAATATCACCTTATGCGATATGAAACAGCTCTTTTAAAGCTTCTTCGTTTAACTTACTGCCAATCACACAGAATCTTCCAGTGTATGTTGGTGTACCAACACGTATTTCATATTCTTCAGGTACTAAATCAAAATACATCCAATTTCCTTGTGCGTCTGGCAACATACCTTTGGCACGAAGGATAATTCCATATTTCTCAGATTCACTTAGTTCTTTTAAGATGGCATCCAGTTCTTCTTTTGTATATTTCTTAGGTGTTTCCATACCCCAGCTAGTAAATACTTCATCTGCGTGGTGGTGATGGTGGTCATGGTCGTGATGCTCGTGTCCACAACAGCATTCTCCATCATGGTCATGATGATGGTGTTCTTCATGCTCGTGGTGATGCTCATGTTCGCAGCATTCTTCATGATCATGGTCATGGTGATGTTCTTCATCATGATGGTGTCCACATACAGGGCAGATTTCACTTTCTTCCATCAATTCTTTTTCCAATGTATTTTTCTTTTCCATTGCGGCTAAGATTTCTTTACCATCTAATTCATCCCATGGCGTTGTGATAATCGTTGCATTTTCATTATGATGACGCAGTTCATGTACAACTGCTTCTAACTTATCTTCGCTTAGATTCTGTGTACGGCTTAAAATAATCGTACCTGCATATTCAACCTGATTATTGAAGAATTCTCCAAAGTTTTTCATATACATTTTACACTTTTGTGCATCTGCGACGGTTGTGAAGCTGTTTAATTGTATTTCATGGTTATCAATTCCCTGTACTGCTTTGATAACATCACTTAATTTACCAACACCGCTTGGTTCAATTACGATACGATCTGGATGATATTCTTCTAATACTTTGCTTAATGCTTCCGCAAAATCACCAACTAATGAGCAACAGATACAGCCACTGTTCATTTCACGAATTTCAATACCAGCATCTTTTAGAAATCCTCCATCGATTCCAATTTCACCAAATTCATTTTCAATCAAAACGATTTTTTCTTCGTGTAAAACATCCTTGATCAACTTTTTAATCAGTGTTGTTTTACCTGCACCTAAAAATCCTGAGATAATATCAATTTTCGTCATAATTGACAACCTTCTTTCTTATATATTGCGTTTTCCCGCATTTCTTAGTATAGCACTTTATAAATTGTTATTCAATTCATAAGTCTTATCGAATTACAAAAAAATAAGGATGATGAATAGTAAAACAAAAGGTGTCAACCTTCGCTTTAGTTAACACCTTTTTATATATTCTAAGACTTATTTTGTAGAATGCTTTCTTGTAGTAAATGAAATATATTGTTATCCATAAAAAATATTTATGAAGTATTATTTCATAGCTGATTAATTTTTGATCTGTCGATTTTTTGTAATCCTATATAAAATATATCCACTCAGTGGAATTCCTATGATTAATACAATGGAATATAATATTGGTAAACGAAGATTCCAATTGCTTATCTGAATAGAAATGTATTCAGATAAAAATGTATTTGCGGACATCATCTGGGTTGGCAATAACAACATCAATTTATTGAATAATGATAAACCAACATTGCCACAACTATTAATTAGCCAGCCAGTTGTAATCACAAATATAATACCAAGACACAATGTTGGAATTGACTTCAATAGTTGTGAGCTTATGCAAACAAGTAAAGAAAATAGTAAGGTTCCAAAATAGCTTACAATCAAAAGAATACCATAATACTGAATATAATTTAATCCATAAGGTGATATAAAAGAATCACTATAAACACTGACAAGAGCACCATCTAATCCAAACATGAACCAGCATCCTATGATATTTACAATTTGAAAAGTCAACCATGCAATGCTTGCGACAATCCATATCGTTATCATTTTTGACTTGATATATTCATTTTTACCAAACTTGCTTGTTAGAATCAAGGTGTCTGTTTTTCTAGCTTTTTCCCTACCAAACATTCCATAAAAACATATGATGAGAAGTAGACCTAATGTGAAAGGAAGAAACTGTAAATTGCCTATTAAATAATCAAAACCTAAATGATATCCTTGTATATACGGCTTCGACATATGCTTTTGGATGATGGATGTTAAATCCTCTATTTGTTTTTGTGTAAGATAGTTTTCATCCATATGTTTTGTAGCTTTTATGCACTGTTCCAGCATATGTTCTTTATTATAGATTGCCGCATATTTATCAAAAAACAAGCTCATCTGTTGACTATATTTTATATTCTCACTAAATATAAGCCCACTTTCTTGAATATCATATCGCTCCTTATATAATTCTTCGTATCCCATATTAAAATTTTTTGCATTTTCCATCAGACTTTCTTTATCTAAGATATTTTTATCCACAAACCTTTTATATTCTTTAACATATTCATCTTTAAAGTTTTCATCAATGACAGTTTGAGAAAATGTTATAGTTTTGATTCGTTTGATTTCTTCTTGTATATTGTGGAAACTCCCTCTTTCAGCAATACTTAGTGTATAAGGCGAGGCAGTTGTAGCACTTACCGTAAAAATTTGAATTATAAAAATAGATATAACAAACAAAAATGCAATAAGAACACGTTTCAATAAAATATATTTTTTCAATTCCGTTGTAATTAAATTTTTCATTATCTTCACCTTTTATTCTTTCAAACTTTTCCAATCAATCACATAGTCTTGTTGTTTCTTTAATATTAAGCACAGGCTCGCACAAGTTAAATATAATAGACCAGATATTATCGCAAGCCATCTTCCATGGAAATATATACCGGCAATCTTTGTATAATGCACAACAGACAACAAGTAATTACCACCGATAAAATTCGCTGGATAATAATATAGTAATTCTTTGAACATTCCAGCATTATTCAATAATGGAACCATTACAAATAATATTAGGCACAGTATAACTGCTGTACTATTTTTCTTAGTTAGATAAGAAATTGCGATCATGCATGATGCAGTCACTAAACTTCCCAATAAAGAAATGAAGCTTTGTATGAGGGTATATTGTAAAGCGTTGATCATATAAGGACAATGGTTAAATGTAAAATCAATCACATATCCATTTTCACCATGAAAGCCTAAAGTAATCGCAATGAAAAGTATTTGTAATACGATGAAGATAACCCATGATATAATCGTACTAAGAAATGCCGCAATCCATTTTGCATACTTCACTTTTTCCATCTTTTTACATACAAGTTGCAATTCTAAAACACCATCGTTTTGCTCTCTTGTGAAAATCGTAGATAATAACACACTTAAAAAAATAGTAAATGTCCTGATCATGATGGTGATTCCTTTTTGAAGGAAAGCATAACTATTGATTGAGGTAAATTCAAATTTTTGGTAGTTTTCACTTAATTTTGCATAATCTTTATCAATTATAGATACATCAAAATTTGAATCATTCATATGATACATATTTTTGAAAAATGCGATATCATTATCTAACGATTTTTTAAAGTATGAAGCATTATATGCTTCACATAATACCTGAAATTCAGGATTTTGCAGAACTTCATTTCTTATATACGTAAAGTCATCATCAGGTAACTGTTCTATTTTATTTTCTGTTACACCCTGTTCTAATAATTCCTTTTGTGTATATCGATGATTAGGCTGCATAATATAATCGTGATATTCTAATCGTATTTTATGTATCCATGCATCATTTATCTGCCCTTGATATTTTTTATAATATGAAGCTGTTTCACTTGTATTTACAACATGAGCATCTATGATGATCGTACCTATATGAAACAATAGTGTTGCCAATAATACAAACCATACAATTGGTGTTTTCCAAAGTTTCTTTATTTCATATTTTATCATACAGCCTCTTTGAATATCGATAAATATAAATCTTCTAACGATGGTTCTTCCCTTCTCATATCTTCTTTTGCTGGCTGTGATATGATCGCTCTAATTTACATTTTATTTTGTACTGGCATCATTGCTGTTATGATCATTTCCTGGGACATTTTTTCAACTTCTTGTTCCTCACATAAGAATGTATATACATGATTTTGAAGTGGCAATAATAAATTTTCTCTTGTGCCATGTTGGTGTAATTTACCATCTTTCATGATTAAAATATGCTGAGCTAATGTTTCAATATCAGAAACAATATGTGTGGATAAGATAACGATTTTATCATTTGCACAGCGTGCTAAAATGCTTTTGAAATTCGCTCTTTCTTTAGGATCCAGTCCTGCTGTTGGCTCATCTACAATTAATATTTTAGGATCATTTAATAACGCCTGTGCGATTCCCAATCTTTGCTTCATCCCACCAGAAAACGTTTTGATTTTATGCTTTTTTTCTGATGTCAGATTTACCATTTCTAATACCATTTCTACTCTGTCTTTGGCTTCCTTTTTAGAAAAACCTTTTAAAGTTGCGAAATACATTAAGAAATCATATGCATTAAATTGTGGATAATATCCAAAATCCTGTGGCAAATAGCCTAAGATATCACGATAATCTTCATTCATTGTTTGAATCAGGGTACCATCTAAATAAATATGTCCCTGATTAGGTTTTAAGATATCACATAACATACGCATGAGCGTTGATTTTCCACTTCCATTTGGCCCCAGCAATCCATAGATGCCATTGGTAAAGGTATAAGAAAAATCATTCACTGCTGTTTTATGAATGAATATTTTTGTAAGATGCTCCGCTGTTAATTTCATAATTTTTAATCCCCTTCCATAGTCTTTTTATCAAAATACATACACAAATAAAACTGATGATTAAGCAAAAAGTAATTCCATATATTGATGAAATAATGAGTTTTGGCAATATCAAACAAGAAATGAGTAATGAACATCCTGTATAAATTAATATCATTATTTTTACATCATTTATTTTCCACATCAAATATAAGCAAACCGTTAATAATAATGTTAATTGTAGGTTACAGATCATTAAAGCAAATAATCGGATAAATGATAATGGATATATCCTTGAAGTATAAAATGTAATCATGCATACAGAAACTAAAAGCATTGTTGTAAACAAGATCAGACGATAACATAAAATCTGTATCATATTATATTTACATGTTTTTTCGATTTCTGTACATTGATATATCTGGCTACGCATCATTTCTGGAATCATCAATAAAACATTAGATGTCATATATAAAAACATGGTAAAATATATATTAAAAATTTGCTTTTTAACATCATATCCCTGCAACAGAGTGATACAAACACATAATAGTAATAGAAAAATGATATAGAAATAAAACGGTGTGATTTTCCATTGAAGATATACTTGGGCAAATACATTTGTTTTTCTTTTTACTTTAGGTAAATGTTGTATTAAATCTTGCACATGTTTTTCTTCTGCATCTTCAACTTCATAATAAGATAATATATCTTTCATTTCGTTTCCTCCCAAAGATCACGACATCTTTGTAAACCAATGCGTACACGGGTCTTAGCGGTTGATATTGGGATGGATAATATTGTGGATATCTGGCGATAATTTAAGCCCTGATAGTAATACAATATCAAACATTCCCGTTGTTTTTCTGGAATCTTATAAAGCACTTTTCTCATACGATAATAATTTTCATCTTTTTCATGTGTTGGTGCAGCCTGCATCTCAAAAGGATATTCATTTTCTAACAGTATTTCTTTTTTCTTCTTTAAATAATCTATGCCTACATGGTATGCAATGGTATAAAGGTATGCACAAAAATCTTTATAAGGTTGATAATTTGGAAGTGCCTGTACAAGCTTTATAAAGGTATCTTGTGTAAGATCAAGTGCGGTAGCGCTATTTCCACATGTCCTTACAAAATATTTATAAATGGATTGATAATTCAGTTTTATCAATTCTTCCAAAGCTTCCTGATTTCCGTTTTTTGCTTTTAATACTAAAAATCTTTCATTCATATCTATTCCTCACCATCACACTTATTACAACGATTATCTCATAGAAATAGTTTGTTTTTTTGAAAAGAAATTAAAAAACTATGCAAATCGCATAGTTTTCCGTCCCTTATTTTAAATCTTCGTCAAATTCTTCCCAGCATTCACAATTTGGAATACCCAGTTGTTCAGGATGAAATATTGGATCCTTCCCTTCTTTTTTCTGTTTCTGGTAATCTTTTAAAGCGATAAAAGTATATTTTCCAAGCAATAATATCACAATGATATTCATAAGTGCCATAAATCCCATGAGTACATCCGCAAGATCCCATACAAGTGAAAAATCTGCCTGTGCGCCAAAGAAGATCACTAGCAAGGTTACGAT
Source organism: Absiella sp. AM29-15 (assembly GCF_003434225.1). Taxonomy (NCBI): domain Bacteria; kingdom Bacillati; phylum Bacillota; class Erysipelotrichia; order Erysipelotrichales; family Erysipelotrichaceae; genus Amedibacterium; species Absiella sp. AM29-15. Next base: position 100,181 of record NZ_QVFL01000009.1, read on the forward strand.
ACGGAATACAAATAATAAGGTTTTATTATTTTTGATAAATTTTAAGTTTCCTTCTGCATAACAATAATTACCTATTAAAGAACTGAACGCAAATAAGAAAATCGAAATGGTAATAAAATGAATTCCCCATTCACCAAATGCTTTACTTACTGCCATTTGTACATAAGGCATACCAGTCAAGCCATCTTCAATGCCATAATTTAAAAGAATAAATGCTGTTGTCGTACAAACCAGTATGGTATCAATAAATACTGAAATCACCTGTACAAGTCCTTGTTTTACTGGATGGGATACATCCGCAGTTGCTCCGGCATTAGGCGCAGAACCCATACCAGCCTCATTACTGAATAAGCCACGTTTGATTCCATGCATGACACAAGATCCCGCAAAGCCACCAAAGATTGCCTGTACATCAAATGCATTTTGAAAAATCATTTGAAAAATCGAAGGCAGTTGTGAAACATTGGATAATGTAATATAGATACCTAAAATAATATACAAACCAGCCATAATAGGCACAATTGTAGAACTAATGATACCAATACGATGAACACCACCAAAGATAACTGCCGCAGAGGCAATGGTCAATATACAACCAACAAGCAGACCTGCTAAATGCTGATCATCAAAATAATAAGCCAGTGCACTGCTGACATTATAAGATTGAAGGCCATTGAAACCAAAGATAAAACATGCAATCAATAACAACGCAAAGATGATTCCCAAAAAACGACTGCCTAACGCTTTTTCAATATAGTAAGCAGGCCCTCCACGAAACGCTTCTCCATCTCGTTCTTTATAAATCTGTGCAAGTGTGGATTCCACAAAAGCACTGGCAGCACCAACAAATGCCATTACCCACATCCAAAAAATAGCGCCAGCGCCACCTGCCGCAAGTGCAGTCGCAACACCAGCAATATTCCCTGTGCCAACACGACTCGCTGTAGATATCATCAATGCCTGAAAAGAAGAAACGCCATCTTCATTGTGGGCTTTTTCCTTTAATAAGACAATACCTTCTTTCAATAAACGTATCTGTACAAACCTTGTACGTATTGAAAAATATATCCCTGCTGCTGCCAATAATATTAATAAAATATTACTGTATAAAAATTCATTTAACCATGATAATACTTCATGCATAATCATCACTCCTTCTATAGTTTTACGGTTTTAAACGCCGCTATACCAGAAAAAGACATAAAAAAGGCACGTAGCGAAATGCGTGTCTTATCTGATGTAACATAAGCATTTTAACATAAAATAGAAAATTTGTAAAAAAAATCATCAAATTGTATTTAAAAATTGAATTTTTTGATGATTTCTCATTTTATTTCTGTTATTTCCTTTGAAAATTTATAATTTCTATCATTTATCAAACATTTTTGTAAGATTATGAATGCACATTAGATTCCATGATATAATAAACCCATAAATGAAAGGAAATGATCATATGTCACTTTATCTGATACCGATACAAACTGCATTATTTGTATTTCCAATCTTAGCAGTTATCCTGACGATTCCTTATATATTACACCAATATCGTCATTATGGCGCCACCCTGCCACTTCGTATATTAATTGTATTCTCTTTTATTTTTTACTTATTATGCTGTTACTTTTTGGTATCATTACCATTGCCTCCAATTGAAGAAGTTGCCCATTATACAACACCAAAAATGCAGCTGATTCCTTTTGCTTCTTTAAAAGATATCTCCTTAACCACCTCTTTTGTGTGGGATGATCCTACTACATATCTGAGAGCATTAAATGAATTTAGCGTATTACAGGTCTTGTTTAATATTTTTATGACTATACCATTTGGAATCTATCTACATTATTATTTTGAATATTCCTTTAAGAAAACGATGCTGTGCAGCTTTTTATTATCCTTATCTTTTGAATGTCTGCAGTTAAGTGGATTATTCTTTATCTATCCTCGTCCTTATCGATTATTTGATGTAGATGATTTGATAACGAATACACTTGGCGGTGTGATTGGATATGGCTTGACACCAATCGTAGCTCATTTTCTACCAAGCAGAGAAAAACTGGATGAAAGAAGTTATCATAAAGGAATGCGGGTAAGTGCGATGCGCAGAATGTTTGCGTTCGCAATCGATATTATCGTAACTTTAATTCTTTATATTATAATTAGTTTCCTGCTTCCTCTACGCTTTCATTTCTATGGTTATCTTATCATAATACTGCTGCTGTATTTCATTGTACCTTGTCTGAGTAAAGGCAGGACTCTGGGAAAAATGATGGTAAAAATACGATTGGTAAACTTTCAGAATCAGAACGCAAAATGGTATCAGTACCTGCTTCATTTTCTTCCAACATACTTATTGATTCTTCCTTTTCCTTATATTGTTTTGGCATTTATCCTTATTTTTATGAAGGTTGATTCCCCTTTGTTATATGTATGGTATGCTGGATTTGCACTATATCTTGCCATTTATCTATTCTATGTATTTGATGCGATGCTTTCCATGTTTCAACATAAGGAAAATATATATGATAAAATAGGCAAAGTAAAAAATATATCTACCATAAAAGTTAAGCTTTCAAAAGATTATGATCATACAGATTTAGAAAGAGAAGAAAATGAGTGCACATCTTGATTGATGAATGATGTATAATAATAGAAAGACAAAAAGAAATGGGGATATTTATGGAAGAATCAATCAAAGATCAATTTTTAAGAACCTATAGAAGAGAAAGTTCTTTTTTGGATAGCATAAAACAAAAGGCTGTGCTCGGTGATGAAAATGCGATGTATCAGCTTGGCTTATGTTACTATTATGGCAATTATGGGGTACCAAAAAACAATAAAACAGCGTTCGATTGGTTTATCAAAGCCGCAAATCTTGGTCATATGATAGCACAATACTATACAGGGTACTGTTTTGAAAAATCAATTGGTGTTCCTCGCGATGCTGTACAACGTGCAAAATATTATGGATTAGCGGCACAACAAGGTTTTATGAATGCCCAATATGAAATGGGATATCTATATGAATATGGTATTGGAATTGAAAAAGATGAAAAAAAAGCTGCGGAAATGTTTCAACTAGCCAGTGATCAGGGACATCCTCTAGCAGCCTGTAGTCTGGGATATTTCTATGAAAAAGGCCTTGGCGTACCTATAAACTTAACAAAAGCTGTAGAGTATTATCAGCTTGCATCAGATCGTAATGATCCAGGTGGTTTATGTAATTTAGGATACTTTTATGAATATGGAATACATGTGGAAATAGATTTCGATAAAGCTAGAAAGCTATACCAGCGTGCTGCCAAACAAGGGTATGCAAGAGCACAATGCAATCTTGCCCATTTATATGAAAATGGAAAAGGTGTTCCACAAAACTATTCGCTAGCGATGTTCTATTACAAGAAAGCTGCAAAACAAAATTATCCTCGTGCACAGCGCTGCCTGGGGATTTTATATGCAAATGGGCATGGCGTTGAAAAAAACGTTGATAAAGCTTTTGCGTTATACATAAAAGCCGCAGAACAAGGCGATGAAGTTGCACAATGCAATGTTGGCTATTATTATGACAATGGTATTAGTGTGGCTCTTGATCCTGTCAAAGCGAATGAATGGTATGAAAAAAGTGCAAATCAGGGATTTGCTATATCACAATATAATCTTGCATGGAATCTGGAAAGAGGAATCGGTGCCAAACAGGATTATAAAAAAGCATTTGCATTATACGAAAAAGCAGCTAAGCAGGGACATGCATCTGCGAAATTTTGTATTGCTTACGCCTATCATTATGGCCATGGGGTAGAAAAAGATTTACAAAAAGCAATCGTTCTGTATAAAGAATTGGCTGATCAAGATGACGCAGAAGCGTTATGTAATCTAGGATATATTTATGGTAATGATTTAGAAGCAGATGCCATTGATCATGATTTAGCATTTACATATTACGAGAAAGCCGCAAAACTTGGTGATGCTGTCGCATTATGCAATATTGGTGACTGCTATGAAAAAGGCAATGGTGTAACCCAAAATTATAAAAAAGCTGTGGAATATTACAAAATGTCAGCTGATCAAGATGTAGATTCTGCCCAATACAGCTTAGGTTATTGTTATGAAAATGGCTGGGGTGTTGCACAAGATATCAATAAGGCAATCGCTTATTATCGCAAAGCCGCAGACCATGGATATGAAGATGCGATAGATGCTTTAAAGCGCTTAGATAAAAAAGATAAATAATCTTTACAAAATCTAATACAAAGCAGTAACGCTGCTTGAAAATTTCCTGAAACGTGTTATCATAAGGCTATATAAGGATACAGTGAGAGGGGGATGTTTATGGAGCTTGTTATGAGAGATAATTTTTTAAAAACATATAAACGTTCAGGCGCTGATGTTAATCAAATGATTAAAGATGCTAAGCAAGGAAATGTGGAAATCATGTATCAACTAGGGTTATGTTATTACCATGGAATGTATGGTTTCCAAAAAAATAATTACAATGCATCACAATGGTTTATCAAAGCTGCTGATGCTGGTCATATGATGGCACAATATTATGCAGGATATTGTTTTGAAAAAGCAATTGGTGTACAGCGCAATGCGTATTCCTGCGCAAAATATTATAAGCTGGCTGCTGATCAGGGACTGATGAATGCCCAATATGAAATTGGTTATTTATATGAATATGGGATTGGTGTTGAAAAAGATGAAACACAGGCTGCCCAATATTTTGAAAAAGCCACGGACCAGGGACATGGCGCTGCTGCATGTACACTTGGATACTATTATGAAAATGGCATGGGTGTAGAATAGGATATACAAAAAGCCTTTTCCTTATATCAGCTATCCGCTGAAAAGAATGATCCATGCGGACAATGTAATTTGGGTTATTTTTATGAACGTGGCATTGCCACAGAAATGGATAAAGAAAAAGCAGCATACTGGTACTTAAAAGCTGCCGATCAGGGGTATCCCAGAGGCTTATCCAATATCGCTTATTTCTATGAAAACGGTATTGGTGTAGAAGAAAACATTCCCCTTGCCTGCGCCTATTATCAAAAAGCAGTAGATAAAAATTATCCACGGGCACAATGTAATCTAGGTTTATTTTATGAAAAAGGCATTGGCGTAGAAAAAGACCTTGTGAAGGCAATAGAACTTTATAAAGCGGCCGCAGATCAGGGAGATGATTGTGCACAATGTAACTTAGGTTATTGTTACGATAATGGTATTGGAGTAGAAATAGATCATAAACAGGCAAATGAGTGGTTTGAAAAAAGTGCTGTACAGGGATTTGCCAGAGCACAATATAATCTAGCATGGAATCTTGCGCGTGGCATTGGTGCTGAAAAGGATGAAAAACGTTCCTTTGAATTATATGAACAGTGTGCCAATCAGGGATATCCACTAGGTCAGTTTGGTATTGCATATTGTTATCACCATGGACGTGGTGTAGCAAAAGATATTAAAAAAGCAATTGCATTATATGAGATCATCGCAGAAAAAGACGATAGTGATGCCTTATGCAATCTTGGCTATATCTATGAAAATGAAGTGCCTGAAGATGAAATTGACTACAACAAAGCATTTACGTACTATACCCGCTCTGCACAGCTTGGAAATGGCATCGCTATATGTAATATTGGAGATTGTTATGAACATGGGCGTGGTGTAAAAAAAGATTTCCGTATGGCTGTAAAATATTATAAAGAGGCAGCTGATATGGATATTGATATCGCACAATACAGTTTAGGCTATTGTTATGAAAATGGCTGGGGCATTGTAAAAGATATGGAAAAAGCGCTGGAGTATTATCATAAAGCTGCAGACCATGGATATGAAGATGCAATAAAAGCATTAGAACGCTTAGAGAATAAAGATAAATAAGCATAGAAAAAGCTGAATCAATCAGCTTTTTTTATTTCCAGCCTTTACAAACATCCACCCATTTCATATATGGGACCATGGATGCCAGTTCTTCCAGACTTAATTTAATCGCAGAATTAGAACTGCCACATGCTGGGTATACATAATCAAAACGTTTCATGGATTCATCCAAATAAATCTTGGTATCTTTTGGTAATGCAAAGGGACAAACACCGCCAATGCTATGATTGGTATATGTTTCTACTTCTTCCGCTTTTAACATTTTTGCCTTCACACCAAAAGTTTCCTTGTATTTATGATTATCTATTTTACAATCTCCTGCACATACGACAACCAAAGCACCATCACTTCCCATAAAGGACAAAGTTTTCGCTATTCGCGCACCTTCAATCCCTAGTGCTTTTGCGGCAAGCTCTACTGTTGCACTGCTTTCTTCAAGTTCAATAACATCCTGATCTTTTCCATATGCTTTTAAATACTCTTTTACTAATGCAATTGCCATCATTATTTCCTCCATTTCCTAAATGCTTTTTGTATTCATTATGTAAACTCTTACACATTTTTATTCATACAATGAAAATTATATGCAAAATTTATGAAATAATCAATGAAAAATATTGATTTATTTCCAAAAAGACGATATCATCAATACATACTATAATGAAAAGAGGAGAGATTATGAAAAAATTATTAGGAGGGCTTTTGGCCTGTTTGATGATGGTTTCTATGAGTGGATGTGGTAGTAAAGAACCAGAAACAAAAAATGATGTAAAAACAGTAGGTATTCTGATTTACGCAAATCATCCTGCACTGGAAAGTGCAAGTAAAGGACTTCAGAATTATCTGAAAGAAAAAGGATATGATGAAACCAAAGTAAAATTCGTAGAAAAAAACGCACAAAACGACAATGGTACAGCAGATACGATTGCCAGTCAGTTCGCAAATGAAAAAGTTGATATGATATATGCGATTGGAACAAACGCTGGCTTAAGTGCCGCAAATGCGACATTAGATACAGAAATCCCTGTTGTCTTTAATGCAGTAACGGATGCAGTGGATGCAAAAATCGTAAAGAGTAATAAAAAACCAGGTGGCAATGTTACCGGTGTATCTGATGCAGCACCTTTGGAAAAACAATTAGAACTTATTCGTACAATGCTTCCAGAAGCAAAAACCATTGGTATGATTTATAATACCGGAGAACCAAATGGTAAACTTCAGGTTGAACAGGTAAAGAAACTGGCAGGTAAATATAACTTTGCAATTGAAACCCAGGGTGTCAGTGTTTCCACAGATGTTGCGACTGCCGCTGAACAGCTGGCTGGAAAAGTTGATTGTTTCTACAATATCACAGATAACATGATCGTAAATGCAACAGCATCTATCACAGATAAAGCAAACGCTTATAAAATTCCTGTATTTGCCGCTGAAGATGGACAAATGGAAGCAGGTTTACTGGCAAGTGATTCTATCAGTTATGAAAAGCTTGGTGAACAAGCAGGTGCAATCGCTGAAGATATCCTGTTTAATGGCAAAAAAGCTGGTGATTTCGATATAGAAACAGCTTCTGAAACTTCTTTGATAATCAATCGTAAAGTCGCAGATGAACTAGGTATTAAAATTCCTGCAGAATTAGAAAAACGCGCTACATTCTATGGCGAATAAGCTGGTGATGGCATATGAATATATTGAATTTCACAATTGATGTTGTATCGCAGGGACTTGCGTACAGTATTCTGGCTATCGGTGTCTTATTGACGTATCAGGTTCTAGATTACGCTGATTTGACTGTAGAAGGCAGTTTCCCTCTTGGTGCTGCTGCCGGCGCTATGTGTATCACACATAACATCAATCCGTTTTTATCTTTGATCGTTGCTTTCTTTGCTGGTATGCTGGCTGGTTATGCAACGGGCTTCTTACATGTAAAATGTAAAATATCTTCCCTGTTAAGTGGTATTTTGGTAATGACAGGACTTTATTCTATTAATCTTGCTGTTGCACAGGATCAAAGCCGAATTGTATTATTCACTTACGACACAATTTTCACTTATGGTGATAAAATATCACAAAACTTTAGTGGAGAGCTTGCGATATGGATCAAGAAACTCTGGCCAATCTTTATCTTGCTTGTAATTGTTATTTTAATGAAGTTATTGATCGACTGGTTTTTAGATACCAAATATGGTTTCTTAATGCGTATTGCCGGAGATAATCCACAATTGATCAGTTCTCTTGGACAAGATCTAGGTCACATCAAAATGAATGGACTTGCAATCAGTAATGGATATGCTGGTGTATCAGGTGCTGTTGTTTCTCAGCTGCTTCGATACTTTGATGTACAGTTAGGTGCTGGTATGATTGTTATGGGTCTTGCTTCTGTAATCATTGGATTGACTGTATTTAAACGAATCAAATTCTTTGGTTTTACAACCAGTGTGATTCTTGGCGCAATCACTTATCGTTTAACGATTGCACTTGCATTAAATTTGGGACTTCCACCAAATTACATGAAGCTTGTCATGTCACTCATCTTCATTGTCGTGTTGGTTTTAGGCAATGGAATCTTAGGAAAATTCTTCCATCGCTCTATGAAAGGTTAGGTGAAGAATATGTTGAAATTAGAACATGTAACAAAGACCTTCAACAGAGGAAGTGCCAATGAGGTTGTTTTGTATACAGATTTAAACGTTGAAATCCAAGAAGGAGAATTTGTGACTATCATTGGTTCCAACGGCAGTGGAAAATCTACTTTCTTCAATGTCGTTAGTGGAAATATCTTACAAGACAGTGGAAAAGTTTTCTTCCGTGATAAAGATGTTTCCAAGATTCCAGAACATAAACGTTCTCAGTTTATTGGCCGTGTGTTTCAGGATCCCCAAAAAGGAACTGCCCCTTCTCTGACCATCACTCAAAATCTTGCGATGGCTTACAACAAAGGTAAGCACTTTGGTTTAACCAGTGGTGTAGATAAGGAACTGATTCCATTATTCAAAGAAGAATTAACAAAAATGGAGCTGGGATTAGAATCAAAAATGGATGTATTGGTTGGTGCATTAAGCGGTGGACAGCGTCAGGCGTTATCACTTTTGATGGCAACCATCGTTCGTCCTGATTTATTATTGTTAGATGAACACACTGCAGCACTTGATCCAAAAACCAGTGATTTGATTATTTCCCTTACAAAACGTTTGATCGAAGAAAAGAAAATGACGACCATCATGATTACACATAACTTAAAACATGCGATAACATATGGCGATCGATTATTGATGTTTCATAAAGGACAGATTATTATGGATATTGGTAAGGAAGAAAAGAAAACACTGACTGTTGAAAAGCTGATTGAAAAATTCAACTCTTTAAATATGTTAGATGCTTTAGATGATGAACTAGCATTTAGCGCAAACTAACAGACACGGACTATAGAATATTGATATTTCTATAGTCTTTTCTTTTGGGAAAGCACTGGAAAACATGAAGCATTTCTCATGCTAATTCTAATTTCTTAAATAAACTTGAAGCTTTTTTTCTCACATAATTTTTTATTATTAAAGTTTCATTTGCGCCAACTCTTTGTAAGCGTTTAAAAAATATATTGGCAATCAAAGTAAAATGCTTTATACTGAAAGTAGTTAAAAAGATGGAGGATAACAATCATGAGTCGTTTAACAATTATGAGTGAAACCAAATCCCAGCGTGTCATTGAAGATTTATATAAAGATCTTGAAAGAAGAATCATCGCCAGTCCCCCAGGATTATGCCCTGTTGATATGGCGAGTGCATTCTTACGTTTATGCCATGCACAGACATGTGGAAAATGTGTTCCCTGCCGTGTAGGATTAGGTCAGTTACAAAAGATGATTGACAGTGTTTTAGATGGCAATGCCACTTTAAAAACTTTAGATTTAATAGAAAAGACTGCTGTCAATATTCGTAATTCTGCGGATTGTGCTATTGGTATTGAAGCTGCGGAAATGGTATTAAAAGGTATTCGTGGATTTCGTGATGATTATGAGGAGCATATTCTACATGGTCGTTGTACACAATCATTAAATCAACCCGTACCATGTGTTGCCTTATGCCCTGCTGGTGTGGATATCCCAGGTTATATTGCATTAATTAAAGAAGGAAGAAATGAAGATGCTGTACGTTTGATCCGTAAAGATAATCCTTTCCCTACCGTATGTGCATATATTTGTGAGCATCCATGTGAAGCAAGATGTCGTAGAAATATGCTGGATGATTCTATCAATATCCGGGGATTAAAACGTTATGCAGTTGAACAGGCAGGTGCAGTTCCTGCTAAAGAAAACGCTCCATCTACTGGTAAGAAAATCGCCATCGTTGGTGGTGGTCCAGGTGGTCTATCGGCCGCATATTATCTTCAACAGATGGGCCATCAAGCTGTGATATATGAAAAGCGTAAGAAACTGGGTGGTATGCTTCGTTATGGTATTCCAAATTATCGTTTACCAAGAGAAAAATTAGACCAGGAAATTCAGGTAATCTTAAATACGGGTGTAGAAGTACACATGCAAGTTGATATTGGAAAAGATATAACCATGTGTGAATTAGATGCGCAATATGATGCATTATATTTATCTATTGGTGCACAAACGGATAAAAAAGTAGGAATTCCTGGAGAAGAAGGTAATCATGTAATCAGTGCTGTAACAATGCTACGTAATATTGGTGATGATATCTTACCTGATTTCCATGGAAAACGCGTTTGTGTAATTGGTGGAGGAAATGTCGCAATGGATGTTGCCCGTAGTGCAAAACGTTTGGGTGCTTCTATGGTTGGGATTGCATATCGAAGAAGAAAAGAAGATATGACTGCTTTGCCAGATGAAGTAGAAGGCGCACTTGCGGAGGGTTGTGAATTATTTGAATTACAAGCTCCAAAACGAATTGAACTAGATGAAAATCAAAACGTGGCTGCTTTATGGGTACAGCCTCAAATCATAGGGATGCAGGATCGTAAAGGCAGACCTTCTCCTAACAATGCTGATGTAGAAGAAAAACGCATTCCATGTGATATTGTCGTTGTAGCAATTGGTCAAGGTATAGAATCTGCTCACTTTAAAGATGAAGGTATTCCTATCAAACATGGTACTATTGATGCATTAGATCATTCCGGTGTGGAAAACATGTCTGGTATCTTTGCGGGTGGTGATTGTGTAACTGGTCCTGCAACTGTCATTCGTGCTATCGCAGCAGGGAAAGTAGCAGCGGCTAATATTGATGAATATTTAGGCTTCCGCCACGAAATTACAACAAATATAGAAATACCTGCGGCAAATTATGCTGATCGCCCAAAATGTGGCCGTATACAATTGAAAGAGCGCGATACCATTGATCGTTCAAAAGATTTTGAACCTATAGAATTTAGTATGAGCAAAGAAGAAGCTATGCAGGAATGTAGTAGATGTCTACGTTGTGATCATTACGGTTTTGGCGTATTCAAAGGAGGTAGGACAACGAAATGGTAACATTAACAATAGATCATCACCAGATTGAAGTAAGTGAAGGCATCACGATTTTAGAGGCTGCCAAACAGAATCATATCAATATTCCCCATTTATGTTATCTGAAAGATATTAATGAAATTGGCGCTTGCCGTATCTGCATGGTAGAAGTAGAAGGCAAAGATAAATTAGTAACCTCTTGTAATACACAGGTGCAGGAAGGAATGGTGTTATATACAAATTCTCCTAAAGTCCGTGAAACAAGACGTATGAATGTGGAATTATTATTATCCCAACATGATTGTGAATGTGCGTATTGTTCCAGAAGTGGCAATTGTTCTTTACAAACCATTGCTAATGATCTTGGTATTACATCTTTAAATTACGAAAAAGATGTTACCTATACGCCTTGGAATAAAGCCTTCCCATTACAAAGAGAAAGCAATAAATGTATCAAATGTATGCGTTGTATACAGATATGTGATAAGGTACAAAATCTAAATGTATGGGATGTATGCTCCACAGGTTCACGTACTACTGTCAATGTATCGTTAAATCGTAAGATTGAAGAAGCTGATTGTTCCTTATGTGGACAATGTATTACCCACTGCCCAGTAAATGGACTCCATACAAGAGATGATACAGAAATTGTATTTGATGCTTTAAATGATCCGGATAAAATCTGTATTGCACAGATTGCGCCAGCTGTCCGTGCTGCTTGGGGAGAAAGTGTTGGCTTATCACGTGATCAAGCAACTGTTGGAAAAATGGCGTGTGCATTACGTCGCATGGGTGTAGATTATGTATTTGATACAGACTTTGGTGCTGATTTAACCATTATGGAAGAAGCCAGTGAATTTATTGAGCGATTAAAGAGGGCTGATTCAAATGAAATGCCTATGTTTACTTCCTGTTGTCCTGGTTGGGTTCGTTTCCTTAAGAGCCAGTATCCGGATATGATATCCCATTTATCTACGTCAAAATCTCCGCATCAGATGTTTGGTGCCATTATCAAAACTTATGTTGCAGAAAAACTGGGCGTGGATCCTGATAAGATTTTTGTCATGAGCATTATGCCTTGTGTTGCGAAAAAACATGAATGTGATATCCCTAATATCAATGACGCAGGTGCTGGTAAAGATGTAGATGTTGTGATTACAACACGAGAATTTGTCAGAATGTTACGCGCAGAACATGTAGCCATTGAAACATTGTGTGATGAACCATTAGATCAGCCTGTTTCCCATGCAAGTGGAGCCGGTGTTATATTTGGCGCTACAGGAGGTGTTATGGAAGCAGCACTTCGTAGTGCGTATTATTTTGTGACAGGAAATAATCCTGATGCGGATATGTTTGAAAGTGTACGAGGCATGGAGGGTTGTAAGGCGCAAAGCTTTATCATAAATGGGCAGCGTTTATCCTGTGCTGTTGTTAGTGGTCTCGGGAATACCAGAAAACTGATTGAAGCAATTTGCAAAGGAGATGTACATTATGATTTTGTGGAAGTCATGGCATGCCCTGGTGGATGTAGTGGCGGTGGTGGCCAGCCAATTCATGATGGAAAGGAAATGGCAGCTGTACGTGCAAATGCATTATATCAATTAGATAAACATGAAGCCATTCGTCATTCTCATGAAAACCCAGATATCCAGAAACTATATCAGGAATATCTGGAACATCCATTAAGTGAAAAGGCTGAAAAACTTCTTCATACAGATCATTTTGGATGGGATATGCCATCACAGAAAAACTAAACAAAAAGCACACAAATTTGTGTGCTTTTTATCTGATCTATGCCTGATAATCAATGACATAATGATGTATCTTTGTATTATATTGCGCAAATGATACCTCAATCACTTCCCCATTTTCATTATATGTCATACGTTTTCTTCCTAGTAATGGCCCTTTTTCCAATTCTAATGCTTTTAAGATATATTCCTCTGGCTCTTCAATATAAAATTCATCATGGAAATTACTGATAAATTGTTTGTTTTTATAAAGCTGCATATAGATAGAAAAGGCATTATCATCCTCAATATGATCTAATTTAATATTTCCTGGTAGATAGTGTGTAAAGTAGATATATGGTTTTCCATCTAAATAATACAAACGTTTGATACGATACATTTATTTTTAAAATATTGTACTCATCGTAATACAGATACAGGTAGTTTACAGGGTTATTTGTTAAATGAGAAAGGTTTTTATCAAAGTCGTGTCCACACTTTTGATGTTTATGATCGTATTGGTGGTGGAGATGCGTTTGCTGCTGGTATGATTCATGCGCTATATCATATGGAAGATGCTTCTACACAAGAAGAATATGCGACCTGTAGTGGTGTATTGGGACATACAACTTATGGTGACAGCCCTGTGTTATCAAAACAGGATATTCTGTATTATATGGAACATGGAAAAAGTGATGTTATTAGATAAAGAAAATCCCCGCTTATCATTAGGCGAGGATTTTCTTTGTTCTCTTCTTGATTATTTTATTTTACTTCCTGTTCATTCATTGCTTTCCTCAGAAGCTGCAGAAATAAATGAAATTCATCAACTAAATATTCTCCATTTTATTTGTTTGATAAACCAAAATTCTCTTGAATTCATTTTTAACTTCTTTTATTCATAAGTAGATTAATATAAAATTAAGGTTCCTTAAATCCTTTTACTTTTTGTTCTTGCCTAAGTTGAGTTATATCATCAAAAATTTCAAGTGTACATATTGATATGATCTATATTCATTGCACGCAAATTATTCTGCAATCATGTTCTTCCAACTCAATATGCGAATTCCATTATGCATACATATTTACTTTGTACTCCCTTTCCCATTAAAGTAACTTATCATATACTTTTTGTTTAAATAGCTTATACCTTCCTCCATTGTTTGTTACTCTTATTACGCACATAAACTATCGCTATTTCATTAATATTACACAAAAGTATAATTATTTCAAGTATAAATTCATATAAAGATATTGATTTATGCTCTACAATAATTATAATCAAAAAATGTATCTATCCCATTTGATCTCTTTCCTTCTAGTTTTATAACATATTCTTAATACTTAACATTGTTAAGTAATCATGTCGTATACTCAAAAATACCTAGGAATCTTCTTTTGTATAGGATTTCTAACTGGTCACTTCTTTAATAAATCTATTAATTGTGCTGAATTTAAAATAGGTACAAGCTCATTTTACTAGAAACTCTATTAGATAGTAAGTATTTTTAATAAACATCATTACATCGCTATTATGCGAATTTCTACTTTCAAAAATAATAATATTTTAAAGTATTGAAAGAATTCGTAGATTTCACTGAAACTAAAAAGGCATCCATTAAAGGATACCCATAAATCATTTGATACTATTCAAACTCGCTCCCTGTAATTTAATCTTAAACAGAAATGCTTATGGGAATTAGCTCGAATTATTTATATTGTTCTCATTATTCGGATAGTAGAGGCTATCTGATTTTTTGTTACCATTCTGTTGCCATAAAACACAAGTTAATCTTGTCTACACGGCATCTTAATTGCTTCAGTTTTTTGCCATCTTTTGTACGACTTCTTGGAATAAGAGTTCTTCAATAACTTGCTGAACTTTATATTTTATAGTTCTTGCATTTTCGCCAGTAGCGGATACCAAGGAGCTTACAGCAGCATAAACCATTTCTGGAGATAGCTTGTCTTCGTACTCGCTTTCTCTGGCTTTGATTTCACTCTTAACAATCGCATATATCGTATCGCAACCAAAATCATCAAAATGAATCATCTTGTCAATACGATAAAAAATGGGAAGACCGAGCTGTTTTTTCATTTCATCCTTAGTTTGATAATTGGATGTTAGAATAATTACAATGCCAGACACATCAACATCATATGTCGCATCTTTGAAAAGAGTGTTATCAAACAGCGTATAGAATGCTGAGAAAAAGTGTTCCGGACATTTGTCCAACTCGTCAAAGAATATCAAATATGATTCACGTTCAAGCAGATCAAAACCAAGGCTTTTACGATTGGGGGCATCTCCGAAAAAATACTCTGAATAATTGTTGTTTTTGAACATCGACAAATGCTTTTCTAAGCACTTGTCGCCAAAGAATTTTTTGGAAATCTCCCTCACCAATTCGGTTTTACCCAAGCTACTGTTACCATACAACATTATTACATATGGCTTCTCTCGTTTGACTGTTGTTAAATACCACAGACTCTTGCTTATTTCCGCAATCGCATTTTCCTGTCCAAACAAATTCGATGATATGCTTGTGATATTCTCGACAAACATTTCAGAATCACGCTTTATTCCATATTCTTCTGATTTAACATCCAACTCGATAAGTGAACGCTTATGTTGATCTTCCAAGTATTCTTTAAGAACACGTGGTGGATTGTGAATGTAAATTTCTGCATCATCAGCTGTTAGGTCTTCAATCAGAGGACCCAAACGATCATGTGCTGCCTCTACAATTCCATGATAGTTGTTGTTTTTGACAATCAACGTATTTGCATATTGATCGAAGGTGTAACGGCTCTGTTTTGCTGCATCCGAAAGCTTTACGAGCTCCAGAAAAGTATCCACCTCGTCTTCTTCGGAAAAATCCGGTAGAGAGGCATCAAAATAAGCTTTGGAACCGATAATTATATGATATTTTCGCTTATCCTCCATTTGATGCCTCCGCAGTAACACAGGCATATAAAACGTCGTAAAGTGTTACATTTTCAATTTCTTTCTGAGAATTTGCCGTGTCCGTTTTACTCTTAATTTCAATTTCTGGTGGATACAAATCAGCTAAAGTTTGAGGCTGTTCAGCAGTTGATATTAGGCGTTCCATTTTACTTATCTCCTGGATAAAATCGAAACGCATTTTGTCAAAACTGCCAACAGGTATACAATATAGGGTCATGGTTGTTGTGAGCAGATCGTTCCTCTTATAGTTACTTACAAATGCCGAATTATTAAAGCGGACATAATGTTTTTCATCAACCTTATAAGTATCGTATCCATCGTAGCTATCCATTACAGTTTTGAATTCTTTTGTATCTAAGCCCTCAATGCCGCCTTTGACGATTTTAAGATATCCTCCAGCAACTCTAAGCGATGTTGAAGAATTTTCAATGTCAGAAAGTTGGACATTAGGAATAGACACAAGAAGTGGCTTTAGCTTTTCAAACTCAGAAATTTCTGTTGATGATATTGTTGTCGTGCTGTCCCTCTTGATAACATAAGATGCATCAATTTTGCCTGTAAACAGAAAAGATATTCGTGAAACCAAAGGCACCTCTAACTTCAATTTTGCCGATGCCTCTGTAGCGAAAGAGGCTTGAGCTTGTGCAGTAGAAGATATATCGGTTACTTTCGACAGTTCACCATGATCTCTTTCTTGCAAAATATTACGAATGGTCTCTTTATCAAAATATATAATCTTGTTTATAGCCTTTTTAGCCATTTAATCACCACCTTTAGCTAATGTTACTTATTGTCTGTAGATTTATTGTGTTCATTATTCTATCATATATAGTAGAGGTTTGCAAGTATGGATATTGTAAAGATACAGTAAAATAGTTATGAGATAGAAAAAAGTAACAAACTCTGCTATAGTGATATTGAAGATATATACAAAGGCTGGTCTGTTACTTTTCCTTAGGACCAGCCATAAGGGAGGTCCTTGTATGAATAGTATATCACATGTTTCCTAATTTAGGTCATAATTCTGCTAATTATTTTCTTTCTTCTACTTTTTCTTTCCTTAAATCTTTGGATGGCATAATCAATCCTGATTTTCCTGTAATTCTTTACGCTACTCTTGTTCATTGTTTACAATCTGATATGAATCATTTCGCTTTACGCATTTTTAATTCGGCTATTCACACTATTGATTCAGCTTTTCGTGAAAACATTTGAACTGTTCTTTATCTTTTTTCATACAATCTTCATCCTCCTTGAATAATCAATATAGTTTTAGCACAAAATGTTCTAAAAAAATAGAACATAGTGTTCTAATATATAATTTTTGAGGTGATAGAAGTGACATATAAAAGACTACGAGATTTACGAGAAGATCATGACCTTTCTCAAGCGGAGCTTGCTAAATTTCTAAATGTTTCACAAAGAACATACTCATATTATGAAACAGGCGGTAGAGATATTCCTATTCAAATATTGATTAAACTTGCCGATTATTATAATACCTCTATTGATTACTTAGTTAATCGAACAAATTCCAAATGACCTATCTGTGTCATTTTTTTATTTCTGTCTAAAGAAAAAAGAGTTTATTCGCTCTCAATTGTAAATATATTCAGCATAGATAATTTCATTTATGCCTGCATCTATTTTTTTCATCTCTTTTATCCACAATATTTGATTTCCTTTTTTTTAATTCTTCTATAGTATATCTTTGCCATTTTCTATCAACCAACACCCTATCATATAATGCAATAATTTTTTTTAATATATCGTGGCTTCATCCTACCATATTTTAATATATTTATTTTTCCTATACCATTAAGTTAGAATACAACATAAATCCTAATCTATATTCATTGTATCAAAATGGTATCAAAAACTCCCACAAACACAAAAAAATGCCCTGAAAAAGGCATTTTTTTAGTTCTGTATACTATTCAAACTCAATCGTTCCTGGTGGCTTACTAGTAATATCCAACAGAACTCTGTTCACATGAGGAACCTCATTTACAATTCTACTAGAGATTGTCGCAAGCACATCATAAGGAATCTGTGCCCAATCAGCTGTCATTCCATCGATAGATGTAACAGCACGAATAGCGACAGCATAATCATAAGTTCTCTGATCACCCATAACACCAACAGAACGCATGTTTGTTAATGCAGTGAAATACTGCCAGATATCTCTTTGAAGTCCTGCTTTCGCAATTTCTTCACGAAGGATATAATCAGATTCACGAACGATTTCCAGTTTTTCTTCTGTGATATCACTTAAGATACGAATACCCAAACCAGGTCCTGGGAATGGCTGGCGCCATACCATTTCTTCTGGTAGACCAAGTTCACTACCTAATGCACGAACTTCATCTTTGAATAATGTATTTAATGGTTCAATTAACTTAAATTGCATATCTTCAGGCAATCCACCAACATTGTGGTGAGATTTGATTGTCTGAGCAGTTTTTGTTCCTGATTCAATTACATCAGTATACAATGTACCCTGAGCCAACCATTTAATATCTTCACCAGAAGTTAGCTTCTTTACTTCTTCATCAAATGTATAAACAAACTCATTTCCAATAATCTTACGTTTTTGTTCAGGATCTGTTACACCAGCTAA
The DNA here is from genome assembly GCF_003434225.1 of Absiella sp. AM29-15. Taxonomy (NCBI): domain Bacteria; kingdom Bacillati; phylum Bacillota; class Erysipelotrichia; order Erysipelotrichales; family Erysipelotrichaceae; genus Amedibacterium; species Absiella sp. AM29-15. The sequence goes on from NZ_QVFL01000009.1 coordinate 118,844, forward strand.
CTTGCTTAAGAAACGATCTTTCGCATCAATCTTTACAAGGTTGATATTCATCTCACGACCAAATGTTTCCATAACGCTTTCGCCTTCTCCTTTACGAAGAAGACCATGATCAATAAACATACAAATCAACTGATCACCAATTGCCTTATGTAATAATGCCGCAACAACAGATGAATCAACACCACCGCTTAAACCTAACAATACTTTATCATTGCCAACTGTTTCTTTGATCTTTTCAATCTGCATATCAATGAAATTATGCATAGACCAGTTATTTTCAGCATGACATACTTCAAATACGAAGTTTCGCAGGATATCATTTCCATAATCCGTATGACGAACTTCTGGATGAAACTGCAATGTATAAATTTTCTTTTCATCATTGCTTGTTGCTGCATATGTACAAGTATCACTATATGCATCCTTCACAAATCCATCAGCCAGTTGATCTACCTGATCACCATGACTCATCCAAACAATCTGTTTCTTAGGAAGCCCTTTGAATAATGGAGAATCTGTTTCTACTGTAATTTCTGTACGTCCGTATTCTTTTGTTTCGCAGGCTTTGACGTTTCCACCATTCATATAATGTGTCATCTGCATTCCATAACAGATACCTAAAATGGGGATACCACCCTCAAATATTGCAGGGTCGCATTTAAATGCATCTTCATCATAAACGCTATTTGGTCCTCCACTGAAAATAATACCTTTTACATCACCTAATGCTTTGATTTCATCAAGTGTCATTGTATTGGCATGAAGTTCAGAATATACACCAAATTCACGAATACGACGAGCAATCAACTGATTGTACTGACTACCGAAGTCCAGTACGATAATTTTATCAGCCATGTACATCCTCCTTTTCGTTAAGAAACCGATACTTATATCTTTTTGTAGTACCGGTTTTGCTTACATATCATATCATTTTTTTTATGTTTTTTAAATATTTTTTTACATCAATTGTGGCAGAGCAAAGTAGATAACGAAGATTACAATCAATACCCATACCGTTACATGAATTTCTTTTGCTTTTCCACTAGCAATCATTGCAACTGTATATGCAATAAATCCAAATGCGATACCATTAGAAATAGAATATGTAAGGATCATTGCGATAATGGTAACAAATCCTGCTGTACCATATACGAAATCTTCCCAATCAATTCCTTTTAACTGCTGTGCCATTAAAATACCAACAACAACTAATGCTGGAGCAGTTACTGCATTTGTGACAGCAGATAAGATAATTGGCGCAAACAAAATTGAAATAAAGAACATCACTCCTGTAGTACATGCAGTTAAGCCAGTTTTTCCACCAACTTCAACACCTGATGTTGATTCTACAAAACTTGTAACTGTAGATGTACCTAAAGCAGCACCTGCAACTGTACCAATAGCATCAGCCAATAATGCCTGTTCAGCATTCTCTAATTCACCTTTTTCATTTACCAGTCCAATACGGTTTGCGACTGCGACAAGTGTTCCTGCTGTATCAAAGAAATCCACAAACAAGAAGGAGAAGATAACCACGAAGGTAGTTAATGGATTCGCAAATAATTCTCCAAAGCCATCCATAAAGGCACCTAAACCATTCATCTGGAAGCTTGTTTCAAAAATACTTTCTGGCAATACAGGCATACCCTCCATACCAAAGAAACTTCCACAGATAATACCAATGACTGCCGTAATTACCATACCTACAAATACACCAGCTGGTACTTTTAACGCTAATAACGCAATCGTTACCAGTATACCAAATACAGCTAATAATACGGTAGGATCAGCTAAATTTCCTAATCCTACAAAAGTAGATGGATTAGCTACAATAATCCCTGCATTCTTTAACCCAACAAAAGCGATAAAGAAGCCAATACCAGCACCAATTGCTAATTTCAATTGTATTGGAATCGCATTGATGATTGCTTTACGAATTCCTGTAACACTTATCACAATAAAGATCAAACCAGAAACAAATACACCTGCCAAAGCTGCCTGCCAGCTAAAGCCCATTGTTCCACAGATCGTATATGCAAATAATGCATTCACACCCATACCTGCAGCCAGGCTGACTGGATAGTTTGCGATAACGCCCATCACAATACTGGCAAAGCCTGCTGAAATTGCAGTTGCCATGAATACAGATGGAGTATCCATTCCTGCATCACCTAAAATCAATGGGTTTACACCAAGGATGTATGCCATCGCAAGGAATGTGGTAATACCAGCAATGATCTCGGTTTTTACGTTTGTATTCTTTTCTTTAAGTTTAAATACTTTTTCTAACATAATTACCCTCTTTTCTGTCCTTTGTCAAAAAGACTTGTATATTATATCAAACTTTTCTTATATTTTTAACCTATATACACTTTTTATTCTATGGTGTAACGCTTTCAATGAAAAAAAGGATATCAATACATATAATACCCTTTCTCATCTTCTAAAATATATGCCTGTTTATCTTCACATCCTATAACTTTCGAATGTAAACATTTTGCTTTTTCCCAATAATCTTTTCGTTCTTGCACATGTGGAGAAAACACACCATCATATAACTTCATACCTTCTACAAAGGTATACTGCTCATCCTGCTTTGCATATCCAAAATGAAATAAATCATTTGCACCGGCACTATATCCTGCGATAATAATTCCAGCTTCATATGCTTTACGGATAATTTGATCTGTATGTGTTGAAACAAGCGTATCCATCAATAATTTGGTATCTCCACCACCCAAATACAGGATATCATAATCCAACCATTCTTTCTCTAATTGTTCATATGTTTTTTTGCTATGTAATAAACGTATTGCATCCACATGACAGCCAAGCAAACGATAGTATTGTTTAAAACGCTTTGCATATCCTTGATCATCTTTTAAAGCTGTTGGAAAAAACAGAACGCGTGGTTGTGGTTTTTCGCTCATTTCTATGATTTTCTGATCAATATGTTTGGTTTCTTTCTGTTGCCAGTTTCCACCGCCAATTGCCACTAATCGTTTTATCATTTAAAAAAGCCACTTTCTTTTACGCTAATCAGCGCTTTTTCAATAATTTCTTCACTTTGTACAAGTGCAATACGAACAAATTTTCTGCCAAGTTCACCAAATTCTGTGCCTGGTGTTATCAGCATACCGGTCTTTTTCAACAGATCATACGCAAATACTTCACTATCCTCATAAGATTGTGGTATCTGCGCCCACATAAACATAGTAGCTTTGGGTGCATCTACATCCCATCCAGCCTCATGCAATCCTTTTACAAGCATATCTCTTCGCTTTTGATATTGCATCCTGGTTTCTACAACACAGCTTTGATCCTGTGTTAATGCCGCTATTGCCGCTTTCTGGATTGGCAAAAACATACCATAATCAATATTGGATTTTAAAATGCGCAACTGCTCCACAATATCTTTATTCCCTACGCAAATACCAATTCTTGCACCTGCCATACCATATGTCTTAGAGAAAGAATTAAATTCAATACCGATATCTTTTGCACCTGCATAGTATAAAAAGCTTCTTCCTTCTTCACCATCAAATACCAAATTACTATATGCAGTATCATGCAGTACCATGATATCATATTTCTTTGCAAATGCGATTAATTCTTCATAAAACCAGTCTGGTGCAGTAGCTCCAGTTGGATTATTAGGATAGGAGATAATCATCATCTTTGCTTTTTTTGCGATATCTTCAGGAATTTTATCAAATTGAATCAGATAATCATATTCCTTTAACATTGGCATTTCATATATCTGGGCACCAGCAATTCTTGGCCCATTTGCAAATATTGGATAACAAGGAGATGGAATCATCACGATATCTCCTGGATCACATACCGCAAGAGCAATATGTGCAAGTCCTTCCTGGGAACCCTGTAAAGATAATATTTCATTTACCGGGTCCAATGCTACATCATAACGTTTCGCATACCAGTCACGTATTGTTTCACGAAATTCCATCGTGTCATGTAATGAATACATATAACATACTGGATCTTTTGCGGCTTCTATTAATGCATTCTGAATTTCTTTACTTGGCGCAATATTAGGACTACCAATTGTAAAGTCATAAATTTCCTGCCCTTGTGCCAGCAAATTCGCCTTCTCCTCATTTAACCGATTAAATATAGATGTTTGTAATTGTTTCATTCTATTAGAAAATTTCATATGATCACTCTTTTCGTTTTTCTTATTATAAAAGATTTTTACATGACTTACAATATACAGAATACTTCTTTTTATAAAGACAGATGTCTGGCTATGCTAAAAACGTATAACAGACACTTCCTGAATTGGTATACCTTTTTCTTCAAAAAAGAACATAAAAACCCTTGAATATGGTAAAATTTATTTGAACATAATACTTTCGATTTCAAAGCAATATGATTGAGCATTGGGAGGCCCTGACATGAAAAAGAAAATAAAAAAATCCTGGCAGTTTATCAGCATCTTTTTACTTTGCAATTTATTTGCAATATGGATCATCAGCAGTAAAGAATCATCTTATATAAATGAAAGTATGACGACTCATGTATCACATTCTAATAGTAAACTAGAAGATGTCATGGATAATTACTCTCATTCTTTTCAACTTTTTGCTTATATGATGACAAATGAAATAAAAAATCATCCTGATCCTGATGATATCTGGAATTATTTAAAAAGTATAGATCATCCAATGTTGAAAATCGAAGGCGATACCTTTGACGGTCTTTATATGTATTATAAAGGGCGCTATCTTTACAGTTGGGATACTCCCTATTCACAATATGAAAGTACTGGATATATTGCCACACAACGCCCATGGTATAAGGCTGCGGAAGCAGGAAATGGTGAGATTGTCTTTACTCCTCCATATATGAGTTATGCCAACCATTATATACTTTCAACAATTTCACAACTTCAACCAGATGGAGAAACAGTATTTGCTTATGATATCAAAATGGGAGATATACAAGAACTTGTTTCTAATTTACAGGATTTTCCTAAGGAACAAATGATGATTTTTGATAAAAATGGAACCATCATTGGAAGCTCCAATGAATTATATCTGGGTGGTAATTTATATCAAAATTTAGATGAAAATAAAGAGGTATTAACACAGGCACAAAATGCTTTAGCTGATGGACAAGGATTAAATGAAACAGAAATAGAAAAACTACAGGAGCAAGTAGATTCTGCACAGGCTTTTTATGATTTTCAAAATAGTTTTGGGACCAGTTTTCAAACTTTATTAAACCACAATAAAACATCACAAATAGTCAAGCTCGATGGAAAGCGTTATTATGGTTATATCATGCAGGGAAACGAATATAGTTTTATGGTTCTTGTTCCTTTTATGTCTATGTTACAGGATAGTATGCAGGTATGGCTAATTCCTTTATTGATTGTGGAAATATTATTGATATATATACTCAGTCATATCAGCAAAGAAATGAAAAATCGTGAATTACACGCTGCATATATAGAATTAGGGCAAACACAACGTCGTTTAGAGATTGCTTTAAATGCTGCGCAAAAAGCAGCTGCCATTGATGAATTGACAGGCATGATGAATTTAAAATCCTTTAGAAAAGCAATTGCAGAACAGTTAAATACGATGGATGAAAATGAAGCTGGTATTTTGATTATGATCGATGGAGATAATTTCAAATCAATTAATGATAATTATGGCCATATGATAGGGGATGAAGTAATCAAACTTTCAGCTCAAATGATTGTTGGTCGTATCCGTACTGTCGATCTGGCCTCAAGGCTTCATGGGGATGAATTTGCAATTTATGTCAATAATACTGATGATTATGATGTTGCAAAGAAAATCATGATCGATATCAACACCTCCATGGAAAAAGAAGCGAAAAAGCGTAATATGCCATCAATCACATTATCTGCTGGTGCTGTCATCGCAAAACGTAATGATGACTATTTAAAACTTGCGAAGATTGCGGACGATGCTTTATATGAAGCGAAAAAGACACATAATGGAAGTTTCCATGCTGCTGTTGAATAAGTAATACAAACACCTGTGAAAGCATAAAGCAGGTGTTTTTTTATCAAACTCTTTTTCGGTTTGTTATCTTTGAAATTTTATTATAGATTTCACTTTTGATTTTGGTAAAAAAAAAAAAACGATATCATGAACAATCCAATCTCTGGGGTTCAGAATATCGTTATTCTCTCAATGGAACACTGTGCCAGAACGGATGTCTAGAAATTACACTCATCCCTCAAAAAAACTTTTGTAATTAGGCTAATTTATTCTTCTCAACCAAATAAGTTGCTCACATCAGAATATAAATCTTGGCTATATTCTGATGCAAACAACCTATTTCATTAGATCTATAAAGAGAATTTTGGTGGCAATGCAACACATTTCCACCAAATGCTTATAATATATAGAGCGATCTACTACTTCACTTTATTGATTAATATCTTTTTCCTATTTTCTGTCTTGGTCAATATTTCTATATAATCCTTATATACAATAATTTCTTCTATAAAGATTGCTATTTCCTCCTGCGATAAACATGATACCGAAGCGTTTATTTCATTCAGATTCTTAAGAACTTTTTTCTCCCTTGCCGCTCTGATTTCTTTCAACCTAGAGTTTAAATTCTCAAGCTCCTCTGTGAGTTTTCTTTTAGTCTGATACAAGCCTTCCAAGTGCTCCTTATATTGATTTTCATCCTGAACTCCTCTGGATACCAATATCATCCCTTTATTTAATAAATCACTAATCTTTAAATCAATTTCAGTTATGTGTTTTTCAGTCTTCTTGATTTTCGATGTAACGTCCTTAGGATTAATATACTGAGAAGCCTTCTGTGCAAGATCCAACTTTATTTGATCTTTTTTAGATAAGATTTTATTCACGATTTTAGCAATCTCTTCAAAGAGCAGTTCCTCTTTAAGTGTAGGACTGTCAGGACACATATTGACTCCATTATCCAAACGATTTATACAACGCCATACTGGCTGTTTCTTGCCGTCACGTTTCGTCCAGACAGCCCTTCTATAATAAGAGCCACAATCTGCACATATAATTCTGTTGGATAATGCATTCTGTGTGCTATACATTCCGCACTTATTCTTTTTTGGTATCTTACCTTTAGGATTCTGCTTCATAGATTCCTCAAACTCAATGATTTTTACTTTTGAATTTCTTCGTGCACGTTCAATCTGTGCTGCTTTAAATACTTCTTTTGATATAATTCCTTTATGGCTGTTTTCCACATAATACATTTTTCTCTGCCCTTTATTTTTTTGCCTTTTCTGATTCAAGCAATCTTGATTATAGGACAAACCTTGTATAGAATCTCCACAGTATTTGACATTCTGAAGCATTCTCTGAATGACTGCTTTTTTCCATACTTTCTTACCTAGTCTAGTAGGAACTCCTCTTCTTGTTAATTCATCAGCAATCGCTTGATCTGTAACTCCTGCTAAATACATATCGAACACTTCAATTACAATTTTTGCTTCTTCCTCATCAATATAATAGGTATCTCTTTTTGTTCGATATCCATATAGATTTCCTAAATAAGTCTTTCCTTTTTCAAATTGTCTTTCATACCCCCACCTCACTGATTCACTCTTATTCTGACTGCTTTCCTGAGCAATAGAAGACAGCATAGTCAGCACCATCTCACTAGCTGTTAGGCTATGCAGATTCTCTAGTTCAAAGAAGATATCAACACCTATTTCTTTTAACCTTCTGATCCATGATATAGAGTCTAGCGTATTTCTTGCAAAACGGGTTATACTTTTCGTGATGACCAGATCGACTTTACCATCTAGGCAGTCTTTCATGAGCCTCATGAAGTCTTCTCTTTTTTCTGTGCTTGTTCCTGTAATCCCTTCATCGGCATAAATATCGACAAGATCATAGCTCGGTTCCGAATCGATCTTGTTTTTATAAAATCTGCATTGAGATTCAAAACTCAGCTCTTGCTCATCACTTTCTGAACTTACTCTGCAATAGGCAGCAACTCTTTTCTTTACCGATTCCTGTTGTGCCACAGGCAGGAATTTCTTTCTGGCAGGTATGACCCTTACCTTCATCGGTTCTTCAGAATTTGCATTTACTAGTGCCTTCTGCTGTACATCCTGCTTCCTTAGAGTTATGCCCATATACGGTTCCTCCTTTCAAAACTGTAATGACATTTCAAGTGCATTAGTGAAAATACAGACAATGCCAGTATCGTACACTTCTATCTTCTCAATAATATCTTTGAAATTCCCTTCATGGATCTTCTTTCTTAATCGAACATTTTCATAAGCTTGGCAGTCTTTTATCTCAATAGATTCACTTATAAAACGCTTATATTCATCAATTGCAATCTTCTTATTTCTAAAAAAATTCTTTTCCTTTATCTGAAAGTATCGATAAGATGCTTCAGTGCTCCATCCATTGACATCCAGTTCATCTGTATTCACGAGTTTATCTAGAATCTGATTTATACAATCCATTAGCAAGTCCTCCTCTATTCGAATATCCTGCTTCTCATTAACATAAAATATCTCATTTTTTCTCTTTCCATCCTTATCACGTTTTCCTCGGTAAACCTTCCTTTTTAAAGGCTGATTGTCAATACCATAAAAAACCTTGTTTCTAAAAAACCTTTGAATATAGCACCCTTCTGAAACCCTTTGAGCATGAAGTGCTTTAGCTGTAATTTCCATCATATTTTTTCCTTTCTGACTTAATCATAAGGTCATTGTGTAATTGAAAATATATATGGTTTTGACCTATCATTACTTTCTGTACGATCTCATGAAATATAACTTCATCAAATGTATCTATTGAGGCGGAGTGCCTCAGCACATCAACAAGTCTCTGATTATTTCTGTATTCAGCACTTTCATATACCTGATTTAATACTTTTTTCTTTTCTAACTCATATAGTGATTTGTACATCTGTATCTCATTCAAATTTGAAATTTTCTCTATATCAGAAATCTTTCCTTCCAAATTTTCCTTCAACAGTCTCAGTTTTTCAGCTTTCAAATTATGAAGTTCTTTATCCAGCATCATCAGCTCTTTTTCTTTTTCATCGTCCATCAGCAACTTGACAATATTTCTCCCATAGGATTCTAATATATCTATGCTGTTTTTCAGTTTGTAATACAATTTGAGAAATGCCTCATCCAGTTCTTCCTTGGAAATCTGCTTATTCATACAAGAATCATGATCTACTAAATGCTTTTTACAACACCAGAACTCAACTCCCCGATAAGTTCTTCGCTTAAATTTTTCATGACATTCTGCACATTCAATTTTTGAAGTATATGGGTATCTTTTATTTGCAGATAACTGGTTGTCACTTAAGTTCTCTCTGTTTCTTTCCCATTTTGCATAGCTTGCTTCATAGAGTGATCTTTCTATGATCTTTGGAAAACTATCGTAAACATAGTATTGTGGAAGTTCCCCCTTGTTCATGACCAAGTGAAATGGAAATTCATCTGTTGTGAATTTCTTCTGTAGCAATTTATCCCCGCAATATCGTTCATTTATCAGCATCAGTACGATTCCTGACCTTGACCATGTTCTTCCACCAATCTTATTCTGACTAAAATAATTCGTGATAGCCACTGTCGACATATCCTGATTTACATACATATCAAACAGCAATCTTACAATCACTGCTTCACTTTCATTAATCAATATCTTCCCATCGATTCTGTAATAACCGTATGGCAGATGTGGCTGATTGTAGATACCTTTTTCTGCTCTCGTCCTGAATCCCCACCTTTGATTGTAGGAAATTGTTCTGGATTCTAATTCAGCACTCATCATATACGTACTGATAGAAGTTTCACTTACACTATCAGCTGTATCGATATGTTCTTCCTCAAAATAAATAGAGACACCTAGACATTTGAGTTCTCTCAATGTCTTCAGTGTCTCCGTAAAATTTCTTCCGAATCTTGCTATTGATTTTGTTATGATTCTATCAATCAGTCCATCACGACAATCCTGAATCATTTTCTTGAATCCATTACGCTTTTCGATAACAGTACCTGTGATACCTTCATCTGTGTAAACATCCACTATGATGGTATTTTGCAACTGATTGATATACTGGGAATAGTAGGCAACCTGACTGTTAAATGAATGGATCTGATCATCGCTTTTTGAACTAACTCTTGCATAAGCAGCAGTCTTTATTTTTTCTTCTCTTGATAATGGTTCAATAATACTGACCTTCTTATCCATGCGCTATCCCTCTTTTCACTACACACAATATCACAATTCATCGCATACATCTAGTAGAATGTCACCCATCTTGGCACTTTGATTTTACTGATTCATTTTTGTCAATTCATGTTTATAAACTGGATGGCAGAATGCTTCATATTCCTTCAAAATTTTATTGGCTACATTCAATGTCAGCTTCTTTCTTCGTGTCAATTCACATAAACAAATGTAAATGAAATAATAGTCTGTCTGATCCATAGTCGTCGTTCCTAACTCATGAACATTCCAGTAAAACACGATTTAGCAGTCATCTCCAGTTCTTCTCTTGCATCACAAGAAACCTTAATGCCTTTATCCTCTAATTGACGTAAAAAACGATCAAATCTAGGTGATTCATATTCATCAAAAATAAATACTTTATCCACATTGTGTTTTTCAATGATAGATTTAAACATCTTTTCTGCTTCTGGGATATACTCCTGCATCTGTACAACAGTAAAATTTCTATAACCAGATTCTGATACATGATATGTGAACTGCTCAATCTCTGAAGGATCTGCCTCCTTTGTGATGATCATTACACTATGATCATCAGCGTGTGCATGTATATTGCTTTTTACTTGATCCAAGTCCTCTTTCAGTTTCATCATTGTACTGATATCATTCATTATATTTTTGGACATAATATTTTTAATTTCCGCAATATCTATTTCAAGTGTAGCATCTATGATTTTTAAGTTATTTTCTTTTGCTATTTCAGACAACCTACCATCTGACAGAATTTCTTGAATAATAAATTCTGGACTTGTCACAATTATACAGTCTGCACCTATTCTCTTCATTGTTTCAATAAAAATCTCAGAATTATCAAATATCGTTCCTCTGGGATATTGTAATAGTCCTTGAATTTCGTAATGATTCTTTTCTGCCAGCTGATCCAATTCAACCTTTACCTTCGCCGTAATTTTATTTTCATCTTCCACCGCTACAAACGCTTTTTTCATATCTTACCTCTTTCTGTACCTGGTCTTATTTTGTTTTGTTTTGCTTATTGGTACAATGATGACGTCAGAATATCTGACGTCACGATCTATCAATAAACGTTTCCGTTTCATATCTATCTAGAAACAACATTTTTTCTATCCCTTGTTTTCTGGGCAAAATACAGCCTGTTCTGGCTAACAGCATACGAATCTCACGTTCTCTCCTTCAATCAAAGAGACGCCTCTTACAGGTGCGACGGTTTCATCACGCTCAACTGCTTCCGAGACGAAGTATCATTATGACCCATTGATATTATTGCAGATCAGCTGCCAAGCTGATTTTATGTTCGACTATATATCGCTCCACTACTCTATTCTTCATATCATGGCGTAGTCAACAGCGTGCTTAATCAAACAGGATAACGTACTGTATTTTGAGTATTCTATTGTCAAAGATCTGAGAGGCAACTCATTTCTTTCCCCTCACTTAATAACCAACAATAGAAACTCTTTTCTACAACCAAAATTTACAACTTTCCTTATTTTTCTTACTAAACTCACTTTATACGAGTTTGCTGGAACATGAATGCCATCAGATTCGCACTTAATGTCACATTCCGCCAGCAAATCAATTGCATTCAGATATACAGTTATCAAAGATCAAATTCACAACCAAAAGAACAAGAAAGATTTGATTTTCTTATATCCGTCACTAAGTGTTTCCCGTAGACTCTTAATGATTTTTTTCTTTCTCCTGTTTATCATCTGTTGAGAAACCTGATACCTTTTTGCTAATTCACTTTCTTTTTTATTCTCTATCAGCAATTGAGTAATTAGTTCTTTATCTGCATCATCCAAGGTATCTATAAGATTCATGATTGTGTTCATTAGATCTTTTCTGTAGATATCCTCCAGATAATTTTGATCTTCTCCATACATATCTAATAATGTATGTCCATTTAATTGATGCACATCATAACTCAACAAACCATTCTCTTGATCTTTTCTATTATCACGCAGCTGCTTTCTGTAAGAGTTGTAGCACGTATAATAGACATCTTTATTCACTTCAATAAAGGATCCATATACTCTAATAAAGTATCTTCGTGTGTTTGATTTATTGTCAAAATAATGATAGAAATCAGATTTTCTATAATCGTTCATCTTTCTTTACCTCCTTAGACTTCTTGCCTTCAAGTCCAGAAGGAGGTGCCCTAGAAAGATAAACGATATTTAAACACACAATAGTAAATAAACTAGATATTAGATTTCACTTAAATCAATAATCTCAACACCATACATTTCACAGAAGAGTTTAAACTCCATATACAGATCTTTAAAGATCAACAATCTTGTCCAATCATATAAAACCAGATAATCAATTTCTTTTCGCCTGATTATTGTCGCAATAGTAGAGATGTAATATTCCCTTGGACCTTTACCTAAGCCTACCTCCTTCGTAACTCCTACAACTTTCAAGTTTTCACTCTCACAATAGGACATCAACCTTTTTTCCTGATAATGCAACAAATAGCGATTTGATTCAGTTGATACTCTACAGTGAATCCATGCTCTACTCTGATTTTCCACAACTCGTTCCTCCTTTAGAAAAGATTTCCTTTCCTTCCTAAACCGAACGGTTAAAAATCTTTTGACAAAAAATTTTTTAATTTTTCTAAAATTTTCTTCTTTCTATAGTGGAGTTTTTGCTGGCTCATGTGTAATTCCTTTGCAATTTCTCGTTCTGTCATATCCTCAAAATAGATTGCAATGATAATCCTTTGTTCTTCCTCAGGCAATTTTAGAATTATTTGTTGTAATAATTGCTTTGTTTCTTTTTCTATTATTTTATCCATAGTATTCTTTTCAGGCTTATCAGGAATATAAGGATATAAATCATCTGCATTTTCATAATGGGTAATTTTATCAGTTTCTCTTATCTGATCTCTGTAGGCTTTTTGATAACTATTTTTGTAGACACTATATACACTCTTCGTAACTTCAACCCATTCATCATTGATTCTCAAGTAATATGTATCTTTGTTTTCTTCATGCAAAACCCAAAAATCATTTTTTCTGAAATCATTTAACATTTTTTCTCCTCCATGTTCTTTTCTTTTCAAAAAAGCTCATGAAGGAGGAGATCTGCACTTCTCTTCACCTATATAAAAACAAAAAAAGTCAATACAGTTCATAAGAAAAATATGAACGTATTTGACTTTTTGATTGCTTGACATAACCATACGGTCATTAAAATGACTATACATAAACTGCCATAGGAGATTTGAATATCTAAATTTCACTCATAAATCACCTGTTACGTAAAATTATCTTCTCTAGATCACATTACTTGATTATTTTTTTAGTTCACCAACAGTGCCTATATGTAATAGATATAACTAAAAAACTAAAGACACCCTTTATGCTTAACATGCATATATGAGTGCCTTGTCAAAAATCAATAATTACTTTATATAGTTAGTTCTCTAATAACTTCGTTCTCATTTTCAATATTTTTTATTTGTCATCTAATACGGAGAACTAATTATATTATATCTGCATACATTATCCTTCAAAATAATAATTACATAACAGGAATAATATCGACATAACAGGAATAAATGAATCACTATTTCCTATTGATATATTATTAATATAGTAGAGTAATCATGTTAATTATCATTTGACAATAACATAAAAAATAGCAGAAGTTTACTATTTACACCTCTGCTATCTCTGAATCATAAAGCCTAATGTTTTTTGTATTTCTTCAAAGATTTTGGAACTTTCTTTTCATAGAACCACCAAGAGCAACATGTGTTTGCGCTGTGAATAGCAAGTGTATCTGCTGCACCTTTTAAAGATTTAAGTAGTTTTTCCATTATTTTTACTCCTCTCTTTCATTATGCCAATACAAATTTCTTTTGTATTATAGCTAAAATTACTGATAAGCTATTGGTTATCATTCCTGCCGCCATAACAGTTGTTATATGTGTAATATCAAATAGACTTAGAACGAATAATACAAGAAATCCTACTAGATATAGCACAATTGATCGTTTTTTATGGTAGGTTTTTTCACTCTCAGATAATGGCTTGTTTTCATTCTCAACTGGTAGGTTTTCCATAAGCAGGCAAAACATTACAACGTTAACTAAAATCAAAAGATTTAATGATGTTGGTACTCTATTTAAAGCAAGAGGGATCAATACCGTAACCGCAAGGGAAAATAAGAAACATAGAAATCTTGATTCAGCATGGTATCCACCTGTACTACTTCTTAATATTAGAAAGCTTGTGCAAAACACCAGTATATCTAATGTAATCTTAAAATAAATACTTACAGTTAAAATAGCCAATGCTGTTACAGTATAATTCACTAACAAACTTAATCCATATTCAAATATTTCAGTATCCTGAATATCTATATTATTCTTTCTCATCAACATTTCTATTTTTTCACTCGTTTTCAATCTCTTCACCTACTTGCTACTTTAAATTCACACGTATTATCTCATAAATAAATAAAAATCACCTTATCTTATACATAACAGGTAATGAATTAACATAACAGGTTAAATATTTCATAGATATTCTATTTGATTGCTAATATTATATGAAAATGGCTGTATGCCATCACAATTCAATGTAATCATAAATCTGCTAAGAGACTAAAAAAGCATATAGATCATGCTATATGCTCTTTTCTCATTTCTATAAATTAATTAAACTACCACATGTCATCTGCTAAAGTAGACCATTGTAATTGAAAGTGAAAACCATTTTTTGTAGTATCTGTATTCAAATCCTCTTCATTAATCGCACAAAATGGACTTGTTTCTTTTCCATATGTCAAATATACTTCAATTAGACTTTGATCAGTAGCCGTGCCAAATGGTATTTCTGTATAAATATATACTGTTTTTTCTTCATTCGGTTTTATAATACCGTCTTCATCATTTCCTTCTACATGATAATTTGATGCTGGATAATAGCTCTCATCTACTTTAAAAACAGAGCCATCTTTACAATTTAAAAAATTTTTTATATTTATGCTGGAGGCACTTTGATTGTTCACTTTAGCTATAATACCTAATAACTCGCCATCTTTTTTAGGAAAAAGATTTTTATCATTTTCTATTCTAAGATGTCCTCCGTGTTCAGACGCTGAAATATTTATGGTGATATCTTTCATTATTTCAACATTTTTTGCTGTACTAACTTTTTTAAAAGCAATGTAATTCCCTAGTTCATTTTTATTTCCCTCAGAGTTATCATTAGAACAACCTCCAGTAAAACATAAAATAAATGAACAAATCAAAAACAAAATAAGTTTTTTCATATACATCCTCCTGATTAAGAACAATAAATTATTTAGTAAACTGAAATAATCAATGATAGGAAGCAAATAGCTTCCTATCACTTAATTTAAGCTGTAGCAAAAGCAACCCCACCTAATGTACTAAGAATAGGTTCTGCAAATTCAGCTAATTGTGTTGCATAAGCACCCACCTGTGCCACTAATACTGGAGCATAACCAGATAATGCAAATGCCATAGCGCCTATTATGTAGCAGTAAATAACTTGCGCACTTCTTCAATTTCTGAATAATTATGATTTTGAGTTCAACAATCCTCTTCAAACAATTGTACATCAAAATTCACTCCAGTAAACAATAGTTCCAAAGATATACTATTATCATTTAATTTCATATGATGATAATATCCTTTTTTTAAAGAATCTTTTACTGGAAATACCTTATCAAGATTATTTAAAAAACTATTATTTTCAATTTTTCCTGGATGTTTAACGATTTTGTATGCTTCAAGATAATTTTTTGACATATACGATAATTTCTGATTTTGTGTATTCAAACAAACTTCAAATTCTACATCTAGTTTCTCATTAGTGCCTAATCTAATCTTACTAATTTCAAAATTTGATATATTTGTTTTTATAGATTTAATATAACGGCTATTAATATCAAATTCTTCTCTTTCATCTTTATGAATAATTTCATAGTTATTAGTCTTAACTATAAAAATATCATTAATGCTAACAATTAACAATGTTATTTTTGGTATTTCAGTTTTCATTTCATAGATACCATAAATATTTGGATTTGGTTTTAAACCATACTTATTTGCATCAAAGAATTTTTCATCAAATACTTCAATATCCGTAAAATCATGCAATTTCAAATAGGTATAATGATGACCATCAGTGAATTCAATCATTATATTCTTATCCATATTAAAGTTCATGTAATCTAATTCAGTATCTAAAATTTTATTGAATGTCATAGTTCCCTCCATTATTTATACCTATATTTAATTCTTTTACCATTTGGCTTTTTAACCTCTACAGTTGGAGAACCCTCCGAACTATTCGGTCTTACATTAACTTCTGTACCATCAGGAAACTCTCCAACCCTTGTTCCATTAGGGTATTCCCTAACGTTATCCAAATCCAAATCATCAAAATCTTTATTTGCTTTATCCATACCTCCGCTTTTATCTTTGTTTGTTACTTTCCTTTGTTTATTTTTAGTGGTATCTATTGAGCCTTTATCCAACTCTCCTAATTTATCTTCTATTCTTTTTTTAATCTCATTTTCAGTTTGTGCTGCTTCTGCTTCTTGTGCAAGTTTTTTAGCATAAATATCTTTCACTTCTTGACATGCAACTTCTTTAAGGTATTGTTCCCTTGTCATAGTTATAGTTGGTCTTAATGTAGTACTTCCTGCCCATGAAGTAGAGCCACCAGAAATAGTTACAGTTTCATTATTAATTAGCGTATCTGCTATCATCTCATTTTTTTTACGTAGTCCATTTTCATAAGATTCTCTCAAAGAATCTCTATTATAGTAAATATATGCACCTACAGCTGAAACACCAGCAACTGCCCATGCTAACCATCCTGGTGGTGTCCATGATGTTACTACAGCCGCTGCTGCACCAACAGCTTCACCGACTTTCATCCAGAAATCAGGATCAAAAACATCACTAGATTTTCCTGTTTTATCAATAAATTTATAAGGATTATTATTAGTATAGATATATCTATTCTGACTTTCAATATCTTCTTTTTTACCTCTAAATCTATCAATTTGAATGAATCTACCGAGTTCTGGATTATAATATCTTGCTCTTAAATATATTAAGCCATTACCATCCAGTTCTTCTCCATTATAACCGAATCCCTCTTTCATGTCATTAGTTTTTCCAAAATCATCATATTCTAATTTGTTTTCAGTATTGGTTTTAACACCGAAGCTGATACTCAATGTGTTAGTACCTATTACAGAATTATTTAAACCATTCAGGTATGTTATGACAGATGTTTCATATGACATCTTTGGATCTCCACATTCTGTAAATAATCTTTCATCCATACCATAAATATGCTTTACATCACTATCAGACATTAGTATTTCACTGTTTTTTAATGATTTATCAATAACATAATTTCCATAAGTGGATGTACGATCATTTTCATCCATTTCTTCCATACCAACACAAGTGTTTTTATCAGCATGATATTTAGCCTGATAACGTAAAGCATCAAATGTATCTGTACTGTTTTTATCCTCCAATAGATCTTTTACTTCATCATAAGGAGTTTCCTCTAGATATTTGTACCATGCCTCAGCATCATAAGGATCATTTATATTTTTCACATAACTTGTTCGATCCCCTTGGGCATCGTATTCATACTCAAAACTTTGATCTTTACTATTAGATAACTTAATTAATTGATCAAATTCATCATATTCTAATGTTTCCTTTTTTCCACCAGCATATAGAATTTCTTTCATATTTCCATTTTTATTATAGTAAATATCTGTTAATCCATCCTGTGTCTTGATATTTGTTAACTGATTTCTCTCATTGTAATGATAAATTTTAAATTTTCCATCAGATGAAGTTTCTGTTTGATTACCATATAAATCATATCCATACTTAGTCTCAATTAGTTTTCCATCTATGAATTTATTAGAGGTTTTGATTTCTCCTACTTCATCAAACGCATAGGTATTTTCTTTACCGTCAATCACTTCTTTTATTATGTTTCCATCAGGATCATAAGAATACTCATACTTAATGAAATGTTTTCCATTATTTGTAAAATCGTATGATGTCACTTTATTCATTTCGTCATAAGTATATTTTTTAACAGTATTTTTGTTTTTTAACGATGTCGCATTACCTCTAACGTCAAATGTATATGAAGCAACTTCTTTATCATTTTCTTTTACTTTCGTTATCTTGTTGAAATCATTATAAGTATATGACACTTTCGTTTTATCAGGATATGTGATGGAAGTTCTATTGTTATAAATATCCCATCCATATGATACACTATTTCCTTTTGCATCAGTGCTTGTCACCATTCTGTTAAATTCATCATATTCAAATGACAGATTCTTTCCATTATAAGATGCAGATACCAGATTGTTATGATTATCATAACTGAATGTTCTGCTTCCTTCTTTTAATTTATTTCCAAGTAGATCAAATTCGTATGTAATTTCAGTTCCATCTGGTTTAACATAATTGGTTAAATTACCAAAATCGTCATACTCAAACATCTCTGTATAGCCATATTCATTGCTCTCTTCGACAATATTATTAGCAGAATCATATTTATATGTAGCTACTAAATCATTTATTCTTTTCTGCGTAAGATTATTATTCCCATCATATGTATAATTTATCACTCTGTTTAAAGGATTCTGTACTTTGACCATATTTCCTAAAGCATCAAATTCGTACTTAGTTTCGTTCCCTCTTGCCGTTACTTCACTAATTTTATTATTATTTGCATCGTATGCTAGTGTAGTCGTATTACCATAATAATCTTTCTGCTGAATCATATTACCAGTTTCATCATACTTCATAGTGTAAACAGTAAGATATTCTTCACTATCTCCTAAACTGCGTAATTGAATTGCTATAACCTTATTCACATCATTATATTCATATTTACTTTCAACACCATTCTCTTTATGATACAAAATATTACCAACTGCATCATAATTATTGCAAATAACTTCCTTATCATTGATTTCTTGACTAACCATATGATCTAAAATGTCATATTTAAGAATAGTAGTTTTTTTATCATTTTCTACTTTCTTTACTTCCCTATTCACTTTATCATAAGATAGAATAGTTATATAACCCTCATTATCAGTTTTAACCAAATTACCATATTTATCATACGTGTTCTTTGTTGTTTGATTAAGTGCATTTGATGTTTCAACTATCTGATTGAAATCATCCAAAGTGTTTTTAAGTGTTGTTTTTCCATTTACTTTTGTTTCAATAATCAAACCTATACTATTATAAATATTTATTGTTTCTTTTCTAGGTTCAGTTACTTTTACAACATTACCTAATAGATCATATTCTGTTTCCTTAATATTTCCATTTGGATCTGTTTCTTTGACAGCATTCCCATAGATATCATATTCATAAACTGTAGTGTATCCATTTTGATTTTTTATTTTGTTAGGAAGATTATCATTACCATAAGTAATTTTAATTGTTTTACCTAACTTATCAGTAATTTCATCTTGAAGAAGTTTATCATTATAATGATACTTTATTGAGAATCCACGTTCATCAACTTCTTCAATAACTTGGCCAAATGCATTATATTTAATTTGCTTAGATTGCCCATCTGCATTAATAACCTTGATCACATTTCCATGAACATCATATTCTGTTTTCGTAGTTTGACCATTCGCATTGATTACACTCACTTTTTGATTATTTGCATCATACTCATTTTTTGTTTCATTACCCATGAAATCTATAGAAAGTATCAAATTTTCATTTGCATCATATGTGAATTTCTGTTTTGCATCATAGAATGAATTACTCGTTTCAATCACATTACCGTTTGCGTCATATTTATTGGTAATTATCACATCTCTTGCATCTTTTGAAGTGATTCGGTTATTATTTAAGTCATAAGAATAGGTTGTTATATTTCCAAATTTGTCACTTTCTGTAATTAGATTACCATATGCATCAAAAGAATATTTTTCAGTTTCATTACTGAAATTCTTCACTTCTATTACATTGCTATTTATATCATAAATTTGGGTTTCTGTTCTTCCATATGCATCTATGGTCTTAATCATACGATTATATTCATCATATTCATAAGATATTTTCTTACCACCACTATCTTTCTGTTCTAAGATATTATCAAAACTATCATAAGTATATTCAGTAGTTAATGTAGTTATATTATTAATTTCTTTTATTTTTCTGCCATAATCATCATATTCGTAAGTATATTGCTCAGATGGCTTTTCAATCTTAACTAATTGACCATACTGATTATAAGTATTTTTTTCAATAGAAATATTGTTGATTTTTGTGTCAATAAGATTATTGTATTTATCATAAATAAACGTAGTAACAATTCCATCTGCTGTTGTAGTAGAAGTTCTTTTTCCATTTTTATTTTTATAGGTAGTAGCATAACCGTTCTTATCCACATCTTTAATTAATAATCCATTAATATCATAAATGTGTTTCTCACTATTACCTTTGGCATCTATAACTTCTATTTCATTTCCTAATCCATTAAAAATATGTACTGTCTTATTACCTAGTGGATCTATTTCCTGAGTTATGCGGTTCATAGAATCATAAGTAAATGATGTAATATTACCAAGTGCATCTTTTGATGTCAGTTGATTTCCGTAAACATCATATGTATATTCATTTACTCTTTCATCATCTACTGTCTTTATAAGAACTTGATTATTATCATCATAAGTGTAAACTGTGACAATACCTGTTTCACTTGTTTCCTTGCTAATTCTTCCAAACGTATCATATTCCGTTATTTTTACCCTGCCATATTGATCTGTTGCTTTCACTACTTTGTCGGCTACATATTCTTTTGTTTCTTGTTTTCCGTTAGGTAACGTTTTTTCTACTTCTTGTCCAAATTTATCATACTTATATGTTGTTACATTACCTAATTTATCTTCATTTTTGACCAGTAAACCATTCTCGTATGTATTTTTATTGATTTTTCCAAAGACATCTGTTTCTGTTAGTACATTGCCTAATGCATCATAAGTATAAACAGTTTTATTTCCGTAAATATCTGTTTCTTCAATCTTATTTCCTGCACTGTCATAGAGATACTTATGATAACTTCCATCAAAGTTCTTTTCTTCTATTATCCTGTTCTTACCATTATAAATTTTTGTAGCAGTCATATCGCCTTTTTGAGCTACAGTCTGATTTCCATTCTTATCATATGTATAAGTTGTCTTACCGCCTATTTTATCAATAAATTCAGTCATATGACCTTCATTATCATAAAGGTATTTCTCAGTTAGTCCATCAACATCAGTTTTTTCTAACACATTGCCTTGTTTATCATATACATAAGAGATACTTCTACCTTGATTATCATCCATATGGATCATTCTTCCCATGGCATCATAGGTATAGGTGATAATTAAACCTGTACTATGGGTTTCAACAGATACTTGATTATCCGAATATTCATATGTTTTCCAAGCTCCAGTTTCAGTAATTTCTTTAATTACATGATTTTTTTCATCATATGTATAAGTGATTGATGTTCCATCACCATTCTTCACATGAATCAGATTACTCTTTTGATCATATTGATAAGAACTTGTTCTTCCATATTTATCAGTTTTACTTATCATTCTATTTTCAGAATCATAGGTATAACTTTCTGTAGTGCCATCAAAATCTGTTTTCTTTATTAAATTTTTATTTTTGTCATAAGTAAAGTATGCAGTTTGCCCTAAAGCATTTGTTTCACTTGCTATCATACCATTCTCATAAGTATAAGACTTGCCAATTCCATCTGAATTAACAATACCAATAATTCTGTGTTCACTATCGAAAGTATAAGTTTCGCTAGTACCATCTGCATAGGTATATGTGTTTTTATTTGCACCATAAACAAATGAAGTTTCATTTCCGTTTCCATCAATTTGTTTGATTACCCTATCCTTGTCATCATATGTGTTGATAGCAGATTCGTTACCATTCTTGTCAATGATACTTGTCATTCTGCCTTTCTTATCATAATTATATTTTTCATTCAATCCTTTTGTATCAGTATATTCAATCAACCTTCTATGGGAATCATATACATACTGAACATTAGTGCCATCAGGTAAGGATATGGTTTTAACTAAATTCATTTTTGGATAATACTCAAATGCAATTTCCTTTTCTCCAAGCATTATGCTTTTTATTTTCCCATATTCATCGTAATTATAGAGAACCTTATATCCGTCTAACGTTTTTCTTTGCTGTAAAATACCATACTCATTAAAATATAACGTGTCTTTAGTTTCACTGTTGAATATTTCAATTCCATTATCTGTTTCTTTTACTGAATAAAAATCATCACTCTTATATCCGTCTTTTGATTTAACGAACTGAAATATCTTACCATCTCCTGCAAAATACAAGATATTATCATCTTTTGTATAAGAAACATACTGTTCCATATTAGAACTGAAACCGTTGCCGAATATTGAACTAGTTTTTTCTCCATAAGAGTTAAAAGTTCTTGTTATATTCAATTCTTCGAAATCTTGAACTGTTGCATCGATGCTTTGATGATAAAAATTTCCTGTCGTGGTATTGATTGGATCTCCCACTGTACATCCATAAGGACATTCAGGGCCACGATATTTATATTCAGATGTATATTCTTTAATTTTAACAGGAGGGGTAAATAATTCATCACTCAAGATTGGATTCTCATGAGGATAACGAATAAACAAAACATCTCCTTCTTTTATCTTCTTTTCGCTAGTATTATTATCTTTTAATATATCTTCAATAGAAACACCATAATGTGTAGATATTGTCTGCAGATTATCCCCTAGTTTTACTTCATAAAACAAGAAAGAGTCAGTTATCAGTTCTTTACTTTTTTCAGAATCCTTTGTTACATATACATGAAAATTATACAAAGTATCTTTTTTAGGAAAGAATGCATTTTCAAAATAATCAGATGTATAGTTGGCTTTATCATTTTCGTATTGCTGTACATCTTTCAATGGTTTAACTACAAAAATAGGATCAAGATAATATGCATCTGATTTTGTTTTTGATGAATTAACTTTCTTTTCTTTATCGTTCCCCTGCTGTTCATAGAGATCGAAGTTCACATCAGAATAAGGTTTAGCGCGGCCATCAATACTTATACCCATAAAGTTATTGAATCCTTTAGTATAAAATCTAAAATATTCTTCTAGATTATCTATGTCAGTATCAGGATCCACATCATAATCATCTCTGTATTCTACACGAACTCTAGGTCGATAACCAGTGGACTCGCTATGGAATGACAACAAATATTTGCTATCACTTTCATCTGCTGCGCGAAGCATAATAGAAGTTGCTGTACCTTTATACATTTTATTTGCTGCTTCTGTAATATCAAACATTTTATATGAAGTGCCTTTTAGATTTGTATTTGAAGATATCTTAGTTATATTTGTAGGTTGATTATTCCAATTCACATGATTTGTATCAACTTTTGTATTTGTATCATATACATCGATCTGATTGACTTCAAGATCACCATAATCAGAGAATTTATCCAATGTTAAATATGCATTTGTTATTATTTTATGATCTCCTATTTCAGGTATTGGAAATGTAAAAAACGCCCTAGCAATCGCAATAATTGAAGGATCTCCTAAGCCTGAAACCACACCGTCTTTATCGTATCCCACAAGAAGATGTTCATACATGCTTGTGATATTTGGTGAACCTGAACGTATATAGGATGAGTCAACCATCTGCTCTTTACTATCTTCAACCGAAGATAATAAACTGACAGGATAAGCTCTTTCCTTATCGTTCATAAATTCTTGATCAGCTGTGTATGTTACCAGATAGTCCCCATCTCCTTTATTTTCTAAATTAACAGAAACTTTCATAGATACATTACCAGAATTATCTTTAAGCACTGGAGCTTTTATAGTATAGTCCTTATTGCCCTCCGCATTTGTAAATCGAATGCTTTCCTCCTGCTTTTCTACATTCAAATCGGTATGTATCTGATAACTAAAAGACGTGTTATCTGCAGAATAAAACTGGATATTCTGAAACACATGATTACTTCTCACATCATATTGTACATCAACATTTTTGATAACTTGATTATATAAGATAGCATTTTCTTTAGCTGACATACCATCAGTATTTTTATCTGTAAGTTCAATCATGATATCATTATTAACATTCACTCCAGCATTATCAAAAGTAACTGGCATTACTCCATCGTCATTGCTATATTCTTTTTTAGCTGATCTAAACAGATCAGTTGATTGTTTTAATGTATCATCAATATCAATCCAATTACCATCGATTTTCTTATGCACAGGTTCAAAAAATTGTTCTGTTACATACGAACCATTAGAAAGTTTATAAGTTTTAGAATACTCCGTTCTCTTCGCTATTATTTCCTTTTGTGATTCGAATGAGGACTTTTCTTGTTGAATCGTTGGTTCCTTTAAACCTTGTTCTGTATCAGCAGATTGTTCATCTCCATTATCTTTTGCAATGTCTGAATTAAGCTCTTTGTTATACATATCACCATACTGAGCTTTATCTTTAATCAAACCTCTTTCATGTGCAATAACTTCAGTTAAACCGCCACTTAAGTTAATGCACATTGAGCCTGCCAATAAGCATAACAAAAGACGTTTACTCTTTTTATAAAAATTATTAGCTTTCACTTAATTCACCCCCATTATAAACAGAATAATAAACATTATGATATTTATTATAAGTTTCTTGTACCTTGTTGATATTCTCTTCACACATCTCAGAGTACATCAGTTTCAGATCCTTTATCAATTGACATTGTAACTTCATCAATTCATTTGTAAAATCATCTTGACTATCTTTATTGCATCGGTATTGTGCATCAAGCATTTCAATAAAATTTTCAACCTCCTGATACCACTGTCCATCGCACTGTGAACTGTTATTTAAGATTTTCAATAATATAAGCATATTAGATACAGGTGTCTTCTCTTTGTTAAAAGAACTTTTATCCATACCCGTCATACTGTAATAACCATTGTCTTGTTTCGCTTGTGTTGTGTCATTCTGCAAATAAATCACTGTACCGAGACTACCAGTTGCAATAACAGCACTAAGTGCTATTGCTATAGCCTTGTTTTCTATTAGTTTTCTCACAAACTATCCCTCCTTAATATGAGATAAATTTCTCAATGTAAGCATCTTATATTTATTGAATAACTTCAATATTCTCTTACATAACAGGTTTAGATTTAACATGAGTGGTTAAAAAAAGACAGAGTTAAGTTACCCTGTCTATCTTAAAGCGAATAGTTGTGATAAACAAATTTTTATCCTCTACATACTTAGAATCTACACTACCTTCATATTTTTTTACTGCATCCCTAATATTATTTAATCCATACCCGTGATACTCCTTTGATTTCGTTGTAGTAAAATCGCCATCTATATGATTAATGAATGAACAACTATTGATAAATCGCATAATATAGTAGCTTCCCACCTGTTTAAAAGTAATTTCAATTATTTTTTCATCACATCTTATACAACTTTCAATTGCATTATCTAATATGTTTCCATAAATCGTACTTAAATCCACACTCTTGATTTTTTGCAGATTTAAATTTTGTATATTTAATTGAACGTCTATATCATATTCGTTAATCTTATCATGATACGCTTCTATCATTAAATCAAGAATCTGATTTCCTGTTATTAACATTGTATTCATAGAATGGTATTTAAGTAAATCCTCAAGATATTTCTTTGCCTGATCATATTCATTATGCTGTAGATATCCATTTAGCAAATGTAAATGTTTCTTATAATCATGACGGCTTTTCTTAGATTCCTTTACTTTATCTTGTGTCATTTCAAAATAAATTTGATTTACTTTAGCATTATGCTGAAGATGCTCATTTTCTAATATAAGTTTATTCTCTTCTAATTTTTGCTTGAAGATATTACAAACTGTTATATTAGCAACCAGCAATACCAATTCTGATATAAAAAGGAATATGTTACTTTTTACTGTCATTCCAAACGGAAAATGCATACTGATTATAATCATAACGGTAGATAGTGGAAGCATTAACAGCATTACTACATCTTTCACTAAAATCACATTTTCTACTTTTGCTTCCAAAATTGTAATTATGGTATTACTAAGTATAAACAATAAAATTGAACTTAACATGGTGGCAAAAAGCAACAATAGTGTATGATCCATTACATATGATATATCATAGAGATCTGGTATCAAAACCTGCATCATGGAAAAAGCTAGTTCTTCTACAGATACGGATAGGCAAAGAAACATGCTTATAAGAAAAAGTTTAAGACTTTTCTTTCCAGTAAACATACATGTTAATAAACAACCATACAAAATCATTGAAGAAATGAAATTATAGATTGGATGATTCATCTCCATAACTAAAAATTTTACAATTTCAATAACTATAATACTGAAAACGAATGTGCTTCTTCTTTTATTCACTTTTAATAATTGGCTACAAAAGAATATGAAAATCATTATCTCTGCCAGATTAGCACATAATCTTATAATTATTGTCATAATAAACTATCCAAATATTCATAGAACGCATCAATGAATTCATTATAATAAATCCTCGAAATATGCAATCTATCTCCGTTTTTCAACAATATTTCATTCATTTCCTTTTCATCTATCCTATCTACATTGGATAGATTAACAATTATACTTTTATTACATTTTTTGAATTTAAAATCGGATAGTTTTTGTTTCCATTCCTTTAATTGTATTCTCGTAGTTATTTTCTTACTTTTTAGATAAATGATGCTTCTTCGTTCAAAAGATTCAATATAGTATATTCCGTGTATATTAATGTGTCGCAATACATGATTCTCATCTTGTATTGTAATCTCATTTTTTCTTAAATTTATCAATACTCGCTGAAGTTCCTTTAACAGTTTGTCCTGTTGCAAAGGCTTTGTAAGAAATGCAAATCCTGTTGAACAAGCATCAGGCGCATATTCGATATTAGATGAATAATAAATTATATACGTATTACTCGATCTTTGTATGATCTCTTCTGCAATATCTAATCCAAGCTTATCCGGCATAACGATATCTAATATCACAATTTGATATTTCTCGATTTCTTCAAGCAGCTTATCTGCTTTAGAAAACTTCTCAATTTCCATATCTATCGAAATAATATTACCTATATTTTTCAACATTTTATAGGCTTTTTCTAGATCAGAGTTGCAATCATCACATATTGCTACTTTCAAAATAAAGGCCACCCCCCAATCTTTATGCTTCTTGGTTTCTCCTATCTTTTTCAAAAAAGCTTAATGCTGCTTCCACTAAAATAATTACAAATCTTTTTTGCTCATCAGTGCAGTCTTGACATAATTGTATCATTTTATTTGTAAATTGATTCCTATATGAAACAACATTATCACTCAGGACCTCATCAACAGAAACATCTAAAACATTGCAAATTTCTACTAGCGTAGCTAACCCCACTTTCGATTTAGCTGTTTCAATATTACTTATATGTGAAGGCGCAGAATCAGTTAGATTGGCAACCTTCTCTTGAGTATATCCCTTGTTAACTCTCGCAATTTTGATTCTTTTACCAATTGCCTTATAATCTAAATCCAATGCGACACCTCCTTTCTTATATTTTACATTATGCACACTACCATTAACATAACCTATATAAATGATTTCATTCATATATATCATTTTTTATTCATTCTTAAAGTAATAATGATTAAATAATGATAATTTTAGAAACTCAAATATGACACATGGTCAAAATCAACATATAAAATCTTAAATGCAAAAAAAGGAACTATAAACAATGAAAGACAAAAAAAATCAGAATTATCCCTTTTCAAGATTCTTCTGACTTCTAACATATTTTATAAATACTTAAGTTCTATATAAAATGAATATTTAATTAAAATGTAAATTAGATATAATTTCAGTTGAAAGATTACGAATATCTAACAGCACATTTATCATTCATTAAGACCTACTCTTTTGAAGATTCATAGTTACTATTTCTATAAACTCTTCAATTGTTGGTTTTTTATACCCAAACATTTTCATAAATGAGGGATTGTTTGCACTGTAAGCTTTTTCTATTGCTTCCTCCATATATATTCTCACATCTTGCACTGTAATTCCTTCTTCTTCAGCAATTTCTTGTATTACTTTATCATACTTACCATCAAATTTCATAAACTCACCATCCTTTTTATTCATTATAAATTATAGTCTTCTAAAAGACAACGTAATAATTGATATTATCAAATATAATTTAAATGAAATTATTCATAGGTCTTCTTTTTATGAACAAACTATCAACCTGTGTAGTCTTTATAAAGACAACGTAAATAAAGGTGTTTTCAAATATAATTTATAGAACAGGAAGGAGTGGTATTTTTATGATAAGTTATAAACCTTTTTTCGAAACACTTAAGCGCAAGAATATCACTCAATATCAATTGATTAAGGATTATAATATTCGTACAAGTTTATTGGATAAATTACGTAATGATAAAAACATATATGTGAGTACGTTAAATGATCTATGTAATATGCTAGAATGTGATTTATCTGATATTATAGAATATACTCCAGATAAAAATTTAAGTAACCTTGACTAACAACTCTCATTACTTCAATAATGTTAAGTTCCTTTTTCATTAAAAAACTTGATATTTTTTCCTTCACCGCATATAATAAAGATGTACATGAAGGTTGCATAGAAATATGCACAGAAAAGGAAGGTATTGGCGTACCTTCCTTTTTATATGTATTCGTTCAGCATAATATCTATGTTATTTCTTCTTTAACTCTTTGATAATTAGAAGAATAACGATTAACGTTAATGCTTCTGCGTACATTACAAAGGTTACATAGAGATATGCTTACTAAAATACATTCTGCCATTTTAAACCTATCGGTGGTTGAATACTGAGGCATAATACACCTCCACCACTTTCGTGGTGACTGTATTATATCATATAATGCTAAATGATAAAGGAATTATATTCATACATTTGCTGATGTATCTAATAAACCATTTGAGAAACAAAACCATCTTTTGCTACAAATAACGCAGTCAAATTCAATCGTTCTATAACTTCTTCAGATATTGATTTCCAAAAATCATGCTCATCCTTCGTACTTTTGAATATGATAGAGCATTTATAGAAATTTTCATCTATCATATTTATCGATGATAAAAATCTTTCACTAGCTGATTCATTATTGTATTTTGGTATTATCCACAATCCATATGGATCTTTTATTAAATACTTATTATCCAGTTCTTCATATTTGATCTTTTCTTTTCTCATCCAATTTTCAACAGACAAATTTATTTCATTAGTTATCCCATTTGAAGGAACATCAATTTTATTTCTATTCTTTGATCCAACAGGTCTTCCTCTTTTGCGAACAGTATGTAGGCTTTGTCTTTTTGACATATCTAAAATATTGTATTTGATTGTTAGTGCTGCTGATACTCCTGACTTGTTCTCCCTATCATATATAATTTGATCTCCTTCAAGCATACACTGTTTCATTGCAGAGCAACATTGTATTAGCGTTGGTGATCCTTTAGTTCCACACTTTGCATGCAGTTCTCCTGCTTTTAAAATTAAATATGATTCGTTTTTTTCTAACATTTCTTGCTTCTGTCTGTTGATTTCTAAAATATAGTCTTTTACTTTAATTCCCATGATATCCTCCAAGTATCTTACCCAATATAACAGTTATTTGAATATACAATATATATTAAAATTTACATAATAGCAATATCTTATTGTATAAATCCATTCATACTTCACATGTTTTAATGATTTCATGCCTCCTTTTAGATCTCTCTCAATTTAATCTGAACGATTTATTCCTTATTGACAAAATAACTTCATATGTATTCTCATGATTTCTTCTCTGTAAGAATACCTTAGATAATTCATTACAGATATGACACTGTGACAGTATCCATATGACACCATATATCGAGTCTTATCCCACTACCCATAATCAATTTAAAAAATACATATTGCTAGTAAAACCATTATTTTCTCTCTGCCTTGGTATTCGTAGAATATATCCATGTGATACAAGAACATTTAACTGCCTCCTAACGGTCCTTTCTGATAATTTAGAATCATGTGCAATCGTTCTTACCGAAGGAAAACAGCACCACGTTGTCCGATTAGCATACTGCAACAATACTTTATACACATTTACTGCATTTGCTGGAAGATCAGACGAACAGATTTTGCGATAGAAGTACATATAGTCCTTATCCAACTTTTACACTTCCCTTCATGATCTTCTCTTTGATTTTTTCTATATTGGCTTCATCCATACTTGATGGTTTTCCATATGTTCGTCTGATTATATCTTCCAACTGCATCACATTTGCATATTCTACTGTTCTTAATGATCTTTCATCATTCTTATATACCTTATTCAGTTGAATTCCCCACTTACTGAACAGTTTCAGCTTTGTTAAGATAGGGTGCGTTCCAGTTTTCATTAACACGAATGTTCCTTTCGGTAATGCCTTAAGCTCATCAGTTGTTAATAGATTACGCTGGATCATCTGCAAGGATTGAGAAGGATCATTCTTGCCTTTACTGACAGATCCGCTCAATACTGTTTTATAGCCTAGATTTTCACTCATGATCTTTGCTGTTTCACTGTTAGGTGCAAAGCCCCCAAATAAAGTGTCCTGACAATTATCCGTAATAATAGCAGCACCTTCCTTGCCATAGTTTTTCTCTAACTGTGCCAATGACTGAATAATGGCCACTATACTGACACCACGTGATCTACTAGCACTGAACATCATTTCTGCGGACTGTATCTTTGGAATCGTTCCTATCTCATCCAGAAACATAATGACCTTATTTGGTAATCTTCCACCTTGCTCATCTGCAAACGCTAAGATCTCACGATAATATTCCTGAATAAACAAAGAAATCAAAAAATGCTTTGTATTATCCTCTTCTGGCATGACCAGAAATATAGCAGACTTTTCTGAACAGAATTTCTCTATATCGATAGCCGTTTCAAAGCATAGGATCTGTTCAATTTCAGAATCGATGAATGCATTGAGCCTTGAAAGGACTGTTGATAGCACTGACTGCATCGCCTGTTCCCCTGTATTTAATGCCGAGCCTGCAAACCATTTTGCTTTATGGTCTTCTGGCAATAGATCCAGTAATAATTGAAATCGTGTTTTACCCTTTACTGGTGATGGCTGCAATAAATCCTGAACCATCTTAAACACACTAACGATATGCCTTTGATTATGTGGGCAAAGTTCTGCAACGATCAGAATGACAGATGTCAGCAAACCTTCAGCTGAATCATAAAAAAAGCTATTCTGCCCATAACTTGAGGTATCCCCATCTGAGAAGATGATCGTTTTTGCTATGATCTTAGCATACTTCTCTGTTTTTGCCTTAATCGCAATATTTGTCTTATCTTGCTTGTAAAGATCCATATACTTATTTACTAAATGAAGCATATTGTTTCCATCAGATGACATGGGATTTCTTAAATCAATCACAGCGATATGATAGCCATAATAATCTCTGGCTATTGCTCCATAATTTCGATATAAATCTCCCTTTGTATCTGTCGTAATGAAACTAACACCTGAAGCACAAGCATATTCCAAGTTAGGGTATAAAAAATATGCTGTCTTACCTACACCAGCAGCTCCGATCATCATCAGATGGACATCATCAACATCAACATATGCATGTACCCCATGACGAAAATCTCTTGTTCCTACGATCATTCCCTGATACTTTGGAAGATCTTTTCCTTCTCTCCATTTATTAGGTGTGTAGTTGATGCATTTATATGCGCACTGGATTTCTTTTGTTGTTGCAAATCTTGCAGTCCCATGTTGACCATCCCCAACTGTTTTTGATTTGATATGATTCAGATTGTAATTATTTCCAAAATAAACGGCAATTCCTATAATACAAAAAAATAAGCATCCTAATAAAATAAATGTTAATTTAGGTTCCATATGTCCTCCTATATAAAAAAGGAGGCAGACGTTTCTTCATCTGCCTTAGCCTTTCTTCAAATCATTTGCTGATTCATTTCTATTTGATCCATCTCGTTTACATCCACCGGTTCAACATAATCCACAAGAATATTCAATGCTTCTTCATAGCTGCCTGATTTAGTGACTCTCTCAAACATCTCTTCTGCTTCTTTATCCATACCAACTTCCTTGAGAGATTTAGTAGCAATTCCCATAAGATTAAAAATATTGCCATTTGATCCAACTAATGGTGATTGTGGTTTCATCTTTTTACCTACTTGATTATCTTCCTTTATTTCTTTCTGCTGTATTTTATTGAGCTGCTGCTGGCTATCAGTTATCATCATAAACGACTCATTGGCAAGCTTACGATACGCATTCGCAAGTTCAGTTTTTGATCCCTGATTATTCATTACCAGCTTTACAGATTGAAATGCTTTTTTGATTGATTCGATCCTGTTCTTTAAGCTTCCTTTATCCTTATATGAGCGATAGTCATCCTGTAAATAATCATAGACAGCACTGTTTTCATGAAATGCTGTATCTGGATAGAGACATTGATGTTCTAAACGAATTGCACAATCTGTAATGGTCTGAAAATCTTCTTTCAATTTCTTGCAGTCATTCTGACCTTCATGATTTAATCCATAATACATATTGGTGAACGCTTTGGATAAGTCTTTATGCTGGATCATTTGAGATGGTGCAGCAGATTTCTTTAATTCTCTAATCATCTCACTTGCAAGCTGAAACTTAGGATTATCGACACCTTTCTGCGGTGTAAGTCCATGTGCTGCCTTCAGATCTTCATTGAAATCCTTATACTTAGGCACAGCGATGGCAATCATCTGATAACCCAATTCATTTAAATGATCGCTCATCCGCTCTACTCCTTCACTACCTGCTATATCATGGTCAGCACATAGTATTACAGACTGCAGATTTGGGTTTTCTTCCAACATGGTTTCCATTGATTGCATCCCTAAGCCGCAAAGTGCAACATAACTATGCTGCTGCCAGTTGTCTTTATGTAGGGAGATATAAGAAAGCATATCAATCGGAGCCTCAAAAACATATAGACTTTCATCGGTTCCTCTGTAATTGAAACTGTAGCATGGATCGGATCCTTCTACATTACCACGATAGCTTCTTTCTCCTTTTGTATATGTACTTTTCTTATGTGCATGTCTGGCAATTCCTTCTTCATCTGCACCTACAAAAACAGCATTATGATATTTTGAGTCTTCATAGATCAAACCTTGCTGAACAAAGAAATCTACAACTTCCTTATTGATATACCTAGTTTTCAACAAATAGGCATATGCTTTTTTCATATCTGGATTATTGGGCGGTAGTTTAAATGGTTTGACTTCTTTATTCTCTTGATGCTCTTCCTTGATCTGAGATCCTGTATCATTTGCATAAGATAAAAGAAGTTCCATGGCATCTGGATATTTATAGCCATAGAACTCCTCTAAAAATTTAAGTGGATACCCTCCCTCCTGTGTTTTATGTTTAAACCATTTATTGTCCCTAATCGTCACACTGGTATATCTCTGCCATCTAAATTCTCTACCGGATTTAATTAAAGTTTCTCCATTCGCTCTTAAATAATCAACTAAGTTGATACTATTGGCCAGTGCTATCTGCTGATCTGAATATTTTCTATATTCTGCCATATTTATTACCTTTTCCTTTCACATGCTCTATTTTTAAATGTATTTTTTTTGACCGCCTTTGATTTGGCCTTGACCAGACCGAGATTCTTTATTTTGTGTAGATCATATTTCTTATGTTTCATACATTCACTCCTATCTCATATTGATTTCATGATCTTTGGCATTATGTCCCTGTGCTATCTTCTTTTCCTTTATCTTTTTAGCAAGTTTTTTATCCACACCTGCAAGAGGGGACTTGCTGTTATCAGGAACTGTTTTTGTAAAAATCCTTGATATATGATGAAGCAGCCTTGTAGTCATCAATACCAGTGGCTGATGATGATAATCATCCATATGCTCCAACAGATACATGGCATATGTATTTCCTTGGATTGCTGCTTGTTCTAAATAACTTTTCGCCTTCTCCTTATCTTGTTCCACCTCTTTCCCAAACAAAAAAAGTTTGCCTAACATATATTGGGCAAACGAATTATTCTTATCACTGGCCATTTGTAGGTAGCTTATTGCTGCATCTACATTCTTTTCAACATGCTCACCTTTTAAATAGATATTGCCGAGCATTATCTGAGCATATTCATTTCCAAGTGAAGAGGCATTCTGTAGATATGAAATACCTTTATCAGGATCCATATAATTAATATCATTTAAGAAAACTTTAGCCAATGCATACATGGCATAGCTGTTTTTTTGTTCTGCACTGAGTGTCAGATAATGTACTGCCTTTTTCTTATCCTGTTCTACCAGTATCCCTTTTAAATACTCCTTTCCAAGTAAGTATAGTGCCTGTGGATTCTCTGATTCTTCTAGCCATTTGATTGCCTGAGGAATATTGGCATAATCATATTCTTTCAAATAGATCGTTGCAAGAAGATATTTTGCATTCTTATTGTCGAAAGATATTGCTTTTTCCAGATATTTCTTAGCACTTTCTGTATCTTTTTCTACCCCCTTCCCATAATAGTTCATCTCTCCAAGACGATAAAGCAGGTTATCATCTTCGCTATTTTTTAGCATTCCTTCAAACTTACGATAGGCTATCTCATAATTAAGATTCGCCTGTTTCTCATCTTTTGGTACTGCAGTTCCGCGGTCGTAATAAGTTCCTACTTCATAATTGGCGAATGCATTTCCTTTGGTAGCTGATTTATCAAAGTATTCGAATGCTGTTTTATCTGACTGTTCTACATAATAACCTCTTTGATACATCCTGCCTAGACAATACATTGCATATTCACTGTCACTTTGGCTAAAGTGATGATACGCTTTTTCATAATCCTGTTCACAGCCTTTTCCATAGTAATAAAACTTTCCTGTTTTATATTGGAGATAGGACTGTATAAAATCGTTCTTATCTGTACTCAAGATTTCTAACGATCCTTGCAACGCCTCTTTGTATAGATCATAAGATTCAGGATTTTCTTTATTCTCTATTTCTAATACTTTTGCAAGCAATTCATAGCCTAGTATGTTATGTTGATCACACTCTTCTTTAAGGAGGGATTTTGCCTGTTCGATGTCTTGCTGCACATCATCAGAACCATAGAACAGCTTACAAGCCATCTTATAATTTTTGCTCCATTCTAGACGATATCTTGCTGATAGATTTGTTGTAAGATTCTGAGGTATATCATCCACTTTTTCACTTTCAACATCCTCAACCACTATATCTAATTCAGGCACCTGAAGTGAGGGAAGCTGTTCATCATAAGTTACTGCGTTTACATCATAGTTCATTACCTCCTTTAAGATCATATTCTTGATGCTCTTGAATTCTTTCTGTTCAAGCAAGGGGAGTTGTTCTTGTAATGATCCATTGTAGGTTTCAAATACACTTTGCCTATACAAATTCCATTGCTCATAAAGTTTCTGAACATGCTCTTCTTTTTCTAGTTCACGCACGATGTCATTGACAAGCTGCTTAGATTCTTTTGGTATATAGGCAAACATCAGCCTACCTTGATAATCTTTTAATGATTCCTTTAGGGCAAGAAATTTCTCTATGATGATACCATTTTCCAGATGGTCTTTTTGTCCTATTTCTTTCAAAAGTTCCTGTACAGTTTTCTGACTGTAATTCTTTAATTCATCTCTGGCTTCTGTTTGATTTTTATAAATATTCATGAGATCCTGATGAAATATCTCACTTGCAAACATCTTCCTTATTTTTTTGATACCTTGGTTAGTGACGAACCCTTGTCTTGGCTCCTTTGAATATACGACCATATGAATGTGTGGGTGGTGCCCTTCATTATGAAATGCCGCATACCATTGCAAATTATTAGAATCAATACGCATAGCTTCCGCAAGTTCATTCCTCTTGGCACGACAGAGATCCACCCATCCCTGTGCATGATCGTAACCAAGACGAGAAGCATCTTCCCGTTTCAAGGAAATAATATGTGTCCAAACTGTTCCTTCATGTTTACCTACTTCTTGAACTACCTGAGATAAGTCAATTTTCTTTCCACTGTCGCTGAACAATCCATGTTCTCCCAAGCGTTCCACTCTTGGGCGATTTGCAATATAGTCGACATAGTTTTCTTTGGTAGCTATATCAGTAAGATTTTGATCCATAACAGCTGAAATAAATTCACTGGCATTCCTACGTGTAGGTTCATTTATATAATCTTCATATTCAAAGATTGTCTTGCTGTCAGGATAATCTTTCAAAAGATTTTCTATCAGTTCCTGCTGTTTCTTTGTCACCGGTTTATCTCCATGACTCATCTGAAACTTTTCGACACCATCTCTTGTAGCGATATAATTTAAATAATACTCTTTATGTCTTTGATTTTTTAAATACTTTGTTTTAACGATAATTTTTGGTATGCTATCACTCCTCAACTGATGAAATTAAAAGAAAAGCAGATACATTGATCTGCATTTCCATAATACTTGCATATTTGTCAGCTATTCTTCATCATTTAATTCTTTTGCCAATCGCATTCCCATTTTAAATCCCTGTTTAAAATATGCAGCAAGTTCCAAATTCATTTTAGTGAAGCATGCATGTTCTAACTCTGCTAATTGTTCCTCAAGCAATGTAGTATCATTTTCATTATGCGTCTTTAATATATTCTCATGTAATATATCAATATCATTTGCTGCGTTTCGTAATTCCTCTCCTTGCAAAAATGATTTCGGCATTTCTACACCATAAGTTTGAAGAACATCAATAACTGATAACTTCATAATTCATCCAGTTCTTCACGAAGCTGTAAGCCAAATTTGATACCTTTTTTGAAACATTGAATAAGTTCTTCCGTAGTGAAATTGAACCATGCATTCTTCCATTCATCAGATAATGTTTCTGCATCTTCAACTCCATTTTTCTTTAGTTCATCAACGATTTTCTGATTGATTGCTAATGCTTTCCCAAGTGCCTCCTGATACTGTTTGTCTGTTGGAGTTTTCATCGATTCCGCACAGTATTGTCCATGATAAAGTTGACTCAATAATCTCTCCATGAGTATTGCCTCCTTTCAGCAACACACAGTATCACAGACCTTTTGATTTATCTAGCATTAGTTCTATGTATTTTGATATTTATACACTTCTTCAAAATTGATCTTTCCTAATGTTCCTTTCACATCTTTAATACATTTCGCTCTCAGTTTGCGTAAAGTCGTTTCATCAATTTCTGCGGTAGCGGATAATACATTCATCATCATTGCGAGTTCCACTGCATTTTTGAACAGGACTCTTGCAATGCGATCTTCGCTTGTTTTAACGATACCATTTAATGCCGATGATAAAGCAATGGGAAGATACTCGTTCTCTTGCGAACGAGTATACCCATCATAAAACTTGATTGCTTTTTCAATCAGTTCACTCCTGCTTCTACAGTTATTTCTTTCTGTTATGCTGTCAAGAGAATCAAATATTTCTGGACTTAACCATATCGTTGTTCTTTGTTTATTGGTTGTCATCTTCACTTCCTCTCCTTTCCTTAAAATCATTTTCTTATGCATGTACATTCAGATGATAATTTATGCTCAGAAAAACTGCTTGAAAATTGCCTCAAGGACATCTACTACGATACTGTTCCCTGCCTGTTTATAAAGCTGTGTTTTACTACTTACTTTAGCCGCTTTTTCA
Organism: Absiella sp. AM29-15; assembly: GCF_003434225.1. Lineage (NCBI taxonomy): Bacteria > Bacillati > Bacillota > Erysipelotrichia > Erysipelotrichales > Erysipelotrichaceae > Amedibacterium > Absiella sp. AM29-15. The sequence continues at coordinate 156,978 of NZ_QVFL01000009.1, forward strand.
TAATCCTCATCATTGAAGCCCATCAGCCGCCAGTATTCCAATGCGGTTAATGTTCTTACATAAAATGCTCTGCCATCATTCATCTTAGATACAACTGCTACATCATGACTGGCTGTTTTAAGTGTCTGAATCATCCCTTTCTGTACGACACCTCTTTTCTGATGTGGACGATCAATATAAACTCCATCTCCATCTTCAGCTATTGCATAACCTTTTTTCGTATTTTCTTTCATTGCTATACACTCAACAATACTTCTTGTTTTTGATGCCAAGATCATTGGCACGATGCCATATAGAATATGTTCATTTTCTAACTTCATTTCAGAGTCAATTTCACCATATATTCTTTCTGGCTTTGTAGTTAAGGTGCTGCAGAGTTTGCTTATATCCATGATCCTTCTATGCTGATCGAACTTTCCGCTCAATACTTTTACAAGCTGTTCTCTATTCAAAAAATAACTTTCATCAACAGTGTCTTCTAACATATCTTTCAGGCATAGTTCTAAAGGTTTCGGCTCTGGAAACTTATAGAAGTAATCCCCCAGTATCGACACCATATATGCTCGGTTTCTTGTCTGAGGAATACCATAGTCTTTCGCATTCAGACACTCTATGTAGTTGCTGTAACCAAGACTTTCAAGGACAGATTGCCATTGCAAAAAATCCTTGATATTTTTTTTACCAACCACATCTGGGACATTCTCCATCAAAAGAATCTGAGGTAATTCCACACATTCTTTCAGTAGTCTTTCGACCTCCCAAAGCAGGCCTGATCTAGTTCCGCTACCTTTGCCCATACCCAAACCTTTTCCTGATTTAGAAAGATCCTGACAAGGGAATGAATAGGTCACAATATATTCATATTGATCTCTATTTACTATATGCAGATCATCAGCGGTAATCTTGGTGATGTCTGAAACATTGAAATCAGTATTGTGAATCTCATTGTAACTGTCGACAGCATGTTGATCTACTTCAATGACACGATAATTTTCATATCGTACATGCAGTCTTTTCAAAGCTGCTGCCTGTGCACCGATACCTGCAAATAATTCTATCAAACGGATAGGTTTTGTAATCTTATAAGGTTTCTTTATTAATTCAAATAGATTTAATTGATTCATTTTTTAACCAACGAATCAATGCATGCATCATTTAACTAGTATTATATCTTTCCTTTCTGATATTTCGTTAACATCCCTTCCCTGTTACCAGATGAAAAGACAATGAAATGATGCATATCCTTTGAAAACGCCATAACTAACGACCTTAGAAATATCGAATACTTGGTCTATATTTTGCTTAATCATCAAGACCAACGCCACACTTGACTTCTCATGGACTGTTACGACGCTTTTCAATTTTTTAAGAAAGCCTTATAACAGTGGGCATTGCCCGCTGTTGTCTGACGTATCGGCGACATCAGACGCCGATACTTTAACCTGCAAAGCTAACCTATCCTCAAATTTATGACTAAATTTCCATTTGCAAGTCTATCTATTTATAATCTCTACGATTCGCTTCACCTCCTTGTTTATGTGACGATAGGCATTATTACCCTATTTCATTTACAAAACCGCACACAAGGCTCACAAATCGCCGACAGGGTGATACATATTAGTTTCAGGATCCTCAATTCATCTTCATGCCAATTTCGTTATGAACGGATTGTTCCAGATTTTGCTCATTCATCATCATTTCCCTTAATCGTTCAGCATTGTTTACAAGATTTTGATATTCATGCAACTCTTTTAAGGTGTATGAGCCTTTCGCTATCTTTTGTTCATGCTGCTTTAATGATTCACTAAGCCATTTTTCAACATTATTGAATGTTTCCCAGTATATTTCGTTGTCACTGATATCCCTGAAATCTGTCTTACATTGAAACACAGTACCATCCTTACAAGTAATATCAACAACCTCTTCATATCTATCGTTCACGTATTCATCTGACATTTCTGCCACTTCAAAACCTGCATTACGTTCGATAATTGCGTGCCACAATTGTCCCATCCTTTGTGCTACGATGATCACCTTTTGAGCCATGCATTCCACCTTCTTTCTTTAATCTCTCTCATTCATCATGTTCCATTTCTTCAATGAAATTACGTACTTCTGGCTTGACGATTTTCTTATATAACTGATCCAATAAGCAATTCATTTCATTGTCTAATGTCGTATCTTTTTTTGCTAACACAGAATTTAATGCTCTGATACGTGCAGCAGGATACTTTAATTTTATTTCTGTCATCTTTAACATAACTCATTTCCTCCTTCACAGATGATATAAAAAATCTTATTCAAATCCATAAATCTTGTAGCAAATTTCTGGAATATCTTCCTGTTTCAGATCTTCGATTTGTCCGAATCTTTCCATATACAATGCAATATCCTCTTCACTTAACGAACAGAAATCTTCACTACCATCCGATCCGACAATCAAAAACGTACCTACCAGAACATCATTACCGAAACGACGATTTGCTTCTAGACCGATATACTTTCCTTCCTCATTACAGATCAAATCAGCAGTATCGCTTAATTCTACGAGTTCGATTTCTCCTTGAACGATTTCTCGTTTTGCATCAAGTGTGTTCTCTATGACTTCGACTCGTGGTTTTTTCTGCGGTTCTACGACTAACACTTTGATTTTTTCTTCCTTCACGTGATGAAGATCGTAGATATCTTCAATCAAGTTTGCTAATTGATTTTGCTTGATGAAAGCTTTTGTGTTTGGCATGAATGCTGTGTATCTAGCATAACTCGCCCCTGAAGAATCTACCAGAATACCATGCTCATGAGCATTACCGATCACTAGCAAACAATGACGTAGATCATCAGAATCTTTATACATCAGCTCTCTATTTTCCTTTAGAAATCCGTATTCAGAGAGTAGATGTCCAGCAAAATGATTGAAATCATCATGATTCAATTCGATGATTTTTTCAATCCTGCAACGCTGAGAATTGATTTCAGTATCCTTGCATGAAAACACCGCATCAGTATATTGCTGTTCTTCTCTTATTCCATAACGAAAATGTTTCTGTAAGTCTTCGACATATGGTATATAGCAATAATTCTCTACCGTATTTCTTCCATCTATTTGGATGATCATTGCATCTGGATCCTTGCTTCCCTTAATTAACAGATATTGTATGGAATGACCATTCTGGGATAATATCTCTCGATTATCTCTGATAAAATTGTAATTTTCATTCAAATGTTCTTTGAAATAATGGTAATCCTCATCAGATAAAGTAATAACATTATCTATTACGATGTTATTCAAGGACAGCCTTTCTTTTGCACTGCTTAACTTGAAATTCATGCTGTGCGCTGTAACTTTTTCTTTATCATATTCCATATATGTTTCCATGATATGAAATTCATCTTCTCCTTCTATGAGGCCTAATCCTCTGCCATTGTCCCAAAGCATATGGATCGTACCTGCATCATCAACATGTAGCACCGTGCCCAATGTACCATCCGGAACAGCTTGCATATCCTCCATGTGCTTCAACTCGATTCTTGTTCCTACAGGATATTTTTTTCTGAGTTTTTCTGTTTCTTTTTGTGTCATGATTTTAACTTCATCTCTTTTCTATTCAAATTTCATTTCTTGTTTACATACGATTTCTTCTGGTTCTTCATTTAACACCTGTGCAAATGTTTCATTTATACGTTTAAAATTATTTTGAACATTGCTGATTTCCTGTTTCTTGATGCTTATCTTATTTTCCAGTTCTGCAATTTCATCTTGTAATTGCTTGATGGTATTCTCTTCGATTTTTGAAAGATCAGACATTCTCTCAAATTCAATCTTATTTGGGTAATATCGCTTTCCAAAATCTGAATGTTCAAATACTAAGTCACCATCTTGGATAATTGTGATCGTTTCATAAAATGGAGAGCCATGATAAGACATATCCTTTCCCTGACGTTGTTCAACGATATTACCGATATGAAACTCTGCATTTTCCTTTTTTAATGCTTCTATAACATTCTTCATACGTTTCTCAACATAGATCACTTTTTCTAAATCAACCTTAAACTCATCTTCACTAGGATCGATTGCCATAGGCATACCATTCTCCCAATCCATGTGTATCATTCCTCCATCATCTACAAAATCAACAACACCATGTGTACCTTTAGGAACTGGATGATCATCACACATATGAAGCATAGTGATTTTTGTTCCACTTGGATATATTTGTTTCAGGTGCTCTATTTCTGCTTTTGTTCTAAACACTAAGATCACGACCAATCTGCATATCTTCTTCAAGTTCTTCTTCTCTTACACACTTTAGAAACTCATCGTTTTGTACAACGACTTCTTGTCCAAAGACCTGTTTCATAAATCTCTTCACTTTCGGTAAAGGATCAGGGAAATAGCCTTCCTCTTCCCTGAGTTTACACAATTCATTGGCAATATAATTGGCATCTTGCATTGTTTCATTTGTTCTTGAACCCCATGATATTTCTGGCCATATTCGATCAATATAGGTACCGCATGTATTCAATAATGTATCTCCATCTTCATTCCTTACGATGATTACATTTGCATATCGTCCTACATTTTGGATGAAATTGTTGATATCCTTTAGATAAAGATGACATCCAACATCGTAGTTATTTACAACGAATCCTGTATAATGTGTTTTCAAATATCTATCCAGCCATTTAAAATCTTCTTCCATATCTTTTATCCTTTCTTCTTATCTGTCCTTCATAATATTAAGACGACAGTAAAGATTCCAATACGATACAGTATTCATAGAAACATTGTTATCTCCTGCATTTTCATGGATCCATACTGCTTCTCCCTTATCATTTTTGCCTGCGTAGATTCCAACATGTGTGGATGTACCTCCTTCCATTAAAAACGCAAGATCTCCTGGTTTTAACTCACTTGGGCTGATTTTCACACATTGTGCTATCTGACCTGTAGTATTCGTATTGCCAAGGTTATTGTTCATAACTGTCCAGTAAACCCAATCAACAAAGTGTGAACAATCCATTCCTTTTAAACCTCTACCTGCCTCATCTGGGGCAACAGGTTTCCCGAAATCATTGCCGTCATAACCGGGATATGAGGCCGCACCTCCCCAATAATAAGGTATCTTTCCAACTGCATCTGCTGCTTGGATCACGATTTGTTTTCTTAACTCACTTGTATCCTCAGGTAAATTTTCTATTAATTTTTCTATTTGCTCTTTAGAAAGTGTTGTTACCGTTCCTGATGTTCCTGCACCACCTCTTAATCCCTCCACAACTTTTAGCATTAATTCCTTTGTATCTTGATTCAATGCTAAATTCATATTATGTTCCATCAATGAGAAGATAATAGCGGTGTCATTCACTGGATGCTTTTTTGTTTCATTATGTTCCTCTTTTTCTCCTGTTCCATTTTCAGATGGTTCAATATAGCATTGCATCCAATCATCTACATTTTCTTCTGTCAGGTGAAATTGCTGATTAGAAAACATAATGCCTATATAAAAACCTTTAACAAGGTACGCATCGACTGATTCCCCTTCTGCAAAACCAATATTCTCTGTATCTATTTTCTGATTCAGTATGGGTATCATTCCTTCTATTTCATGAATGAATGCTATCTGATTCGATTCCATACCTGTTATAGAAACAGGTACACCATTAAACAGATCAAATATCAAATTATGGTTGAAATTGATTCCATCAGAAAAGATTCCGCCAACCAAAAAAACAAAAGCGATCACAGGAGAAAGAAGAGCAATCATGATCTTCTTTCCCAGATTCTGTGTACTTTTGTTTTTCAACATAGTGAATGCTTTGACTCCTTTGAGTACAGCTGCCCACATTACTTCATCCCCATCTGCATTGCTTCCATATCCAACTGCTTATGATAGATATCTCTACTCCTTTGAACAGCATCATCCAAAACATCACAGTCTAGTCCGCAGTCCCTATATCCCTGCTGGATCGTTTGATAATACGTTTGTGAAGGAACACCGATTTCATATTTAGGATCCATAATGTATGCCATAGCCTCTGCACTCTGTCCCTGTATCTGCATTGCGAAACTCTTTTTGTAATACAGATTGGGATACCCTTCGTAACGATCCAGTGCCAGCTCATCCCGATCACTGATCTTCCATAGCCCAAAAGGAACACATTTTCCCTCCTGTGGCTCTATTGTTGCAACTGCATTTCTGCCTCCACGAAACAAAAGCTGATAGTTGGGAATCTCTCCAACACCTACCAGCTGTGCATCAGGACAGCGAAATTTCATTTGCTCTTTATTCAGATTACTGCCATATGCTATATATAATTTGCTCATCTTTTATCATCTCCTTACATGCTCATGACAGGTCCTTCCTCCTGCATCATATCTGCTTCAATCGGTTCAGAAATGTCTTGAGCCGCGAGTTCCTCTTCCCGCTTGATTCGTAATCGCTCCTTTTGTCTTTCTGCCTGAGCAGGATCTTTCCATGCGATACAACCATCAAGATTTTTTAGCAGATGTAGTCTTGCGGTTTTAAATTCATCACCTATCATTCCGAGTCTGAGGAGCCAAGTGCGAAACGTGTATTTCTCATTTGTTGATTGTGTCTTTCTCCTGCTTGCCTTTTTTTGTGTCAATGCCTGATTGCTAATTGCCAGACAAAACTGAATATAGGATTTGATTTCTCCTGCGTGAAGTGTTCCATTAAACAATCTGAATTCAATCGTTCCTTTTGAAAAAACACTATGTAGATTCAGCGCATGGTAGCGGGATCTATCATAGTGTTCATTAGCTCGAAAGGTATTATCGTTATACCAGATCTTTTTCACTTTATCTAAACTGTCAGGTTTAGCTCTATTTAATTTTTGGATAAATGCTTCATCAACTTTTTTACAATAACGATTTTCTCTGGAAACATCAACTTGTAATGCCTTATAGATCAGATCCTCTTTTGAATACATAATATTAGTTATATTACGCAAGGATCTGGCATCATGCTTAGAGGCATCTATATGAATATGAATACCACAGCTGGAATTGACCTTCGCATGACCTTTTCTTAGCTTTCTGGTTATTTCCTGTATGGTTTCAATATCTTCATAATTGCAAATTGGACTAACAACTTCAACCTTATATTCTGAATCATATATCCGATTCCTTCCTCTATATGGTGTAATACTTGAATCGAACATAACCTTCCATTTACGTCCGTCTTGATCCTTTACCGTATATGTATCATAGTAATCATGTTCTTGACTTGCCTCACTTTCAAAGTGCTTTGCGATAATATTAGCGGCTGAAGATCTTGTGAGGCCAGTCATCTCGATTTCGATTCCAAAATGCTGATCCTTCATTATAAGCTACCTCCATCATCTTCCTCCCTGTTCACCGAACAACCTTTCTTTATATTCAGGAGCATGTACTGCCAGATTATAACGCTCATTTCCGCATTTATATAAACAAACACCACGCTGTGGATATTTAATCAAATCATATTCACTTTCCTCCAGCTGCAATGTATCGATATAAAACTTTGAATCCGTATTACCGGCATTGAACAGAAAAGCATGAGCAGGAATGGAAAATAAGGGTTTTGTCAGTTCACGAATACCCTCGATATTGAAATCCTCGAGGTTTTGTGATGCTAGGATTACTGCACTTTCTTTTTTACGAACACGCTTCATGAAGTTTCGGATATATTCCACAGCAGTCATATTGGTAAGGAAAAGATACAGCTCGTCAATGGATGCTATAGTGTGTCCATTCGTCAGCAGCTCATTAGACATGAATGACAGAATATTGAACAGTAAGGCATTCCTCAAAGCCTTATTCGCCTGTAACAATCCCTTAACACCAAATGTTAAACATTGATTTCCTGTTATATTCGTATGTCCATTAAAAAACTTACTGTCGCTTCCAATACAGATGGAATGAAGCAGCAGTAAGATTTCTCTCAATGTATCTCGCTTAAAGATATGCGTTCCATTATCCTTGAAATGCTTATATTCTTCATCGATATAGTCATAAAGATCTGATAGCATGGGATATCCATCATGACGCAATTTTGTTAGATCCGTCTTCTCTGTAATATCAAAATGACTATATAATTTGATCAACATGATCTCCAGTGTATCCAGCTGTTCATCACTGAAATCCTTATAAGTTTTGAAGAAGTCCTTTAAGAAAGAAATATGTTGGGACAATATCGTTGTTTGTTTAAATGTTTTAGGGATTGCATCATCTTTTTCATCCACTTCGTAATCGGCAGTAGTCCATTGTTTAGGTTCCAGTACATTGATGATATATCTGCCTGACATCATATCGATAAACGTTCCTCCAAGATTTCTTGACAATTCTCCATAGTCGACTAAGTCAGCGAGATTACTCCCGCTTTCTCGTCTAAGAACCGTAC